>CAMOZY010000023.1 GCA_946631295.1 uncultured Lachnospiraceae bacterium
TCTGCCGCCGCAAGGCGGCTATCATTTATGCCAGTACCGGTTATGCACCGTTTACATAAAAAGTATAGAGATACATTCAAGAATGTTCTTGTGGATTGCGGCTATTCGTATGTTGAAGGCATGACATGGACAACAGACGCTTGTTATCGTGAAACAAGAGAAAAAGTGAACCGCAGGAAAGAACAAGGTGCAATCTGTGTTGAAATGGAATGCGCCGGAATGCAGGCGGTATGCGATTTCAGAGGAACGGAATTCTTTCAATACTTTTATGCCGGCGACAATCTTGATCATTCTTCCTGGGATCCGAGGAGCCTCTCGGGCGGTTCGCGCCTTGATGATAAGACGAAAATAATGTTTCTCGCATTTGAACTTGGACTGAGAATAATGCTCGATTAAACAGAGAACCACGAATGTTACACCAATATGGAACATCAGAACAAATTCTTTTTACACGAAAATAGGATATACGGAGATAAGACGTGACAATGATTTCGTTTATTACTCCAAGCAACGATAAAAATTTGTAAGTTATGCCGGAAGATAAAGAGTGTAGCAGTGTTATATATAGGAATATCATAAGAGGTCGTTTTAATGCTTATTTCAAAATATGGAAATGGATCATCAAAACTTGTTGAAGAATTTGAGAATAAAAATGGCATAGAGCTGGATGATCAATATCGCTGCTTTTTGATAAATTATAATGGTGGGGATACACCTAAAACAACAGTACGAATAAATGGTGTTTCATCTGATCTCAGATATCTTTTCGGGATTAATGCTAAAAAAGATATTGAGAATTATATGCAGATTTCGATGCTGAAAAACAAGCATTGTATTCCGATAGGTGAAGACTCATATGGAGATTACTATGCTATTGGGATAAACGATGACAATAAAGGTGCTGTGTATTTCAGTGATCATGAAAAAGGATTTGAATTGATCAAGATTGCAGATTCATTCAGTGGATTTCTGTCCATCTGTAAAAGTGATCAAATTAATTCGAGATCACAACGATCTCCTGAGGAAAGGGAAGCTGAACTTATCGCTAAGGGTAAATCTGATAATATAACTGAAGGCCTTAGGGAGATGTGGAAAAGGGAGTATGAAAAATATAAGGATTTTATCCAGGAAGAAGTCACTGTGAAAGGAATGTGACAATTGTTTTCAGTTAAAGGATGAGAGTAAAAGTGAGAGCACATGATTATGAGATAACAACTGAACGTTTATTGCTTCGCCCGATGACAGTTGCGGATATGGATGCTGTCTGGAAATGGGTAAGTGATGAACGCGTAGCAAGATATATGGTATATCCGACATATACTGATAAAGAGAAACTTCGCGAATGGTTGAGTTCTATCGAAAAATTTAATGGAGAGTACAATTTCGGATATGTTCGCTTATCTGATAATGAACTGATCGGTAGCGGAAGTATTGGTCCAAGTTCTACAAAAGAAGGATTTTGGGGATTTGGTTATAACTTCAGATACGATTGCTGGAAATTGGGATATGCAACAGAAGCTGCTAAGGCAATGATCGATTTTGCCAAAAGGGAGTTCGGCATTACACATTTTTGTTCAAGTCATGTTGAACCTAATCTCGCTTCCGGACATGTTATGGAGAAATGCGGTCTTCATTTTGTTGGATATGGAGAATGTGAGAAACTTGACGGAACCTGTAAGTCCCGTTCGATGGAATATGAGGGTATTCTGTGATGCTTGGGACTTGTGGGAATGATGATTATTTTATGACGAGTATGGCGGGACCTATTTTGGTCCCGCTGATTTTTTTGAAAAAAGTGTAACCATTTACCTCAAAAAATTGCTATATATGGTGAGAGGGCAAAAAGGAGACAGCAAAGGTGGAAGACAGTCAGATAATCGATATGTATCTTAACAGGGATGAATCAGCAATTTCCCATACCGCGGATAAGTATGGGAGTATGTTAAGGTCCGTCTCGAAACGTATAACCGGTGATGCGGATGAGACGGAGGAATGTGTTAACGATACATATCTTGAAGCCTGGAACAGAATACCGCCAAGTGATCCGAGGGATTATTTTCCGGCATTTCTGTCACGTATTGTCCGAAACATTTCGATAAACAGATGCGTTCAAAAAGAAAGGCTCAAGAGAAAAGCCTTTATAACGGAACTGTCTGAGGAAATGGAGCAGTGTATTCCTTCTTCCGAAAATGTTGAAAGCCATATTGATGAGATGGAATTCGGAAGACTGATCAGTGGATTCCTGCGTAAACAATCCGAAGAAAAGAGGAAGATCTTCATAAGAAGATATTACTATCTGGATACGGTACCGCAGATAGCCGAAGAATTCGGATGTTCGGAAAGCAAAGTAAAGACACAGCTTTTCAGGATGAGGAATGAACTCAGGAAATATCTTGAAAGAGAGGGGTATGAAATATGAACGGATATGATGCATTATTCGGAATGTCTGAGATAGATGCGGATCTTATTTATGAAGCCGGAACAGTAAAAAAGAAAAGACATACTTATGTATGGAGGTGGGCAGCCATTGCGGCAGCACTGATACTGTGTATGGGTATCACCGTTCCTGTCATGGCGATGAATGATAATGAAAAAGTATATGAGCTGCTGTACAGAATATCACCGGGGCTTGCACAGAAACTTAAGCCTGTAAATATGTCCTGTGAAGATGAAGGAATACTTATGACAGTTGTAGCAGCTGATGTGCAGGGTGAAAATGCAGAGATACTTATTTCGCTGCGTGATATCACGGGTAACAGACTTGATGGCACAACGGATCTCTTCGACAGCTATAGTATACATACTCCCTATGATCAGTCAGGCGGATGCTCTCTTGTAAGCTTCGATGAAGAGTCAGGTGAACTTATATATATGATTTCCGTTGAACAGATGAATCATGTTCTCATTCCGGGGGATAAGATCACTTTTTCTGTCAGTCAGCTGCTAACAGGAAAGAAGCATTTTGATATGTGTATTGATCAGATTGATGTCTCAAATCTTCCGGTGATAACGGAGTACCTTGCAGATCCGTATTTCAGAGGATACAGCGGAAGCGATATAGAAGACGGAATACAGATTATCATTCCCGGAGACGGAATGTGTTTGGATGAAGGTGTCACCCTGACCGGTTACGGACTGGTGGATGGACAGCTCCATGTTCAGATAAAATATGATGATATTCTTCATACTGATAATCACGGATTTTTATATCTTGAAAAAGAAGACTCTGACAGGGTAATATATGCAGGCAGTTATGCATTCTGGGATGAAAGCCATACAGACAGCTACGAAGAATATGTTTTCGATATCCCTGCTGAAGAACTGCAGGAATACAAAATAGGCGGAGAATTCTGGACCTGCACAGGCGGACTTGTTGAAGGCTACTGGAGCGTTACATTCCCGTTATCATGAAATAAATATGCATTATGTGCAAAGTGCTACCGGTGATCAAATCCCGATAGCACTTTTTGATTCATTTTTTGCAGATATTATTTTTTAAATCTCTGCTTGACATATTTGGTTTATTGCGATAAACTGACGTTGGTTTACAGGGATAAACCAAAGGAGTATATATGGAAATGAAGGATATGGAATTAGGAGCACTGCAGGAAAGATTCGCAGATGTCGTATGGGCCAATGAGCCTGTATCATCCGGCGAACTTGTTAAGATATGTGAGAAGGAGTTCAGCTGGAAAAAGCCCACGACATATACTGTGCTCAGAAAGCTCTGTGAAAAAGGCCTGCTGCAGAATGAAGACGGCGTAGTCACATCTCTTATAGACAGGGATGAATTCTATTCCGCAAAGAGTGAGCAGATAATTGAAGATTCATATGAGGGATCGCTTCCTGCATTTATTGCTGCATTCACTTCCCGTAAAAAACTTTCCAAAAAGGAAGTTGACGAGATACAGAAGATGATCGACGGATTTAAGAAACAGGGGCGTTAAGTATGAGTGAAATATTTTTGAAGATATTGAATATGACACTGAACGCATCATGGCTGATACTTGCCGTGATGGCAGCAAGGCTTTTCCTGAAAAGAGCACCAAGATGGGTATCATGTCTGCTTTGGGCTCTTGTGGCATTCAGGCTTATATGTCCGGTCTCATTAACCAGTGCACTCAGCCTGCTTCCAAGCAGTGAAGTGATTCCGGTCAATATAACAATGCAGCAGGATCCTCATATCTATTCCGGAATAAGGATCATTGACAATACGGTTAATCCGGCTATGGCAGAAACGATGGCTCCGGATCCCGGATCAAGCGTCAATCCCATGCAGGTGGTTGCATATGCAGCCGGAATTGTATGGATAGCAGGAATGATAATGATGTGCGGATATGCACTTATCAGCAGTCTTCTCCTGAAAAGAAAAGTCAGGATATCTGCTCCCATATCTGACGGAGTATTTGAGTGTGATGAGGTAAAGTCACCTTTTATCCTTGGGATATTCAGACCTTCAATATATGTTCCGTCCGGAATGGATAAGGAGACACTTGAATATGTTACTGCTCATGAAAGAGCTCACCTTGCGAGATTCGATCATGTATGGAAACCACTGGGATTCCTGATCTTATCAGTATATTGGTTCAATCCTTTGTGTTGGTTTGCATATATCCTTCTTTGCAGAGACATCGAAAGCGCTTGCGATGAAAAGGTGATCCGTGATAAAGACAAAGATTTTATGGCAGCTTATTCACAGGCGCTTCTTGACTGCAGTATCCAGAGACATGTTATTGCTGCATGTCCGCTGGCATTTGGTGAGACGGATGTTAAGTCAAGAGTTAAGGGTGTTCTGAATTATAAGAAGCCTGCATTCTGGGTGATCATCATATCGGTTGCGGTATGCGTTATCATTGGCATATGCTTTATAACCAATCCTCAAAAAGATAACGGACCGGGAACGGTTCAGGCGGCCGAAGATGGAAATACAGAGCCGGCCGAGGATTTTGCTCAGTCCGAACCCGTTACAGATTCTTCAGAGATAGTCCTTCAGAATACACAGACCTATTCATATACCGGCAATACCGGAATGACATACGGAAGAGGGTGGATTGATTTTGGTATTACGCTTAATCCTGATGGTACATATACATGGTATGAGTCTCCGATAAGCAGTTATATAGGATTCGGCGCTTACCAAATAGAAGACGGCATCCTGATAATGCGTGATGATCCAAGGATTGGTACAGATAGAGTAAACAGATTCAGGATGGAAGGTGACAGCCTGTTCTTCATTGCAGATGGTTCCGATAATTTCAGCATGGTCCAGCTTGAAGATGGAGAAGAATTTGTTTTAATGGATTATGAGGAGATTGCAGGAGATGAGTTTGCTCAGGATGATTCGATTCATGATGTGGATTCAGAATCAGATGATTCTCTCCAGACTGCAGATTCCCGGGCGGATAATCCTGTGACTTTGAATGCAGTGCCTGTTGAGGTGATCGTAATAACAAGATCCTTTGACGCGGATGAGCATCCCGAGACGGATTTTGCCGGACAGACCGGCACTTCAATCTACGCTGTATGCGATGGAAGCGTCACGGAAGCAGGATTTGATGAAATAGACGGTAATTATATTATCATCACTCCGGATGCAAACCTTTCAGTTCGCATCACATACAGTCATCTGGAAGATATTAATGTTGAAGCAGGAGATGCATTTAAGGCCGGGGATGTAATAGGCACGCTCGGTAATACCGGAAATTCTACCGGTCCCCATCTTGGACTGATGATGACAGTGGGAGGAAATCCTGTTGATATCATGGAATCACTCCCCGTGGAGGAGTAACAGACGGTCTGTATTCTAAGCCTGATAATATAGGAAAATATAGTGAAAGATCCCTTAGTAGTGACTGAGGGATCTTTTGTTATTTTTTGCGGAATATTATATAATTAATGCAGTATGCAATGCATGTTCTCTGAAGGGGAGTAGAGATGAAAAGCGGAAAAGAAAAACAGATCTCAAAACTGAAGAAGGGACACGGATGGCTTTCGCTTGTCCTTTTTTTGCTGTTCAGTGTTATTGCAGCAATTCTTTTGATCGACTGCGTTGTGACGGTCGGATATTATATGGTACAGACCAAGATCGCATCCGAGTATGAATCTGTTGCATACATGGCCAGAATCTATGATCACGGTCTGGAAAATGACTCAGAAGACCTGATGTGGGATATCCTTGATGAGGAAGGAAGGGATTATATCATCAGGGATGAAGCCGGCAGGCTTTTACACGGAGATGCAGATAATACCTGCTACAATTCCGGAAGAACAACCCATATCGCAAATGTAGAGGGCGAGATCACAATCTATCCGGATAAGGAAAATACCTATATCTGGGTTGATGATGACGGAGATATCACTTTTGATGTGATTAGAATGATCAAGCTGCTTGAAGAAGGCAGAGGCGAAGAAACTGCAGATATTCTGGTTGTCAATGATGACATAATCGATACGGAATCAAGCTTTTTCGGCGGATATGCATTTGCCTTTTCCACAGGTATTCAGATAAGGCTTCCTTACTGGATTGGAATAGATGCTGATGGAGGAAATTCTAAGTTCATAGGCAGGGGATGTGTGTCGATCATGCTCGGAGACCTTGCCATTATGGGAACGGCGATGATCTCAGTCGGTCTTCTTCTTGTTCTTATCTTCTTCCTTTTCCTCGGAAATATGATCAGCAATATCAGGAATACGTACAGGGTAAGAAAGGTACTGTTCAGAGATCTTGCAACCGGCGGCCACAACCAGACCTGGTTTACTTATTACGGTGAGAAGAAGCTTAAAACCGGGTTTGCCAAAGAGTCTACTTTTGCGGTAGTGGATCTTCATATCGTAAAATACAATTCATACTGTATGTGTCACTCTGTTGCTGACGGAGAAAAGCTTCTCAAGCAGACAAGTTCCTGTATAAAGAAGCATTTGAAAATGGGCGAGCTGAGTGCTTATGCAACAAATGGTGAATTCCATCTTCTGTTAAAAGCAGACAACCAGGATGCGCTTGTTCAGAGGCTTCGCACACTTATATCGGAACTTGAGAAGATTGATCAGGCACACGCTTTCACATATCATCTGGGTATTTCTCTGATCCCTCCTTTCAGGACTGAAAGCGGAAAGATAAAGAAGCGCAAGTGGGTTGATCTTGATCAGGAATGCAATAATGCCGCAACCGCAAGAAAGACCATTGAAGGAAATGAAGGATCCGATATAGCCTTCTTCGATGTCAAACTCATAGAGGAAAGAAAGTGGCAGGATCAGGTTGAGGAGCATTGCAGGGAAGCACTTCAGAATGAATCCTTTATCGTATATTATCAGCCCAAGTATGATCCTTCATCGGGAATTTTGAAGGGAGCAGAGGCTCTGATAAGGTGGAGATCCACAGGCTTCGGAGGCTATAAGGAAGGTGAACTTATACCACCCGGGAGATTTATTCCTATTTTTGAGCATAACGGGTTTATTACCGAGATCGATCACTATATGTTAAAGCATGTTGCAGCTGATCAGAAGAGGTGGATTGATCAGGGATTTACCTGTGTGCCCGTTTCGGTCAATGTATCAAGAGCTCATTTCATCGAGCCGGATCTTGCAGAACAGATAAGGGATGTTGTTGATGCGGCCGGTGCTCCAAGAAATCTTATTGAGCTAGAGCTTACGGAGAGTGCATTCTTCGATGACAAGAATGCTCTTGTCCGCACGATAGATAAACTGAAGGAATATGGCTTTGCCGTATCGATGGACGATTTCGGATCCGGATATTCATCACTCAATTCCCTCAAGGATATGCCTCTTGATGTGCTGAAGATAGATGCCGAATTCTTCCGCGGTGAAAATGCCGGAGAGCGTGGCAAGATCGTTGTTTCGGAGACGATAAAGCTTGCAAGAAGTCTCAATATGCGTACCGTTGCCGAGGGCGTTGAAGCCAAGGATCAGGTTGATTTCCTTGCAGGACAGGGCTGCGATATGATTCAGGGTTATTATTTCGAAAAGCCCATGCCCGGCAGCGATTATGAAGAGATGATGAGAAGGCGTGTGAGCGACAAGCCTGCTGCAGGATTTTCCCCGGAGGCAGCATCTGAGGTGAATCCTGAAACGGCCACTGAAGCTGCCACTGCGGCGGTCGTTGAAGCAGAAAGCCCGGCTGAGACCTCTCAAGAATGATCTGATAAGAATCTGACAGGAGATAACCATGAAGATACTTTGTGAATTCTTAAATGTATTGGTAAATCCGCTCATATATCTGCTCGCAATTGCTGAGTTTGTTCTTATGTGGGTATCAATATGGACACTTACGGGATTCAGAAAGAGGATATCCGATCTTAACAGAGATAATATCCGTAAGATAAAGCTGAGCAAGACCAAGGGCAAGCGTGAGGTCAGCAAGACTGTAGAGAGGGTTGAATCCAGAAACTGGGACGATTTTGAGAGATTCCAGAGGGATTATCAGAAGGGAAGCGTGTGGTATTCCGCATTTTCACTGATCATCCAGTTGTTTACTCTTCTGGGCATACTCGGAACCGTAGTAGGACTGTACATTGCGATGAACAATGGTGAAGATCTATACAGAGGCGTGGGTCTTGCACTTACCACAACGATAAACGGTATTCTTTTTGCCGTGATATTCAAGCTGGTCGATATAGGCATCACTGCGATGCTTCTGAATTTCATTGATGATGGTATAGATATTTTCGTTGATTCCTACAAGGCTGACAGCGATGATGCCACCAGAAATGCGATGCTGGAAAGCGGAAGGGAAACTGCCTTTGAAAAAGAAGGTGAAGCTGAAGGCAAAACCGGTACTGAAGCCGTAAGCACCCCGGACAGTGAACCGGTTAAAGCTAATGATAATGAGTCTGAATCTAAAGAGACTGTGACGGAAGAGAAAGAATCCGAAATCCAAAATGAGAAAAAGACGCAGGAATAATTTAACAGAGATCAATCTGACACCGCTTCTTGATGTCCTGTTTTCCATTCTCTTTATCGTGATGATGACAGGCGCCAGAACCAGAGACATGGTTCAGAGCGAGCATGAAGAGCAGGTAGCGGTCCTCGAAGAGGAAAACGCAAGACTCAGCGAAGCCCTCAGGGCAAATGAGGAGCAGCTAGCCGCATATGAACTTCATGAGTCCGATTCCGTGATCATAACGGTGAGAAATACCGTAAGTGGAAGCAATCACGTTCTTCAGATATACAGAGGAGTCGAGGAAAGTGAGATCGCAAGTATCCGCATGGGACTTGATCAGACGGAGAATACAAGGACTCGTATCAGCAGCCTGATCGAGGAAATCGTTGAAGAAAACGGAGATCAGCCGGTTTATATAGTTTTTTACTGCGACAAGAGCAGGATATATACAAAAGAATATAATGTCGTTACGGATGCTTTTACGGAACTGCAGTCAAAATATAAGGAAGTGTTCTTCAAGGTAGGGGAGGAAGATTGATGAAAAAACTGGCTAATATTGTTAAGGTCATACTTGTTCTGCTGATACTTGCGATACTTGTACTGTTTCTTCTTAATAAATTCGGATTCGGGTTCGGTAACGGACTGGGATTCGGAATCGGGGATACGATACAGAATTCTGACACATCGTCAAGAAATGTTGAAACCAGTGAAGAAAATGTGAGAGGAACCGGTTCTTCATCGGAAGAGCTCCCTCTTCTGATCACGGTTACGATCCGTGAAGACAAGGTTTATGTCGAAGATAAAGAGATAGGCAGTGCTGAAGAATTAAAGGATTATATAGAGTCTATCAATACAGATGAGAGGGAATACAGACTTGTTGACGAGAATTCAATAAGAGCTACATACGAGTGGGTGACCGGAGTTTTCGATGAACTTAAGATTCCTATTTCCCAGGAATAAAAAGATATTACCATAAACCTACAAATATGGTAGAATTAACAACGGTTTTGCACTGAAATCGTAAAGTTCATTTGTATGGAGGACAGACGTGGAGAAGATAGCCAGTTTTACAATCGATCACATCAAACTACAGCCCGGTGTATATGTATCCAGAAAGGACACCGTTGGAAGTGAGGTCTTAACAACATTTGATCTCAGAATGACAAGTCCCAACGAGGAACCTGTCATGAATACCGCGGAGATGCATACGATCGAGCATCTCGGAGCTACATATCTCAGGAATCATGCTGAATGGAAGGAAAGGGTCATATATTTCGGCCCCATGGGATGCAGGACAGGCTTTTATCTGATCCTTGCAGGGGATCTTGCAAGTAAGGATATTGTTGATCTGGTCACCGGAATGTATGAATTTATAAGAGATTTTGAGGGAGATATTCCCGGAGCTTCACCCAAGGATTGCGGAAATTATCTTGATCAGAATCTTGGCATGGCATCATTTTTAGCAAACAGATATCTCAATAATGTATTGTATGGCATTACTGAGGAGAGGCTTATCTATCCCCAGTGATCGGAGGGAAAATGGTAAAAGTCGGAATAATCGGTGCAATGGAACTTGAGGTGAGCACTCTTAAGGGTCAGCTCAAGGGATGCAGCGTGAAGAAGAAAGCAGGAATGGAATTCTGTGAGGGCAGGATCGGCGGAGTTGATACCGTCGTTGTGCGCTGCGGCATCGGAAAGGTTAACGCCGCATTATGCGTGCAGATACTGTGCGATGATTTCCACGTATCCCATGTCATCAACACCGGAGTTGCGGGATCACTTAATAACGACCTTAATATCGGAGATATACTCATCTCGAAGGATGCGGTTCATCATGATGTTGATGTTACCATCTTTTCATATAAAGTCGGAGAAGTGCCTCAGCTCGGAGTAAGGGAATTCCCCGCAGACGCACATCTTATCGAGGCTGCCGAGATTTCGATAAAGGAAAACCAGCCTGACCTGAATTACCGTATAGGAAGAGTTGCGAGCGGAGATCAGTTCATTTCCAGTTCTGAAGTAAAGGAACGCATAATCAGGGACTTTGAAGCTGACTGTGCCGAAATGGAAGGCGCATCCATTGCTCATGGTGCATATCTCAACGGTATTCCTTTTGTTATTATCAGAGCTATATCCGACAAGGCTGACGGATCCGCAGAGGAAGACTATCCTACATTTGAAAGAGCGGCTGCCGCACACTGTGCAAAACTTGTGGCGGACATGCTTAATCGTATTTAACAAGGAGAATGATAATGGAACAGACAATTGAATTTCGCTATGATACTCAGCTTCTCATCGAAAGTGAGAATGAAGATCTTGATGAAGATGAGATAAAGGACTATATCACGGAGCATTTTGTTGGAGACAGTCTTGTGGCTGCCGGTGATGAGGAACTCGTAAAGATCCATTTCCACACCAACGAGCCCTGGAAGATACTTGAGTACTGCAGATCCCTCGGTGAAATCTACGATATCGTCGTCGAGGACATGGATCGTCAGGCAAGAGGCCTTCACGGCTGATAACAGTAATAGCAGTACTTTTTCTCCGGCCTGCCAAACGGGCCGGAGCGTTTTACGTTTTAGATAAGAAAGATTTTTGTCAGTAATGAGTAAGGAAAAAAAGGTTATACAAAAGAAAGCATCATATTCGGCATCGGCACTGCTTCTTACATTATTCTTCGGTCTGTCGTTTTTCTATATGGAGCTGGTGTTCAAATATTCCGTATCGGCGATGGTGCTTGATATTTCGGTTCTCCACATGCTGGTTTTCTCCTTCATAACAGGAGGAATCATCGCATTTCTGGTTTATATGCTGCCGTCAGTTCTTTCGCATATTACGGCGGTTTTATCACTTCTTTTATCAGCTGTTGCATTTCTTATTGAGCTGTTCATTCAAAGAGAATTCGCAGTTTTTTATGATCTGAATACGATACTTAATGCCGCAACGGATGCACTCGGTGGATTCGGAGGAGATATAAGGACCCTGATCTTCTGCAGAGACGGCATAACACATATACTGCTTTTTATCGTCCCGCTTGTTTTATATGCTGTTTTTGTAAGAAGGATCGTAGCGGGTATAAGCAGGACAAGATGTATTGAAAAATCCTTCGTCATTCCCAAGGAAGATCAGGATATCGAAATGATCGATCTGAATGCAGTAGGGGATGAGGAGGAAGCTCCCAAAACCATGGAAGAACCTTCGGGAAGTCTGCTTTCCAACAGGGGAAGGCGTTATGTTGCCGGGCTTATATGTGCCGGAATATGCCTGCTTGCCATATCTGTCATGATGATCGGATCCGGAATAGGATTTCTTGATAATGAGACTTTTGGCGACAAATTCAGTTTTCAGAATTCTGTGGCTTCCTTCGGACTTGCCGGTTCTGTTTTCAGGGACGTAAAAAATATCGGAAGAGCTCCTGCAGAGGAAGAAGAATTCATCATTGTTGATATTCCGTATGATGAACCTGTTCCCATGATCGTTGACGTAACGGAACCTGTTCCTGATGACGGCAGTGGAAATGAGACAGCGCCCGAACCTGTTGTTTACGGAGTGAATGCCTTTGATATAGATTTTGCGGCGCTTGCTGAAGCAGGCGGCGCTTATTCAAGTCTGAATGCATATGTTGCATCGCTGACTCCTTCATCCAAGAATGAATATACCGGTCTTTTTGAGGGAAAGAATCTCATAGTATTTTGTGCGGAGGCGTTTTCTTCTGCGATTATTGATCCGGATCTTACACCGGCACTTTACAGGCTGACCACTAAGGGAATCAATTTTACGGATTATTATGAGCAGGCTACTGCGGGAACTACCGGAGGAGAATTCGAGCTCATCTACGGACTTATGCCTCTGAGGGGCGGAGATTCCATGCTTGCGATGACCGCACAGGGATCTTACACGAATATCGGAGCTGTTCTTAGCGTAAATGAAGGCTATTACGGAATGGCTTTCCATGATAATGATGATCTGTACTACAGCAGGAATATCACACATAATCTTCTCGGATACAGCGAGGGATTTATGGGATACGGAAACGGCATGGAGAAGCTGATCTCCAGACACTGGCCTGAGAGTGACTGCGAAATGATGGAGGCTACACTTCCTCTTTATACGGATCATCAGCCGTTCAACATTTATTACATGACCGTAAGCGGACACAGTGGATATAATTTCACCTCGAATGCCATGTCTGTAAGGAATAAGGATCTTGTGAATGCATGGTGTGAGGAGAAGGGGCTTGAACTGAGCGAGACTGTAAGGGCCTATATTGCATGTCAGCTGGAACTTGAGAAAGCTCTTGAATACACTCTTCAGTATCTTGAAGAGAATGATCTTGCCGATGATACGGTCATAGCACTTGCACCGGATCATTTCCCCTACGGACTTACAAACGGAGGATATCTCGGAAATCTTCCCTATCTTGACGAGCTGTACGGATATAAGGTCAACACTCAGATGGACCGTGATAAGAACACGGCTATAATCTGGTGCGGCGTTCTTGAGGATATGGATCCTATCATAGTCGATAAGCCCACATCACCTCTAGATATCCTTCCTACTCTTCTTAACCTGTTCGGAGTTGAGTGGGATTCAAGACTATATATCGGAAGGGATGTTCTGTCGAATGCTGAGGGTCTGTATTTTGACAGCGGATACAACTGGAAGACAGAAGTAGGGTATTACAGGGCTGCAACCGGTACATTTACGCCGAATCCCGGATATGAGGAGGTCGGCGAGGCATATATCAAGAGGCACAATGCCATAGTTGCAAACAGGATCTCTTTTAACAGAAGTGTCATCAATAATTCGTATTTCCCCTATGTTTACGGTCTGCTGGCTGAGCAGCATGCAGCGGAAGCTGATGCGGAGGGGAAGTAAGTTCCCTTTTTAAAAATTTTATAAATTATTAACCGTCTGTTTAATCTTGTATTTTCGGTTATGTTATACTTTTTTCCATGAAGATCCAAACACGAATGATAATAACATTTGTGGCAGTGGCATTTATTCCACTGATTCTTATAGTGCTCATATTTCTGCTTGTAAGGATGTCCATGAGCAGTCCATTTGTGGATGAGTACCCGGCCAATCAGGGTATAACCGGTCTCGGTATAGATATGGAAGAGATCGTGCAAAGGACTGACAGGGTATTTAACGAGCTTGAAGGCAAGGTACATTCTTCACCTGCTGCACTTGAAGACAGGGAATATCTCAAGGATGTATGTAATGAGCTTTCCAGAATGTCCAGTACGCTTGTTGTGAGAAAGGGTGATGATCTTTTTTTTGCAGGAAGCGAGAGAATGGCAGAGGGAATATGGGGCAAACTTCCACCCTACGGATATATGGATCCGGGGAATAATTCCAGTCTGTACTTTGAAGACCTGGAGGAATATGTAAGACAGCTCGACTTTACATTTTCTGACGGAAGTGAGGGTTCGATATTCATTGTCGTCAGGGTTAATTCGGGTATCAGCCGCAAGCTGAAAGTTGATATGCTGGTTGCCATGATCCTCGTAATGCTGATCACGGCACTGCTCGTAACACTGTGGAACAAAAAGGGAATACTTGATCCCATGACCGAACTTTCGAAAGGTCTTACGCAGGTCAGGGAAGGTAATTTCGATTATGTCATAGAGCATAACGGAGTTTCCGGTGAGGTAGGCGATCTTCTCAGAAACTACGAAGACATGAGAATGAGGCTTCGTGAAAATGAGGAGAGGAATGCCGAGCAGGAAAAGAAGAACAAGGAGCTCGTCTCCAATATCACACATGATCTGAAGACTCCCATAACATCCATCAAGGGTTATGTCGAGGGTATCCTGGACGGAGTTGCAGCCACTCCGGAAAAGCAGGAGAAGTACTTAAAGACCATCTACAACAAGGCTGTGGATATGGACAAACTGATAAATGAGCTGACACTGTATTCAAGCGTTGATAATGACAGGATAAAGTATAATTTCCTGAGACTTAATGTCAGCGATTATTTCAGGGATTGCGTCGAGGAAGTCGGGCTCGACATGGAAACCCGGGGAATCAGGTTCGATTATAAGAATAATATTTCGGCGGATACGCTTATAATCGCCGATCCCGAGCAGCTCCGCAAGGTCATAAACAACATCATCGGAAACAGCGTCAAGTACATGGATAAGCCGATCAAGATGATCTCCATGAGACTGATGGACGGTGGAGAGGATGTCATAATAGAGATAGAAGATAACGGAAAGGGCATTGCATCTTCCGATATATCAAGGATATTCGAAAGATTCTACAGAGCAGACGCAGCGAGAACAACAGCGCAGGGCGGAAGCGGAATAGGACTTTCCATAGTAAAGAAAATAATCGAAGATCACGGAGGGCATATCTGGGCTACATCCAAAGAGGGAGAAGGAACCTGCATGCACTTTGTGATAAGGAAGTATAAGGAGGATATACATGGCTAAGATTCTTATTATCGAAGATGAAAAAGAGATAGCCGATCTTGAAAAGGATTATCTCGAGATGAACAACTTCGAGGTTGAGATCTATGACAGAGGCGACACCGGTCTTGAGGCCGCAGAGAATAATGACTATGACCTTATAGTGCTGGATCTGATGCTTCCGGGAGTTGACGGATTCGATATCTGCCGCAAGGTCAGGGCTGAGAAGGACATTCCCATAATAATGGTATCTGCCAAGAAGGATGATATCGATAAGATCAGGGGACTTGGTCTTGGAGCTGACGATTATATGACAAAGCCCTTTTCTCCCGGTGAGCTTGTTGCGAGAGTAAAGGCACATATCGCTCAGTATCAGAGACTGGTCGGAGCCGGCAATAAGAAGCAGGAAAACGACATCATTGAGATCCGCGGAGTTAAGATCGACAAGACTGCGCGCAGAGTATTTATAGACGGCGAAGAGAAGATATTCACCACCAAGGAATTCGATCTTCTCACATTCCTTGCTGAGAACCCCAACAAGGTTTATACGAAGGACGATCTGTTCAGAACCATCTGGGGCATGGAATCTGTGGGTGATATTGCTACCGTTACCGTACACATTAAGAAGATCCGTGAAAAACTCGGTGATGTGAGTGGCGATTCCAAATATATCGAGACAATATGGGGCGTAGGATACAGATTTAAAATCTGACGAGCTCCGTTATCTGATACGCTGACGAAAGATTGAAACGATTTACACAGATTGACATGGCGGATTGACACGGCCTTCGGGCCGTGTTATTTTAATGTCACAAGTGTATTAAATGTCTTAATACACTAATTATGATCGGAGGCTTTTATGATAGTACTTGATTATCGGGACAAACGCCCGCTCAATGAGCAGGTTGCAGAGAAACTTATGAATCTCATTGCCCAGGGAGGACTTGCTCCGGGCGAGAGGCTTCCAAGTGTTCGTAACCTGGCTCTTGATCTGTCGGTTAATCCCAATACGGTTCAGAGAGCCTATTCATCACTTGAGGAGAAGGGCTATATCACGACTATTACCGGAAGAGGAAACTACGTCAGTGAGGAGTCGAGATGGAAGGACAGTCTTCTCGGAGAGGTGCTTTCGGAGCTGCGGGAAACTGCTGAGAGGGTAAAGGCAGCAGGCGTCGGGATGGAAGATGCTCTGAAATGCGTAAAAGAGGTTTATGAGAGGGTATAAGAGATGATTGAAATAAGGGGAGTCGTAAAGAATTATGACGAGATAAGGGCTCTTAATGAAGTCTCCTTTGATATGCCGGAAGGGCAGGTATTCGGTCTCGTCGGAACCAACGGAGCGGGTAAAAGTACGCTTCTGAGATGTATCTGCGGTGTGTGCAAACCTGATAAGGGCGAGATATTTATTGATGGTGAGCCTGTATGGGAAAACCCGGATGTAAAGGAAAAGGTATTTTTTATATCGGATGATCAGTATTTCTTCCCGGGTACAACGCCGAACGAAATGGCTTCTTATTACGGAACCATGTATCCGAAGACTTTTTCAAAGGAGAGATTCGATCAGCTGATGGATGCGCTGTCACTTGACAGAAAGCGCAGGGTTCAGACTTTTTCGAAGGGAATGAAAAAACAGTTGTCGATCATGCTGGGAATTGCTTCCGGGTGCAAGTATGTCCTTTGTGATGAGACTTTTGACGGACTTGATCCGGTGGTAAGACAAGCCGTAAAGAGGCTGTTTATCCATGATATGGATGAAGCGGGGATCACTCCGATAATCGCATCACACAATCTAAGAGAGCTTGAGGACATATGTGAATATGTCGGACTTCTTCATAAGGGCGGGGTGATACTGTCCAAGGATCTGGGCGACATGAAGCTCGGGATCTTCAAGGTACAGGTGGTATTCAGGGATGCTTCGTCGCTTGATACCGTTAAGAATAACTGCAATGTCATAGCAGAGGACCATCGCGGTTCACTGACCACACTTACCATAAGAGGTCAGCGTACGGAACTGGAGACGATCATCACCTCACAGGTGCCTGTATTTTATGAGGTTCTTCCTCTTACTCTCGAAGAGATATTTATAAGTGAAACGGAGGTGCTGGGATATGACTTCGCCGGAATCACAAAATAATGTACAAAGTTCACAGCAGGCAGAATCTGCAGGTAAGATCATGAATACAGAAAAAACAAAGAAAAGTGCAGCATCGCTTTGGAGTCTTATGAAAGAGGATCTTAAGCACAGAAGGTGGATGCTCATTATATCATCGGTGGTTCAGGGATTCGCAGGTCCGATAGTTGTTCTTTTCATGCTCTCGTCGCTGAAAAAGGCCAGGGATTACGGTTATTATTCCTATGCATATAATGGCGGAAATACGGAGCTTGATCTGAGCGCTATCCGGGAACTGGTCGATGGTGTCACTTCAGATTATATGCCGATCATGCAGCTTATCATTGCTGTTGTCGGAGCCCTGATAGTCGGAATCTTCGGATACAGACATCTGTTTAACAGGCGTATGACTGACATGGTAAACTCGCTTCCCGTAAAAAGAGAGAAGCAGTTTTCGGTGATCTATCTGAACGGTTTTCTTATATGGTTTGTTCCGTTTGTCATTTCCATGATTATATCAATGAGCATGTGTGCGTTTGAAACTCTTGGTTTCGGCTTTGGCGGGCTGATTGCAGCAAGATGCTTCACCATCATCATCGGAAGTCTGTTTTGTTTTCTGGCAGTCTATACAATGATCGTGCTTGCTGTGGTGCTTGCAGGAACGGTATTCAACGCGATTCTGAACATAGCCTTTATCGGATTTGACCTGATACTCGGATTTGCTGTCTTGTATTGTCTTTGTGATAATTATTATGATACGTTCGTAAGACTTCCGTTTTCATTTGAAACCATATTCTGGGTATCACCCCCAATCTCGGCATGCTTCTGCGGATATATCATTTCAAGAGGAGAAGAACTTCTTGCTGAGCTCCTGCATAATGGAGCATATGTTTTTGAACTGATAATGACTATCGCCATTACGGTCATGAACTATTTTCTTGCTCTTTTCATCTATTCAAAAAGAAAGAGTGAAGAGGCAGAAAGCGGTGTTTCAAATAAGCCTTACAGATTCCTTGTAAGAACACTGAATGCGATATATGCCGGTCTTCTCGTTTCATTTATTATTTCGGAAATAGTTTCAACCTTTTACAGTTCATTTGCGGGATGGAGAATATTCTTTTCTGCATTCTTCACGGTACTTACATACGGACTGATCGATGTTTTCCAGGGAAGATCCTTCAAGGCGTTCTTTGCGCACTGGAAACAGATGATCGCAGTGACTGTGGTGATGGAACTGATACTGGTCGTATTTATATATGATCTTACCGGATTCGATACACGTATGATCTCACGCAGCAATATTAAGGGAGCTGTCATACATTACAGCAATTCATTCAGAAACAGCTCTTCATCTGATTATTATCTTGTTCCCGGAGAGGATGGGTGTATGTTTGGTCCCTGGTATGACGGTTCATTCAGATCCGGTTATGATATTGAGATTGACGCAGACCTTGCTTACGATATCATCAGTTCAAGGAAGCTGTATTTTGAAAACGAGGGGCAGTATTTATATGATCCTGTTACCGGGGAAACCGTTCAAAGGTGGAGATATAGTGATCAGCCCTGGGATGAACGCCCTTTCTGCCAGTATGTGACGATTTATGCTGACAGAAAATTCGGCTTTGATTTCTGCAGAGGATACCGGGTTGCCGATCCCGATGTGATCGATGAGATATTATTGTCGGATGGATATAAGGAAAACCATTTTAAGGTAGAAACCGGAGAGGTCGGATATCCTATGTCCATATCGTTACAGATGTCTGATGGCTGGGATGATGGCATAGAAATTCCGTATCAGTATATTCCGATGATCATGGAAGCTTATTATGCCGACTTTGAAGAAAACTATTCGGTCGAATATCTGGATGCTCCGATGGGGGACATCAAACTGAATCTCCGATACAGGATATACTATTCCGAAGAGGATTACCGAAATGACAGATATTCCTCGAACAGATTCACCATATGCCCTGTTGAGGAAGACAGCAGGACAATGGAAGTGCTTAAACAGCTGGTCAGGATGGGCGTTATAGACTGGTCGGTCTGGGTGAGTGGCGGAGATCAGAATCTGAATGACTGGATAGAGTATTACGAATATTATGAAGATGATTATTATCCTGCGTACTGAATAACCTCCTGAACAAAAGCAGGGCAGATAATGGTCATGACAGACTGTTTATTGAAGGCCTTCGGTCATCCCGAAGGCCTTTTTACATGACGGATTTCTTCTAATTAATGGCAGTTTTTGATATAATAATAATTTAGGATTGTATGCCTTGATACCGTTATGACAGGACGACATCATTACTGTAATGGTGCCGTATCTTTGAGAGAGGGATCATGAATAAAAAGATAACTGAATTTATCAAATACAGACCTGTAAAAGCCGGGATTACGGGAATACTGGGCTTTTGCGGACTGTGCCGGCTTATGAATGATGCAGGCTTCAAAAGCGTATTTACATGGAGCTTATATTCCATCGTTTTTTTTGCGCTGATCGTGATCGCGGAATATAACCTTACGAGCCTTGTGGAAAAGGACGGGGATGATTCCCGTAAGATTCTGCGTTATGCATATATCTACGGACTGCTTTTTGCAGTGGCTGCTGATCTTGGGTACCAGTTCCAAATGGCCGGAATGACTGCACCGGGAGCAAGGGGAAAACTTGGAATCCTGTTCACGGGAATGTTTCTGAGCTTTGCCGTTTTGCCGGTGACTTACCGCATATTCAGATTTATCGCAGGTTTGTATAACTGTAAGATTTCAAATGATGCACCCGGCAAAAAGGTTAGAAGCTGCTTTCTGATCTCGTTTGTATTTATACAGCTATGCTGGCTGCCTGCATTTCTGGCATATTATCCTGCAATAATGAGCTATGACTTTCACAGACAGTTTGCCGAGGCAGTTAAGGGATATATATGGTTCTATGAATATCAGCCGCTTGCTCATACTTTCCTGATAAGAATGGCATATCTGCTCGGGACAAAGCTTGGCAGCGTTGCTGCCGGTATGGCTGTCTTTGTCTTTCTGCAGAGTATGCTGCTTAATGCCTCGATAAGTGCGGGAGTTACATATGTCTATAAAAAAACGGGAAAAGGCGCAGCGGCATTTGTATGCTTAATGTTTGCATTTCTTCCATTTAATCCGGTGCTTGCGATAAGCATAACCAAAGACATCATATTTACTGCTGTTTTTGCATTTCTTATACTGCTTCTTATCAGGGTAACGGAGAAGGACTCTGTTTTCGCAGCGATGCTGTTTTTGCTGACAGGCATTGTCAATATCCTTTTCAGGAACAATGCTGTATATGCAATGATCTTTCTGATGCCTGTGTGTCTTGTTTTTCTGAAGGGCGGTAAAAAGAAGATCATGACTGCGGCTCTGATACTTGTTACTATTGCAGCCGGAATGGGCGGGAAGACGCTGATAAGAACAACAATGAACGCAATAACGGGCGACAGGATCGAGATGTTCAGTGTCCCTATAGTACAGATGGTCAGGGTTGTAAAGTATCAGGAAGCTAATCTTACACCTGAGCAGCAAAGCATACTGCATGAATATATCTCGGATGAATCCTGGGGGACGTATTATGTATCTATCGCCGATTCTCCCAAAGCGATCGCATCAAGAGACAGAAATGCCCAGTGGCTGGATAACCCGGGGCAGCTGCTTAAGGACTATATCACGATAGGAAAAGCATATCCTAATGATTATCTTGATGCATGGATAGGGCTTACGGCTGGTTACTGGTTTATAGATGACAGAACCCATGCTGAAATGCTCGGCTTCGGAGATGACTCGGATCTCGGACTTCTTTATACATTCAATGCTTCGGTAAATGACAGCTTTCCCGAAGGAATACCTTCACATTCATACCTTCCCGGACTTGAGAAGATATACTCCCATATCGTGAACGGTAATTCATATTATGACTGGCCTGTCATTTCACAGCTTATGAAGCCGGCGCTTTATTTCTGGATCTTTGTTCTTGTTATTTTTGCAGCTTTTTACAAAAGAAGCAGGAAGAGCGTTATCGTCCTTACATATCCGGTTATGTATTTTATGACCATGCTTCTCGGCCCCTGTGTAAACTTCAGGTATATGTATCCCTTTATTGTGGTGGTTCCTTTCCTTGCAGCATTTGTTCTTTCGGAGAAAGACTCTTCCTCTGAAGTTACTGAAGGTAAAAAAGATTGAATTCAGAAATTCAAAAAAACAGTACAAAGAGGCGCTTTGACAGGGAAACGGTGACTGCGTTTGTTATCGTTCTGTCAGGAATATTGATGTCATGTATCACTTCGTTTTTTGGATATGATATCCTTCCCGACTATCAGGACAAGCTTGTGCATCTCAGAAGGATCGCAGTTCTTGCGGATACTCTGAAAGCAGGATATTTTCCCGCAAGAATATATTTTGTCATGAATCAGGGAACGGGATATGCAATGCCTGTTTTTTACCCGGATCTGTTTTTATACGTTCCGGCATTTTTATATATTGCGGGAATTCCACTTGGCATGGCATATGACATATATGTCATTATCATAAATGCCCTGACAGGACTGATCGCATACTTTTGTCTGAAGGGATTCCTTGGCGGTGAAAAGATAAATGCTGCGGTTATGAGCTTTGTCTACACCCTTTCGGTGTACAGACTTACGGATGTTTATATAAGGGATGCTGCGGGAGAATATACCGCAATGGCATTTCTTCCCCTTGTTGTCTATGGATTCTATCGTATTTATGCGCTGAATCCCGGCAAAGAAAAAGGCGGAGAAAATAACGGAGAAGATGACAGAGAAAAGAACTGCAGAAAAGGGAATCTGTCTGATGAAATAAAAGCAGGACTCCCTCTTGGTATAGGTATGGCCCTGCTCTTGTCGTCACATATACTGACCACATTTATGAGCTGCGCTTTTCTTGCGGTACTTGCACTTGTTCTTTTCAGGAGAACATTTACAAAAAAAGTTCTTATAAGACTCGTATCCGCCGCGTTGATCTGCATCATGCTGTCCGCATATTTTTTAGTGCCGTTTGTTGACTATATGCTTGCAGATGAATATCTTGTAAGCGCATCATCAGAAACCATGAGAGGTTTTTACCCGGGGATAAGCGATCTGTTCGAACTGATACCCGGAGGGAGCGGATCCGGAATTGTGTATGAACTCAGAATGCCCACTCAGATTGGTGTCGCGGTTACCGTAATTCTTGCGGTGTGGATAATATACTTTCTGATTGCCTGCGCAGTTTTAGTAATTAAAGGAGAGTATGCAAAGTTTAAAAGTGAAAGAATGATCACTGGCATCATACTGTCTGCAATGTGCCTGGTGATGCTGTTTATCTCAAGCAGATATTTTCCCTGGGAAGCAATAGAATCGAAAGGAGGACTGGTTGCAAGACTGATGTGTTCGGTTCAGTTTTCCTGGAGATATATAGGACCTGCTACGGCGGTATCCGTTTTTCTCGGTGCGGTACTTCTTTCTCAGATGAGTGAAGTGACTCGTAAACGTGCCCGCATTTTCGGAATTCTCATTTTAATACTCGCTGTCGTGCCGAGCGTAATGCTTCAAAAAAGAGCGTGTGAAGAAAACAGGCATGTAGTTATATCTGCCGGCGAGGAAATAGGTATTGTAAGTGATGAGCTGTACTTTCCCGTATCATGGAACAGGGATGCTGAATATAACGGGATTCCTGCCTCAAGCGAAGGGACGGAAGTGATATCTTATGATGTCGATAGATACAGATGGAAAGTGAACGTAAGCAATACGGGAAGCACTGATGGATGTGTGCTGCTTCCGATTGTGTTTTATAAAGGGTATGAATCTGTAACCGATGACGGAATGGAATTAAATACACTTCAGAGTGTGGATGGAAGAGTAATGATCATGATACCTTCCGGATATTCAGGGAACTTTACGCTTAAATACACAGAGCCCGGATACTGGAGATTATCGGAGATCATATCACTTATATCGATTGCTTTTGTATGTATGATGCTAAGTGCAGGAGACTGTCGAATTTATATCGGAGGAAAGAAAAATAAGAGTATTGATAACGGAATTGAATGATACTTATCCGGATGATCATGACAGGATGATCGGTATTGAAGAAAATCATGACATAGCTGTCAGGATTTTGTTCAAAGATATTTCGGGAACGAATATGTATTGTTCCGATGATGCTTCCGAAGAAATTCGCAGAAGGCTTTCTGCAGAGGATCATCCTGAAAGAGGCATACATTTTATCGATACCGGAAATTACCATTACATGTCCAGGATCTTCACTTCTTTTATCGATGAAGAATATGATCTTGTGATGTTCGACCATCATACCGATATGCAGGATACGGCATTTGGAGGAATCCTGAGCTGTGGTTCCTGGGTAAAAGAGATTCTCGAAAAAGATGATCATCTAAGATCCGTGCTTGTGATAGGACCACCGGTTGCTGCTGAGGGAGGAACACCCGAATCCGTAAATACTGAAAAAGGGACGTATACCGGATGGAGATATTATGGTAAGAAGGGTTCTGTTACAGACGGAGGTCATCGGGAGGCTTCTGACACTGGGGAAACTGCAGACATTTTGCAGGCTGCAGACATTTCGCAGATTGCAGAAATTCCTTTGTACATATCCGTTGATAAGGATATACTTGACCGTTCGGAATGCATTACCAACTGGGATCAGGGCGAGCTTACACTTGATGAACTTGGAAAACTGATAAGAACGGTGGCATCGGGACGCAGGATTATTGGTGCGGACATATGCGGCGGAATATCGGTTAACGATCCTGAATATGTATATGGGACGGATATGAAAAACACCGCATCCGATAAATTTCTGTATGAGCTTCTGTTACGGATGATGCGGTGAAAACAGGATGATCCTTAAAGCCGGATGACAGAACATAGCATGATCAGAAATGACAGATCTGCGAAGAGCAGATAGTGAAAAGAAAAACATATAAACGAGGAGTTTTGGAATTGATACCCGATGGCTTCAAAAAGAATATGTTAAGCCTTCTTGGAGATGAGGAATATCATCTTCTTGAAAATTCTATGTCCGAACCCTGTGTACAGTCTCTGAGACTGAACATCCTTAAGGGAAATGAAGAATCCCGGAACAGGATCATTGAAAAATTCGGTCTTGAGCCTGTTTCCTATGAAAAGACAGGATATTATTTTAATCCGGAAACAGCACCCGGAAGAAGACCTTATCATGATGCCGGAGTTTATTACATTCAGGATCCGGGAGCAATGGTTCCGGGAGCGATACTTACCGGAAGGCTGTTTGGAACAGATAAAAAATGTGCAGATGCGGGCGGACTTAAGATCCTGGATCTGTGTGCCGCTCCCGGAGGAAAATCCACACAGATAGCGGCAGCGATGCAGGGAAAAGGAATTCTTTTTTCAAACGAGATAAACAGGTCAAGGGCGGAGATCCTCTCGCGCAATATAGAAAGAATGGGAATCCGGAATGCGATAGTTCTCAATGAAACTTCCGAAAAACTTGCAGAGAGATTCGAAGGATATTTTGACGCGATCGTTGTCGATGCTCCGTGTTCCGGAGAAGGAATGTTCAGGAAGGATCAGGAGGCTGTATCACAGTGGTCTGAAGAGAGCGTTGGAATATGCGCCGAAAGGCAGACGGATATCCTTGAAAATGCCTGCAGAATGCTGAAGCCCGGCGGGGTGATCGTATATTCCACCTGCACCTTTGAAAAGGAAGAGGATGAAGATGTTGTTCGAGGACTGTTGTCGCGGCATTCCGATATCAAAATGACAGATACGTCATTTTTTAAGAAGGAAGCGGAAGGGGTAAGAGACGGCTTTTCCGGATGTGAAGATGCTGTAAGGATCTGGCCGATGTATTTCAGGGGAGAGGGACATTTTGCCGCACTTCTGGAAAAAGAAGGCGAGGGCGTAAATGCTTTTCCTGCAGGCGGATATGAAGATGCTTCAGTTGTCAGAGAACTTAAGGCCCTTGAATCATTCCTGAAG
This sequence comes from uncultured Lachnospiraceae bacterium, assembly GCA_946631295.1. Taxonomy (GTDB): domain Bacteria; phylum Bacillota; class Clostridia; order Lachnospirales; family Lachnospiraceae; genus AC2028. The sequence continues at coordinate 25,414 of CAMOZY010000023.1, forward strand.
GAATCGCTGAGTAAGGATGCTGCATCACGCATACTGGGCTCAAAAGACAGATTCAGACTTTTTGGCGACAATCTGTTCGTGATGCCGGAAGATACTCCTTCACTGCATGGCCTCAAGGTGCTAAGATGCGGTCTTCACCTGGGTACATTCAAAAAGGACAGATTTGAACCTGCGCATGCACTTGCACTTTCACTGAATGAATGCGATGTAAAGAATGTAAAAAATGTCACGGAAGATGAAGCTGAAAGCTTCGTAAAGGGAATGACTCTGGAAGGTGATGGAAACGGATGGGTTCTGATAAGCCTTGATGGATTTTCTCTCGGATGGGGTAAGGCATCCGGCGGAAAAATAAAGAATCATTATCCTAAGGGACTGAGGATACCGGGATGAATCTGAAAGCAGAGATAATATATGAAAATGATCATGTGATCGTAATATATAAGCCTGCCGGTCTTCCTGTACAGACTGCAAGGGCATCACAGGAAGATGTGTGTTCCCAGCTCAAGAATCATCTGAAGGGTAGCTATCTCGGTGTGATCCACAGACTGGACCAGCCCGTGGAGGGCCTGCTTGTTTTTGCAAAGGACAGTAAGAGTGCGGCATTTTTGACATCGGATCTTCAGTCGGGAAAGCTTAAGAAAACATACAGAGCTGTTTCTTTTGGCGAAGCATCATGCAGCGGAAGCGATATCTGCTATATGAGAAAAACTTCCGATGGTAAGTGCGAGATAGGAGAAGGTGCGGAATTCAAAAAAGCAGAGCTGTCATATGAACTGCTCGGAAACTCCCAGGGAACATCCTGCTTCAGGATCTCGATAAAGACAGGCAGGTTTCATCAGATAAGGGCACAGATGGCTCATCTTGGATATCCTCTGCTGGGTGACCTGAAATACGGTTCTTCGGAGAGTATCAGTCATTCGGAAAAACTGGGAATTGCTACACCTGCGCTTTGTGCGGACAGGCTTGAGTTCAGGGATCCCGGAAGCGGAGAGATGAAAACTTTTGAGATCACCCCTGCAAATCCTGCATTTAAAATTTATGCTGACAGATAATCTTGAAAAATTAACAGGACTGAAATATGACTCCGCCCGCTACAGGGGTTTTTCCGGGTGGATCAGATTCGTGGCTGTCTTATGGGCTCATACGACGGTTTATCTTTATGTGATCCTTACGGCATGTGCTCTGCCTCTTTACGTTAATGAATATTCAACCTTGGGCACGGGCAAGGCGACCTTCTGGATGCAGGGGTATCAGTTCTGCGGAAAGCTCCTGATCGTCGTTCCGATACTATTGTTCATTTCCTTTGTGGGCGGAGTGATCGCTTATTACGATGATGAGGATGAGGACAGGTCCCTTTTAGACAGTGGGTATGTTATTCCTGATCTGAAAGAAGGAACGATATCTTCCGTTCATATATGGACTCTTTTGTTCATGGCGGGGGCGGTCATATCTTTTTACCTGTCTGAATACAAGAATATTGCCGTATCCGGTGAACGCGGATGGCACCTTGGCATGCAGCAGTACATGGTCTTTGGAGTATGCGTATTTCTGATAGCTGTACTGAGGTGCAGGGAATATATCTTCATGATGCTGATACTTCTGACTTCCTTTGCGGTCAGCGCTGCCGGGATAATAATGGATCTGTTCGGCAATGTTTTCCACATTGAGGACTGGTCAGAGGGCAAGGTATCCACAATGGGAAATGCCAATTGGTTCTGCGGTTATCTTGTCACGGTGGTTTTCATCGGAGTGGCGCTCTATTTTACGAAGAAGGATGAACACACGCTTGGGAGCAGAATCCTGAAGGCTCTCCTTGCTGTATATCTGTTTGTATGCTTTATGATGTACATTGCCCAGGGATCTCTCAGCGGTTTTGTGGCTCTGTACGGAGTTTTTCTGACACTGAGTATCATTGCGGGAGAAGACCTTGAAAAGCTCTTAAGGATATCTGAGATGTCCGTGATCTTTTCGTTTTCGGCATTTGTCAATTCTCTGATAAAAAGGGTCGATGAGGGGTCGAGGGCGAATGATGCTTTCGGCGCTCTTATGTCCAATTCGGTATTCACATTCATCTGCTTTGTTCTTATGCTTGCGCTGATGATATTTGTCCTTTGCAGGAAAAGAAGCCAAATACAAAAGGCCCGGTTTAACTACGGCAGGATACTTGTAATAATGACAGGCGTGTCACTTATTTTGTATCTGATGGTGCTTGTGATAAATACCATAGCAGGCGGGAAACTCATTGCGGGAAACGTGTTTTATCTTTCTCCCGGATGGGGAAGCAACAGAGGCGAAACGATCAGCGTGGGACTCAGACTTTTTGACGGGATGAGCTTCAGGGAAAAGCTGTTTGGAAAGGGGCCGGATACGTTTTATTCATTTCTGACAGGGGGAAGATTCCCTGTTCTGTCGAGAGAAGTAAGCACGTATTTTGGCGGTGCAAGACTTACGAATGCCCACTGTGAACCGGTGACAATGCTCGTTAATGTCGGTATTGTCGGAACCGTCACATTCTACGGAATGCTGGTAAGCGTTCTTATAAAGATATTCAAAATGATCCTGCCGGGCGTAAAAAAAGGATCCGGAAACGGCGGTATAAAGTCCGGCAGCGGATTTTTGCTCGGGACGGCACTTTGCATAATGGCATATATCATAAATAATCTATTCAGTTTTCAGACACCCATGAACATATCCCAGCTGGCTCTTATACTGGGCTTTGGTGCTGCGGCGGTCTGTAACGGATCTGTGGAGGAAAAATGAACGGACTTAAGGCTGTAAAGGTGGCAGAACTCAGGAGCAGACTTGCTGCCATACCTGCCAAGATAATACTTGCACTGGTTGTTACCACAGTGCTTTCATGGGATACGGACTTTGGTACGACATTCGATACGATGATCGCGGATCCGCTGAAGAGCGCAAAGCTCCTGGTCATTTTTTACGGAGTGATCTCATATGTGTATTTTTTTATCAGACTGTTCCATAACTATATTGTTGGAATTCTGGTTGCCGCAGCTGCAGCGTATGCGGTCTTCAGTATAAGGGACAGGTTCACCGCCGATCAGTTCATGCTCATTGAACTGTTCATGATATTCGGCGGTCCGGTCATGGATGTACTGAGGTTCATCAGATATCTGAACATGAAAAGGGAGGTCCTGGCAGAGTCGAGGGATCTTAAGGATAAGATCGATGATATCTATGACAACGTACACGGATATGAGGAAGGATTTGACAGGGGCTATGAGAGCGGATACTTCAGGGGCCGCAGCGAGAATATTTCATTTCGTGAAAGAGAAAGACTTGAAGAATACGACGATGAAGAAGGATATGATGACGGGTATGATGAGGAATACGATGAAGGTTTACTAGAAGAGCGAAATGAACCTAAAGGCCTTCCCGGCGGATTTTTCGAAGGATGCAAGACGCCCGAAGCCATAAAGAAGAGGTACCGCGATCTTTGCAAGGTATACCACCCCGACAGCGGCAACGGCTCCGAGGTCATTTTCAAAGCGGTATGTGACGAATATAACCGTTTAATGGACGAATAAAGGCATTTGTGGTAGATTAATCTATTATATTTTCATTTCAGATAAGAAAAGACGTCTTTTATGTGACGCCGAAAGGACGGTGATCTTTATGCAGAATAAGGGACCATATTACATTACAACTGCGATAGCTTATACATCGGGGAAGCCTCATATAGGCAATTCCTATGAGATCGTCATGGCGGATGCCGTAGCAAGACATAAGAGACAGCAGGGTTTTGAAGTATTTTTCCAGACGGGAACCGATGAGCACGGTCAGAAGATCGAGGAAAAGGCCGAGGCTGAGGGAATCTCTCCCAAGGAGTTTGTCGACCGTATTGCCGGGATCATAAGAGGAATATGCGACAGCCTTGATGTTTCCTATGACAAGTTCATCCGTACCACCGACAAGGATCATGAAGCTCAGATCCAGAAGATATTCAAGAAGATGTATGACAAGGGAGATATCTACAAGGGTGCTTATGAAGGACTCTACTGCACTCCCTGTGAGTCATTCTGGACAGAGAGCCAGCTTGTGGACGGAAAGTGCCCCGACTGCGGACGTGAGGTTAAGCCTGCCAAAGAGGAAGCTTACTTCTTCAAAATGAGCAAGTATGCCGATAAGCTCATGAAGTATTATGATGAGCATCCTGAATTCATACAGCCCGTTTCCCGTAAAAATGAGATGGTCAATAATTTCCTGAAGCCCGGTCTGCAGGATCTGTGCGTATCCAGGACCTCCTTTACATGGGGAATCCCTGTTTCATTTGATGAAAAGCACGTCGTATATGTATGGCTTGATGCGCTCAGCAACTATATCACCGGTATAGGTTATGACGCTGACGGCAACAGTTCGGATATGTACAAGAAGTTCTGGCCCGCAGATCTTCATCTTATCGGAAAGGACATCATCCGTTTCCATACGATCTACTGGCCCATATTCCTTATGTCACTGGAAGAGCCTCTTCCCAAGAAGGTTTTCGGACATCCCTGGCTGTTACAGGGCGGCGAGAAGATGAGTAAGTCAAGGGGCAATGTTATCTATGCAGATGACCTCATCTCGCTTTACGGTGTCGATGCGGTGCGCTACTACGTGCTTCATGAGATGCCTTATGAAAATGACGGAACCATCACATGGGAACTCATGACCGAAAGATACAATTCGGATCTTGCGAATATCCTCGGCAATCTCGTAAAGAGAACGATCTCCATGACCAATAAGTATTTTGGCGGTGTTGTTACAAAGACCGGTGTCGAAGGAGATGCCGATGCGGATCTTAAGGCTGTAGTTACTGCCGCAAGGGATAAGGTCACAGGCAAAATGGATGACCTCAGGGTTGCTGATGCCATCGACGAGGTGTTTGCGATATTCAAACGTTCCAATAAATATATCGACGAGACCGAGCCCTGGACACTTGCCAAGGATGATGCAGGTAAGGACAGGCTTTCAGAGGTTATGTATAACCTTACCGAATCGATCGTGATCGGTGCAAATCTTCTTATGCCCTATATGCCCGAGACCGCTAAGGCTATCCTGGCACAGCTTTCAGAGGAAAAGCTCAGGGACTATGAAGATCTTGACAGGTTCGGACTCTACGAGTCCGGAAAGAAGGTCACGGAAGACCCCGAGACTCTGTTTGCACGTCTGAACCTTGAGGATATCATGAAGAAGGTTGAGGAGATCCGTGCGGCACAGAGAGCAGAGTATGAAAGGGAAAACGGCATCACTTCCGAAGCATCATCCGAGAGTGCGGATGAGAAGTCTGACGATGCCATCGATATTGAGCCCAAGGCTGAGATCAGCTATGACGATTTTGCGAAGCTCCAGCTGCAGGTAGGACAGATCATCTCCTGCGAAGAGGTTCCGAAGTCCAAAAAGCTTCTCTGCTCACAGGTTAAGATAGGAAGTAAGACCAGACAGATACTTTCCGGTATCAAGTCAGGTTATTCGGCAGAGGAAATGGTGGGAAAGAAGGTTGTTGTCCTTACCAATCTTGCTCCCCGCCAGATTGCGGGACTTACCAGCGAAGGAATGCTTCTTTGCGCAGAGAATGCTGAGGGTGTGCTTTCACTCCTGAGCGTTGATAAGGATATGCCTGCCGGAGCTGAGATCGGATAATTAGAGGGTGCTTCCATGAAAAAAGAAGAATTCTTTTTTGATTCAAGAGACGGCGAAACAAGTATCCATGGCGTAAGATGGATGCCTGATTCGGGCGCGGACGGAGCAAAGGGCATAATCCAGGTGATTCACGGCATGGAAGAATATGTCGGAAGATATGAGGATTTTGCACAGTTCATGACAGCCAGAGGATTCATTGTGACAGGCGAGGATCATCTGGGTCATGGCGGCACCGTGACCGACGGAGGACTGACGGGTTATTTTTGCGAACAGGACCCCGCAACCGTCGTTGTGCGTGATGTCCACAGACTTAAAAAGATCACCCAGGAGAAATTCCCGGGACTTCCTGTGATAATAATGGGTCACAGCATGGGATCTTTTATTGCAAGGAACTATATCTACCGTTACGGCAGCGGGATCAATATGGCTGTCATAATGGGAACGGGAAGTATGCCGAATTCCGTGCTTGGCGCAGGCAGTGCCGTTACCAAACTGACCGCTCTTTTCAAGGGATCAAAATGCAAGCCTGAGCTGGTCACCAAACTGAGCTTTGGCGGATATCTTAAGAAGATATCTTCACCAAGAACTCCCTATGACTGGCTCAGCGCAAATGAAAAGAATGTTGATGATTATATAGCCGATCCCATGTGCGGATTCGGATTCACGGCAAACGGGTATATCACTCTTTTTGAGCTGATGAAGAGAATGCAGAATGACGATAACATTGCTGCTGTTCCCAAGACTCTCCCTCTTTTATTCGTAGCCGGTGAGGACGATCCGGTAGGTGCATACGGGGAGGGCGTTAAGGCTGCTGCGGACAGCTACAGGAATGCCGGAATAAGGGATATTACCGTGAAGCTTTATCCGGGCGACAGGCATGAGATCCTTAACGAGGATAACAAAGAAACCGTCAAAGAGGATATCCTTGAATGGATAACGGCAAGACTTTCCTGAAATCCCGAATAAGATATGAATGGGCCCTGCCGGAGGACTGGACGGAAGCGATGTCGCTTGTCTGGACGACCTTTATGGAATTCGAGGCGGCCGATTACGGTCAGGAAGGCACGGGACATTTTTTCGAATTCATTACAGACGATGATCTTCACGAAGCGTTCCTGAAGGGGAATTATCCCGTGATGGTAGCGAGACTTGACGGACATATCATAGGAGTCGGGTCACTTCGCGGCGGAAACAGACTGTCGCTTTTGTTTGTGCACAGGGATTACCATCACCTCGGTGTAGGAGCAGAGCTGGTGGACAGGCTGTGCAGATATCTTAGGGATATATGTCATGAGAACAATATGATCGTAAGGGCAGCGCCCTATGCGGTCGGTTTTTACAAAAAGATAGGTTTTTTGGCGCTTGAGCCGGAGCGGAGTATTTCCGGGATCAGGGTAACGACCATGGAACTGGTCTTTTAGAAAGGTTTACTGTGAGATTTCTTAATCCGGATTCAAAATTTATGGCTGTTCTTACGAAGATCAGCGACGTTATGCTGCTGAACCTTCTTACCATTATCATGTGCATACCGATAATTACGGCAGGCGCTGCATTTACGGCTAAGGACTATATGTGCTATAAGCTCGTAAAGAATGAAGAGGGAGGCATAACAAAGGGCTTTTTCCATTCTTTTAAGCAGAATTTCAAGCAGGCCACCATCATATGGCTCATGATGCTGGTCATAATAGGCGTTGCGGCTTTTGACGTGCTCTTTGCAAGCGGACTTGAAGGAGAGGGCACCGACATTGTAAAGGCTATAATGCTCGCCGTATTTTTCTTCATATTCATATCCTGCATTATGATCTTCCCCGTACTGGCAAGATTTGACAATACTGTTAAAGGAACGATCAAGAGCGGGCTTCACATGACTGTTGCGATCCTTCCCAGGGCAATCCTCATGGGAATCATGTATATCATTCCCCCTGTCATCGGACTGTACTGGTTTTCATCTGTTCCTGTCGTATTTCTTTTCGGCATAGCCGGTCCCGGATACCTGAGCGCCATGCTTTACCGCAAGGCTTTCGAGAAGGTTGAGGAGAGATTCTATGAAGAACATCCTGAAGCTGCACCCGAAGTCGATCCCGTGGAAGAACAGATGAAGAAGTATATGGGAGAAAGCGATAAGTAAAATACGTCAAAACGACGAAAGCATCCGACATCTGGTTGGGCAATATGCCAATGAGTTTAGATTTTCTTTATTTTCCATGGCAAAATGACCAAACCACGCCCGAAAGTTTGTTTATCTCTGTTCTTTTCAAACTTCGGGGGAAAATAGTATACTGCTAGAGTATTGGGCGGCAAATGCCCGGATTTATATTCTGAAAGGAGTATGTACTAATGGCAAGTCTTTCACTTAAGCATATCACCAAGGTCTATCCTAACGGCTTCGAGGCAGTTAAGGATTTCAACCTGGAGATCAACGATCAGGAATTTATCATTTTCGTAGGACCTTCCGGATGCGGTAAGTCAACAACTCTCCGTATGATCGCAGGTCTTGAGGACATCTCCGGTGGTGAGCTTTACATCGGCGACAAGCTCATGAACGATGTTGAGCCCAAGGATCGTGATATCGCGATGGTATTCCAGAACTACGCTCTGTATCCTCATATGTCTGTTTACGACAACATGGCATTCGGACTTAAGCTTCGTAAGGTTCCCAAGGATCAGATCGACAAGATGGTTAAGGAGGCAGCTCGTATCCTCGACCTTACCTCTCTTCTCGACCGTAAGCCTAAGGCTCTTTCCGGTGGACAGAGACAGCGTGTTGCCATGGGACGTGCTATCGTACGTAACCCCAAGGTATTCCTCATGGACGAGCCTCTTTCCAACCTCGATGCAAAGCTTCGTGTACAGATGAGAATCGAGATTGCAAAGCTTCACCAGAGACTCGGAACCACCATCATCTACGTTACCCACGACCAGACAGAGGCTATGACCCTCGGCGACAGAATCGTCGTTATGAAGGACGGTATCGTTCAGCAGGTTGATTCACCTCAGAATCTCTATGACAAGCCTTGTAACCTCTTCGTTGCAGGATTCATGGGATCACCTCAGATGAACTTCCTTGATGCA
>CAMOZY010000024.1 GCA_946631295.1 uncultured Lachnospiraceae bacterium
CTACGCACTTATCATTTGTGTATACTAAAGATTCCTTACCATACTGCATTTTTTCACCTCGCAAAAAATAATACACAGGCAAACCTGTGTACTATTTTACCACATATTCAGTATTTTAGCGGTATAGAATATACTTTTACGGTTTTTAACCACAGAAAAATTAATGACTTTTAAACCGCGGTTTTAACTGAGATTTTAACTACTGCTTTTCCGTTTTCTGTTCACCCTTCCCCCATATAATCATCACAGGTATGACCACCACGAGAAGTGCTATGCACATTGCAATCATTCCTGTTGGAAGATCCGTGGTCTTATTGTCAGGGTTGATGTATCCGGCAAGTATTGAGGGGTTAGAATTATTGACCGCGTGCATGATGGCTGCCGGCCAGACGGATCCGCTCTTTTCCGTGATGAAAGTAAGAAGTACTCCCATAAGAGTACAGAATACGCACATACATATTATACCGAGATAAGGAAATCCCGGATAATCAGTGCCGAAGTTATGTCCTATGCATGTAAGAGGTGCATGCCATAGCCCCCAGATCACACCGCCTATGATAAGCGCTCTTTTCCTGCCTGTGATCTTAAGAAGCTTGGGCATCATATAACCGCGCCATCCGCCCTCTTCTCCGAATGCTGCAAAAGAACCGACTGTTCCGGTCACTATCGCATATACCGGCATCAGCATAAGTATTCTTTTCTCTACATCAAGGCTGATATAGTACTCCGGATCGTACAAAGACGGACACATTGCAAGTTCTATCAGGTTACTGAGTTCCATATAGAGCCAGGGAACCAGACACGCGAAGAGGAAATACTTCCACTTTCCGTCCTTAAGGACTATTCCGAAATATGAATTGTTCTCACCGTCAAATCTGAATCCTTCCTTCGTGATCACTCTTGTAAGAACGTGACATATCACGGGGAACATCATGCCGAGAGCAACGAATGACTGTCTCATGGTCCCCATGTCTTCCCATGTGGAACCGTCCGGATTTGCTATGAAGAACCATAGAAAAGTAATAACAAATGTGAGTCCGAGAAATATCAAAAGTCTCTGTGTATCACTGTATTCTCTCGTACTTCTTTTGGTATCGTCATAAACTTTAGTCATAGCCTTTGCATCACTCATATTCTCTCTCCTTTCTCTCATATATGCACACTGAAATACGATATGAGATGTAATAGAATGCAAGAGTAATGAGCGGAGAAATGACCGCCATGAACATCAGTGCAAAAGAGTGAGCTTTAGCCCAGTCCATTATGCGATTGAAATCTATTATTTCTAATACCTCCAGATTTCCGAAGAAAAGAAAAGCCACAGCAAACCATGCCAGGACCTCAAGAATACCTGTCTTGATCATCTGTCCTTTTTCTTTTCCGAAGGCGACAAAAACAGGAAATTCGATGCTTGCGCCGATAAGTGCCAGGGAGAAAAGTTCGATCAAAAATGATGAAATAAGCATCAAAATATCCAGAACAGCGCCATCGGACAAAAACGCCATGGAGATGACGCACCATATTACGCAGATTGATAAAGCCGAATAAATGCATATGCCTATGAATACATACTTTTCCGCGATATATGTTCGCTTTGAAAGAGGCGTTGCAGACAGATATGCATGTATCTTGCTCTTCTCATCGTTTTGGATCACATTCGGAATCCACATGGCTATAAAACTGATGAACATGATTGGCATTATCTGAGCAGGCATTGAAACAAGATAGTCAAGAAAACTCATGACCTCACCCTCGGAATTTTCCAGAAGCCAGTCATCCGGTGTATCTGCGAATGCCACGATCAGTTTGAGAACCACAAGCAATATTGTAAGAACGGAAAAAACAGCAACATGCTTCTTACCACTAATAGAGAGAAAATCCTTATATAATAATCCGCCCATCAGATGACACCTCTCTTTCTTTCAGCAATGTATAAAGAGAGACCATAACTAAGCGCACTTACCAAAAGTGCAATGATCAGGAATACATATCCCTTTTCACGGAAATAATCCAAGGGCTTCCAGAATGTGACCGAATCAAATCCCTGCTCCTCGATAAAAATCCGTATGAACACAGATTTAACGCCCTGAAACTTTATGATCACAAAAGAAAGAATGATCGTAAGAAGGGAGAAAACCTGGGCATACTGTTCTTTACCGTAACCGAGAATCACACAATACAGGATCACCAGGGCACTGTATATACTCAGTATGGATGCGCATGAAATGATGATCCCCAGAAAGCTTCCAAAGCTCATGATGTCCGTAATGGAACTGAGTACAAGAGCAAGAATGATATCCACCACCGCTCCGATCCCACACAATGCATAGATCGTCAGGAATCTTGAAAGCATTCTCTTTTTCATTGATACGGGAAGCGAAGCCGAAACCTTAAAGAACCCTGCCTTTCCGTCCGCAATGAATACGTTCAGCATATCTCCCACGCTTACTATCGGGATCAGCATGAACAATACAAGAACCATGGAACCGAGATTCTTAACATCAACCTGAGACATGTTATTGTTCTCGTCCAGCAGAGCCACTCCGGCTTTCGCAAGATTACCGAAACGGCTGCTGAGAACATACAATATCGATATGACCACCACTCCGGCTATGATGTATGCAAAAGTGGTGAGCTGTTTTTTTAGGCACATGATGTCCTTGATTATCAAACCTTTCATAGTTTTACCTCACCGGTGAACCTGGAACCGTTCACTCATCTCTTTCCGTTTACATAGCCGATCATGATCTGTTCAAGCTCAGCTCTTTCAATGACCATTCCGGGATAAAGCTTCTCAGCGGCATGTCTGTCATTAACGAGGATCTCTGCACCGTAGTCACTCACTTCGGAATTTACGATAAGTGTCTCGCTTACCTTAGAAAGCTCATCCTTTTTACACTTTACGACAGCGTGTTTTTCAAGGATCTCATCCTTATTGCCGGACAAAACGATCTTTCCTCCGTCGATAAACACGACCTCATCGGCGATCTTCTCAAGATCACTTGTGATGTGTGATGACAGAAGTATGGTATGGTCCTCTTCCACCACGAATTCACGGAAGATTCCTATCATCTCGTTTCTTACGATTGGATCAAGTCCGCTTGTGGGCTCGTCCATGATAAGAAGCTTCGCATTATGTGAAAGTGCAACTGCAATCTGGAGCTTCATCCTCATACCTCTTGAGAATGCGCCACACTTTTTCTTTGAAGGAAGTGAGAACTTCTTCAGGTTTTCAAAGAAAGCATCTTCATCCCAGTTCTTATAGATATTCTTCATCATGATATCGATGTCGCGTCCGGTCATAAATTCATGGAAGCCCATCTCATCAAATACGACACCGATATCTTCTCTCAAGTATGCCGTATCCTTATTAACACTCTCACCGAAAAGAGTTATCTCTCCCGAATCGCGCTTTATCACATCCAGTATCAGACTGATCGTGGTAGTCTTGCCGGCACCGTTCTGACCGATGAATCCGCATACGGTACCTTCAGGTACTGCAAAGCTTATATTATCAAGCTTGAAATCACCGTAATCCTTGGTAACATTCTTAAGTTCTATAACATTCTTAACTTCATCCATTTTCTATTCCTCTGTAGAGGCGATAGCCTTCCAATGTTTACATGAATCTTGCAAATGCAGGGAACAGCCCCTCACTCACCCTTCTCCTGACCTGCTCTTTCCTCGTAAATGATCTCAAGCATCTCTTTTAATTCATCAAGGGATATCTTACCCAGGACAGCCTTATCTGCTGCCTTCTCAATACATTCCTCGATAGCGTACTTCATATTCTCCTTCATGAGTTCGGGATTGATGCCCTTTACAAAGCTTCCCTTTCCCACAACGGATTCTATGTAGCCGTCACGCTCGAGATCCTCAAATGCTCTCTTTGTTGTGATGACGCTGATCTTAAGGTCCTTGGCCAGGATCCTCATTGACGGAAGGGCTTCTCCTGCAGCGAGTTCCCCTGTCATGATCAGACTCTTGATCTGTTCCTCGATCTGCTCATAAATGGGCACTCCCGAGGTGTTACTGATAATTAAGTCCATATGGATTTCCTTTGTGCGCTCAGCGGGATAGTCCTGCGCATGAACCACTCCGCCTTAATGATTAATCATTGTATATATTCAATATATACACTCTATATACACTTGTCAACACCCTATCGTTAAATGTACGTTAAATGAAAAAAGACTCCCGACATAATTGCCGAGAGTCCGGAAATTCAGTTAAACTTAAATATCTTCTGCGCTATCTTATAGCATTCAACGGAGACCTTGCGTCCTCCCTTTCCGGGAAGGTTCATGGCATTACCCGCAATTCCGCTTCTGAGATAACCCCAGAGATGCTTGTCGCGATCCTTGATATATGCCCAGAGCTTTGCCTTCTCCAGAAGACTGTCTTCCGTGTTCTTCTTGATCAGAAGTATCGAGGAGATCGTGGTCATGATCTCAAGATAATTCCTCATGTACTTATATCTCTTCTTGTCTTTCAGGGCCTTGGTCTTATTATCAATGAGATAATCGATCATCAGATAATTGACCCTGAGCTGCTGATCGATCCTGGAGATCATGATCTCTTCATTGACCGACTGTCCTTCGCGTCCGATGTAGTACCTGTAGAAATTAACATCCAGGTAGCACATCTTCTCCACATGAAGAAGCGGAGCAAATACATAATAGTTATCTACATAGAATGTATGCTCGGGAAGAACCATTCCGGAATCCCTCAGAAGCTGTGTCCTGTATATCGCAGCATGCATCAGGATATAATGACCCTTTGAAAAATGATGACAGTCGCTCCAGGTAAATATCTCATCCTGCGGGAACATCCTGCGGTAATGGATGACCTTCTTGCGCTTCTCTCCCTCTTTTTCATATACGTAATTGCATATGAGAAGATCGAGTTTCTCACCGCACATTACGATTTCCTTGAGTTTACCGAGGATCTTCGCATATGCGGATTTCTTTACCCAGTCATCGGAATCAACAACCTTGAAGAAGAGTCCGGTAGCATTCTGGATACCTGTATTGACTGCACCTCCATGGCCCTTATTGGGCTGGTCTATTGCGCGCACTATTCCGGGATATTTCTTCTCATACTCTCTTGCAATTTCCAGAGTATTGTCCTTGGTGGAACCGTCATTGATAACCAGTATCTCCACATCATCTCCGCCGGGAAGCAGTGATTCTATAGCCTTGGACATATAGGCTGCGGAATTATAACATGGAATAGCGATCGTCAAAAGTTTCATTTCTTAAAACTGTCGGCCTTTAAGCCGTCTCCTTTATATATTCACTCATGAGCAGACAAGGAAACATCCACCCCTGTTCACTCATATGCTATGTATCACCGGGCCCGGTCTCAGCCTCACCCTCGTACTTAAGCTTTCCTCCCTTATAGGGAACTCTTGCCGATGGAACCTCCTCAGATGCAGGATCCGTATGGACGGACTGATCATCAAAAAATATCTGGGCACCGAATGCCTTAAGTATTTCTTTTTTCTCTACACCGCCGAGGAAGAACGCTTCATCAAGACGAACATTCCAGCTACGAAGAGTCTTGATGACTCTCTCATGAGCCGGCGCACTCCTTGCGGTAACAAGTGCCGTACGTATCGGGCACTCATCCACACCTATCTGATTTCTTATCCAGGTGAGTTTCTTAAGGAATCCTGCGAAAGGTCCTTCATCAAGAGGATTGTCCGCATTGATCTCCTCATTTTCCTCAAATGCCTTAAGCCCCTTTTCTTTGTATATAGCCTCAGATGCATCATCAAAAAGAACCGCATCTCCATCGAAAGCTATCCTGATGGATCCGTCCGTCGCACCTGAATAGGAATGATCGGTAAGGATCATGCCTGCGGCAATACCACTGTTGATCGCATTCTGAACATCATCCTCGTATGCGGAAAGGAACAGATCGGTTTTAAATGCCTGCAGATACGGTGATAAGGATGAACCGCTTGCAAGAACCGCACGGGTTATCTTAAGTCCGTAATGCTTGATCGAATTGAAAACCCTTAGCGAGGTATTGGTCGAATTCCTTGACATGATTATGACCTCGACAAGGGGATTTTCAGGATCCCTGTCATTAAGGGCAAGCAGACTCTTTATCAGCGAAAAACCTGGGCCCGGTGCAAGAATATCCTTCTCATGCTCAAACTGATAGGACTGATATGCATCAAGGCCTTCTTTTTCGAATATTTCATTTTCGGTTGTAAGGTCAAAAAGAGCTCTGGACGAAACTCCGATGACCATTTTATCTTCAAGCTTGTACGGCATAAGCCCTCCCCGGGGCTGTACAGAGCATGGATACCATTAATTCCTGAGCCTGTCGCCTTCATACTTGCCAAGTATCAGCAGTGATTCCCTGAGTGACAGATACTTCGTACGTATATCGCCTTCTGGAAGATCGACATCCACAGCAGTTGCCATAGTAAGAAGCATCTCATCCGTAAGTCTGTGATTGAGGGATGCAAGTATATGAAGTCTCTCAGCGGAACTCTTCGCATCAAGAAATTCCTCAACTTCCGGATCAAGTCCGTCTACAGCAGGTGCTGAAGCTTTAACCGGCTGTGAAGTCTTAACCTGAACGCTTCCATTTTCCACCTTTTCAAATCTCATATCCTGAGTAGCATCAGGATACTTGACCTTGTCGACAGGTGACAGAAAGTTAACGACAGGTCTTGCCCAAACCTTGGACGGATCCTCTTCAGATCTGTAAATGACCAGTCCCTCCGAAGTCTCGGTATGTTGTGCAATGGTAACGATCCTGTACAGACCGCCTTTAAAATGTTTGTAAAGTTCTCCTGCAGCAGGCTGGGCCATAATGTCTCCTTGTCATGTTAACTCGTTACTTTTCAGTATCATCCGTATGGCGAAAAAAGTTCGCCACACGGATTACATTATACCCTAAATACCTGCAAAAATATATATCCGATATGGTCACATGATGCCAAACCACAATATGATCATCTGAGGTAAAAACATCATCTCTGAGAATCAGGTAAGGTTGACCCTTATAGTGCATCTGTCATCCTCAAATCCCATATCTGTCAGAGCTTCCATGATCACCTCCCTTCTTTCATCACTCATACCTTCAAATCTCATGTGATGTACATTCAGAGTGTATGTCCTCATAAGATTCTCATCCGTCACATGTGTAAGTGTGACTCCGGGATTGCTGTATCCCATTTCACTCAGATACTGTCTCACTCCGGATACGTAATCAGCTTCGACAGGTGCGTAATAATCATTCCATATTCCGTTATCATCTCCCGAAGAGCTTTTGACCGTCAGTGTAAAAAGAAAAAAAGCTCCTGCGATAAGTACTGCCGTGATGATCCCAAGTATTACAAATTCCGCTCTGAATATCTTCTTTACCATGTTCATGATCTTCCTCCCTTACTCATATCCAAATCTTTTATCTGATCATTTTTCCACTCGCAGCAGGCTTTACCTTAGCCTGTCTCCTGTTTACATTAACGATCATACATCTATCCATGTGTAAAATTTTTCACACAAAAAGAACCGGCTGAAAACCGGTTCTTTAAGCTCTTAAATCATATTCTCATGTATTCTTTTTACTGCCTTATTTGGAATTAGGCCTTATATCACCTGTTTTCGGAATGGACGCATCCTTCTGGATGGGAGGCATCAGATAAGCAGTAACTCTGTTTCTTCCGCCTTCCTTAGATGCATAAACGCCTGCATCGGCATATTTGAAGGCATCTGAGAATGTGGTCGGATATGTGGCGCTTACGATACCACAGCTGAAGGTTACGCTTCTGTCGGTGAACTTATACTTGATCTTTCCGAATCTTTCTCTCAGATCATCCATGAACTTGATATGATCATGATAATCGCCGCCGTCGAATACAAAGATGAATTCCTCACCGCCGTAACGTCCGGCTACAATGTTTTCCTTCAGGCTCTTGTTAACGGTATCACCGAATTTCCAGAGAACAACGTCACCGTTCTTATGTCCGTACGTATCGTTGATGCTCTTGAAGAAATCAAGGTCAACGACTGCAAGTGAAACAGGATGATCTTCGGATGCATCAAGCAGGAATATATCAGCCTTCTCCTGTGCGTAAGGACGTGTGTGCAGATAGGTGAGCTGGTCTGTCTCAAGTCTCTGTCTGTAGCTGTCCTGCTTCTCATTTGCCTCAAAGACGATGTTCTGCATCTCCTTGTTGTAGATGATCATGTTACGGGATACGATCGCGCCGCAGGCAAGTACCATCATTACAACAAGCATGCTTTGAAGATAATAAACATAATCTTCGGGATACTGGATCATCTCATAAAAAGCCGAAATAGCAACCGTGATTATCGAAAATACCGTGATCTTAAACAGCAGATGGGTATCATGGAATACGCTGCAGAACAGAACTGCAAGGATGGGAAGGCACCAGAGTGAAACATAGTATCCGTTCCAGAAGGAAATGCTCGCACCGATCGTAGCGCATGCAAAAGAACACACAGCGCACTTCTGGTCGTTTCCGACATTCTCCGAGGCATTTACAATCTTGGCGACAAAAGAAGCCACCAGATTGATGATAGTAGGTATGATAACCCTCAGAATGACGTAAAGCTTGATATCGTAATCAATGGTATGCATCACGGCACTGACGATACAGATACCAAGACTGACGATAAATCCCAATATCGTAAGCTGGAAATAAACCTTGATTATTTTATTTCTCGCAAGAGTTTCTGCTTTATTCATAGATATTTCAATTTTAATATCGAGGTAGTAAAATATCAACCGATTAAGAGAATAAACTTTCTGACAATTTAAGGGATAGATTGTGAAGGATCTTACAAAAGGAAAACCTCTGAAGATCATATGTTTCTTCGCTCTTCCGATACTCATCGGAAGTCTGTTCAACCTCGCCTATTCCCTGGCTGACATGAAGATCCTGGGGCTTTTCATGGGGAAGGACGGAATCGCTGCCGCAGGTTCGGTCTCCGGGCTTTATGATCTTACTAATTCCTTTATGATGGGAATGACAAACGGGTTCGGTGTGATCACCGCGATGTATTACGGATCCGGTAACATGGAAAAGACCAGACATAATTTTGCGGTATCCATATCTCTGGCATGTATCTGTGCTCTTACCGTTTCCGGCATCTGCCTGCTCTTTTTTGACAGGATACTTGATATACTGAATGTCCCTCCCGAAGTCAGGGAAAGTGCTTCTCTGTATATAGGGATAATGATCTCAGGTCTTATATTCTCGGCTCTTTATAACTGCCTGGCAGCATCCCTCAGAGCTGTAGGCGATGCCTACACCCCTCTTATCTTCCTCGTAATCTCAACGCTTTTAAATACCGGGCTCGATGTTCTTTTTGTAGGAGGATTTAATCTCGGCACCCCCGGAGCAGCCATAGCTACTGTCACAAGCCAGATCATCTGTTCCGGAGCATGCCTTGCTTATTCTTTTATCAGATATAAGGAACTTAGGTTCAGCCTTAAGGAAATGATCCCTCACCGGAAAGCAGGTCTCAGAATGCTCATGTCCTCGGGCATATCAATGGCTCTTATGAGCTCCATGGTCGCATTCGGAACGCTGTCACTTCAGACTGCCATCAACACCCTCGGTGAAAACATTGTGGTTGCTCACGCAGCCACAAGGAAGCTTTCCGGCATATTCATGCTGCCCTTCGGAGTATTTGGAACCGCAATGGCCACATACAGTGGCCAGAACTACGGAGCCGGCAGGAAGGACAGGATCAAAGAAGGACTCCGCGCTACCGTCGGGATTTCCTTTGCATACAGCCTCCTGTGTATGCTGGTAAGCTATACTATATGTCCGTCCATCATCAGGGCGATAGCAAGTACTGATGAGCATGAGATCATATTCAATGCAGTCAGGTATCAGAAGATAGACACTCTCTTCTACTTCGTTCCTGCCGTGATATCCATCTTCAGAAATTCTCTGCAGGGAATGGGTGAGCACAGACTTCCCGTTATTTCCAGCTTTGCCGAGCTTCTTGGAAAACTCCTGATAGCCCTCTATCTGACACCGGTTCTTAAATACACAGGTATCATTCTGGCAGAGCCCATCGTGTGGATCATAATGGTCATTCCGCTCATATATGGCATGTGGAAAAGACTTAAGAATGAATAGAATAAAAAAAAGAAACCTCACGGTTTCTCTTTTTTTATAGTCGGAGTGACTAGATTCGAACTAGCGGCCTCCGCCTCCCTAACGGCTTTACTCGTTTTGTCTGATTTTCTCTATTTCCTCACAAATGCCGATTTTATGCGGTTTTCTAAACAGTCCCTTTTTATAACTTTTTCTGTGTTTTTGTGGTTTTTTATATTTTTGTCCGTCAAATGTCTGTCAAATTCCGTCAAAATTGAACTAGTGCCCTCCGCAACAAAATAAGGGGATTCAACCTCATGTGAACCCCCTTAAAATGCCCTATATTCGCTTTTTGGTCAGTTTGCTAATAAATCACCTAATGTGTCAGATGCGACCTCATCCATGGATTCCAGAGCGTGTCCGTATACATCAAGCGTGACGGAGGGATTAGCGTGTCCTAATCTGTGGCTGACGGTCTCAATATCTACCCCTTTGGCTAATAACAGTGTGGCTGATGTATGCCTCAGATCATGAAGTCTTATAACCGGGAGTTTCAGATCCGGATCATCCACAGAGTTATTATACATCTCAATTATCTGTTGGAACTTGTGGGACGGTGTATCAATTCCCATGTGCTGTCCGATATGATCCTCAGTCCGTATGAAGATATAATTATCGTCAAACTCTTTACCTCTGTATCCCTCCCAGGCTGTCCCGAGCTTTAAAGATAATTCCTTTTGCTGTGCTTTCCATTCCTTGAGCATACTGAAGCAGATATCCGGGAGTTTTATTTCCCTGTTGCCGCTGACAGTCTTTGTCCCCTTTACTATCTGCCCTTTTGACTGTGTCTTAGCTATGGATTTATTCACACTGATGCTTTTTGTGTCAAAATTCACATCTTGCCATCTAAGAGCGATCATCTCACCTCTTCTGAATCCGGAATACAGAGCGATGGTAAAATAGACCTGGAACTGATACGGAACTGTCATTTTATAGGAATAATCGGGGACAGTGTAGTTTTCTCCGGTCTGTTTCAGTTTCCGTGTATGCCCCTTGTGTATCACGTCAAAAGTGCCCGATAGAGCTTTTAAAAAGATTTTGGCTTGATCTATATCGAAATAATGCAAGGAATCATCCTTTTGTAGTTTCGGGAGTCTCACACGGTCACAGGGATTAGTTTCTATTATCTCCATACGGAATGCATATTTCATAACGGAGTTTATAGGCACGTGCACACGCTTTATAGTCCCTGGAGCTCTCCCCTCGTTTTCCATATCGTTATAAATCTGCTGAATATGTAAAGGGGATATCTTATTCACAGGAATGTTGCCTAATACCGGAACCGCCCTCTGATTAAGTATTCGGATATAATCCTCCTGGATAGACAGTGTCAGATCCTTAAATGCTCTGTCCTGTTTCCAATAATCAATCACTTGATTAAATGTCAGCTTATCACCCTTGAGATATTTTCCGTTCTTGACTCTCTCCTCGAACTCCATAGCCGCTTTTTCAACTTCTTTTTGAACCTTAGACGGTGCGGTTTCGGTCGGGGTAAATGTCATAGACTCACATATCTTTTTTCCTTTATCGTCACGTCCTACATATACCGATATCTGATAAGTGTTTCCCCTCTGCCTTATGTTTGCCATCTTACACCTCGATTCTGTGATTAAGACTCACTCACCAGGAACTTATCGAGGGGAACCCCTAAAGCCTTGCATATCTTGTAATACAGTATGCAGTCCATTGTGTCCTGATCACACGCGCTTGACAGCTCCGGAACCGTGAGTCCGACACTCTCTGCAACCTTTGAAAATGACATTCCGCTCATTGTTATGTAGCTGCTTATCTTCTTACCTACCATGTTTTTATCTCCTCTCAAATTATTGTTGTGTCCGGTGAAGTTATGAGAAAAATATCTCCGTCAACTGATCATTAGACAGATTCAGTAAATCCCTCATTATGCTGATATCTGCAGACGTGAACTCACTGTGTCCGTTTGCTCTGTTCTCGAAACTAGAGCTTGATATTCCTAACATGTGAGCGATAAATGCTCTGTCAAGTCCCGATACTCTTATTATCTCGTTAAGTTTTGCCGTGTTCGTCATGGTCTCACCTCCTGTTATGCAAAATACTTGTCAGCACTTATGCCGTACCTCACACACAGTGTCTTTACTTCCTGGAGCGTGAAAACGGATCTGTTATTCAGTTTGCGGTTAACGGTCCCGATGGACACTCCCAGGAGCTCCGCGATATCACGCTGCTTAATGTGCTGTTCGATACAATATGCTTTAAATTTGCTCATTTCTTTTTACCTCCCTTATTAATGGTATTTATTACTTGTTCAGCTTGTTCTGCAGTGCCTTTGTAATACGGTATTAATTCTTTAGGGATATCCTCAAAGCGTTGAATCTTGCCATTTTCCCAAAGCTCTTGAAGCGCTTCTGATCTTTGCATACGGCCTTCATAATAATCCTTGTCTCCGATATCCTTATCATAAGAGTAAACGTTATAACTTGATATGAGCTCGTTCATTAGCCTTGTGATTTTTACTATTATCAGATCCTGTCGGTCTCTTGCCCTCTCCCGAGCACCCTTATATCTGTTATCTATCGGCTGTTCAAGTAGTCCGAAATAATAGCTATTCCACATTAACAATTCATAGATCAGATCTAGCATATCAATAACGAACTCCGGACGGTTTGACAGCAGATAATCCAGCAGATTTTTCCGTAAATGAATATTCGATGTATTTAGGCTGATATCTTCGTCAATATCGTTATGAATAGCCTCTATTCCTTTTATAGCCTTATCACTTAATCCTAACTTTTCAGATATAGACTTGTAAGAATCATCAAAGTGTTCCTGATCATCCATCAATAGATAATTCATATCGCACCCAAGCTTGTCGCAAATCTCAAGTAGTTTCTCAATTTTGGGAATTGTGCCACTCCCTGGATTTACATTTTTCCATTTCTCAATAGCCTTGATACTTAAATCAAACATTTCTGCCAGCTCTTGATTAGTCTTTTGTTTTGACTGGGCTAAATCTTTGAATCTTCTAGAAAACAATACTTTTAAATCTTCTTTCTCACTCATCACCTTTTTCCTTTCTATGGATATTACCACTATCTTTTATGTGTTTATAATTCCTCTTATTGGTTCGTTGTGCTATCCCTCACCAAGAATATATACTCTTCTTGTGGCTGACGTCAACACAAAAAACAACAACATTTTATGGAGGTATTAAATGAAAACTACACAGAAAAATCAGAAAATACGCATGGCACTCGTTAAGAATGGACTCTGCCTTTGGAACCTGGAGGATATTCTCGGTGTATCCTCTATGACCATCACACGCATGATGAGACATGAGCTCCCAAAGGAAAAGCAGCTCGAGATCATCAGTCTTATTGAAAAGGAGGTTAAGAATGGCAGCAGATAAAGTCCCTGTCGTGGACATGATTCCGGAAATGCTTACCCTGGACCAAACGTCCAAGAGATCCGGGCTAAGCTATGATGCGTTACGGAAAATGTGCTTAAACAATGAAATCGTTCATATCCGTGTAGGGAAA
This sequence comes from uncultured Lachnospiraceae bacterium, assembly GCA_946631295.1. GTDB lineage: Bacteria > Bacillota > Clostridia > Lachnospirales > Lachnospiraceae > AC2028. Next base: position 13,672 of record CAMOZY010000024.1, read on the forward strand.
AAGTTTCTTATTAACTGGAATCGTTTCGTTGACTATCTCAACGGAGAAATGTGAGGGATATCATGAATGATTATTTTTCACAAACAGAAAAGGAGGACTCCACCAATGACAAACGCGCCCACGTTTCCCAGCTGGATGAAGTCACTCCATAGCTGTTTATCGATGAAGTCCGGTATCATCGGACGTCCATCCAAAACATATTTATTATACATCGATTCCCCTTTGGGAACAAACAGGAGGGGGACATCATGGATATAAATATAACCGAGGTAAAAAAAGAGTTTTCGGAAAAGATTCCGGGAATATACGAAATCAGAATCCTTATTTCCGATAATTACAGTACCGCTCTATCCGCTTATGTTGACTATACGAACCTCGATTCTGTTCTGCAGCAGATAGTAACCTGGAAAGTCAAACCCGGTGTTAATTACAACATATATGCAACGGTTAATCCTTGTAAAGACTATTGCAAGAGCCGTGAGCAATATGGAAAGCTCTGCAGAACACGTATAACCACCCAGGATGATGATATCGAGCGTATTACTTGGCTCCCGATAGATATAGATCCTGAGCGTCCTAAAGGTGTAAGTGCAACGGATGAGGAAAAGCGAACCGCTTACCTACAAGCTGCAGATCTGATCCAGTATCTATCTATGCAAGGATGGGATTCTCCCGAGGAGGTAGACAGTGGTAACGGATATCACGTCAAGTATAGAGTGGACCTCCCTAATGATGAAGAAGGCAGAGATATCATAGACTCAGCTCTTAAAAAACTACACCAATTATTTCCCTTAGTTGATACAACAGCGAAGAATCCATCAAGAGTTTTGAAACTCCCCGGAACTATTGCCATGAAGGGCAGAAATACCGAGGACAGACCTCATAGACTGTCTGTGATTATGGGAAAAGCCACGGAGGTTGTTAATGAGCAACAATGACTTAATAAAAAAATTTGCAATAAAAGAAACGGCTGTTCCTGCTACTCAGTCAGATTCGGGAACCGTCACTCGTAATGTCAATTATGAGAATGCAGCTCCCGGATTATGGAATGATGAAAAACTAGAAAAGTTTTGTAATGAGCATAATGTCAAGATTCTATCCAGGAAAAATGAAAAAGACAGAATATATCTAAATATTATCTGTCCCTGGGAGTCGGATCATTCCGTCAAGAGTAGCCCTTCTGAGTGTTCAGTATTCGTGAGAAATGGTCATGTATGCTTTAAGTGTATGCATCAGAGTCATGAATCGAAAACAGGATCTGATTTTCTCAAGTTTTACGATCCATCAGCCCGGCAGACGGATAAAAGGAAAAAGCATAAACGGAAAATAAAAATCGTATGTTTTGAAGATATCGAAGAAAGAAAACCGGAATGGTTAATCCCTCATTATATCCGTGCTAATCAACTAAATGCGATGACTGCTGATGGAGGAAGTGGAAAAGGTTTCATAATCAGCAAACTTATAGCCTGTCTGACAACCGGACAACCGTTTTGGGTAGAAGGTAAAAACGCGCCAATGCGTGAACCTAAAACCGTTTTGTATATGAGTGGTGAAGATGATCCAGCAGACACTATAAAAAGACGTTGTCGCCTTGCTGGTGCTGACATGAAACGATTATTTACTTTTGAACTTCCGGAAATACATGATCCGGATGATCCTGAAGAAAATAAATATCCAACTTATGACAGCAGCGAACTTGAGGAGATCATCAGCGAACTGAGACCGGATTTAGTTATCTTTGATCCCTGGCAGTCCTTTTTGGATGAAGGTGTTAGGATAGCTGAGCGAAATGCTGTAAGAAGAAATCTGCAGCCGCTAATTGTTTTCGGTCAGAAATACAGAACCACGTCCCTCATAATAGTGCATACAAACAAGCAGTCCGGTGTTTGGGCCAGGAAACGCATGGCAGACTCCGCTGATCTTTGGGATGCTGCTCGTTCAGTGTTCGCTGTCGGTTCCACAAAAGACCCTAAAATCCGTTATCTGTCGCACGAAAAATCAAACGGCTCTAAGCTCCAGCAAACTGTTTTATTTTCCATTCAGGATGATGGAACCGAGGATAATGCGTGTGCCTTTTTTGAAGGTCTTAGCACTCTTAAAGATAAAGACTTCGTGCTCGAAAATGATAAAAAGAATGGCAGACCAGACGTCCAAAAAAAGGAGGCACGTGAGTATATTCTGTATAGTGTCGCTGAGAATCGCGTTCAAGTAGGCAAGTTGAAGGACAACGCCAAATCGAACGGTATAAAGCCCGAAACTTTCGACAATGCAGTAACGGAACTAATCAACGAAGGTGTCATTAAGAGAACTCATGAAAGTCAGGGATATAAACGCGGAGTGACAGTTTTTCTAGAAATGGCACTTGCTCCGACTAATCCCTCAGATGAATGACTTTCTACTACCCACGGTATTTTTACCCGACTTGAATTTAAATCCAGTAAATACGCCAAATTTTTCAAGTCGGGGTTTATACCTTTTTGAATTTAAATCTAAAATTCAAGTAGGTATAAAACCCTAATTGAATTAAATCCAGTAAATATCAGTATTTTAATTCAAATAGGTATAAATAAAACATGATAGTAAGAGAATAATTTTCAGGAGGTTAATGATGGAAATAAAAACTTGTCCTTTTTGCGGCGGCAGAGCTTGTCTCAATAGCAACTATAGTTACAAAACTAGATCCTACTTTGTGTTTGTAAAATGCAACGTATGCAACGCTCAGTCGAAACCTTATTACAGTCCGGACGAACCTGAAAAAGTAGGCTGGAAAAATGATTCTTGTAACGATGCTATCGAGGCCTGGAATCTGCGCGCGGACGAAAAAAGTTATACAGTGTATGATTAATCTCAATTCCGAGCTTACCGAAACTGATACCAAAGTATTAACCGTCTGCAGATCTGTGATTCACATGCAATATGCAACTATCGTTACAACGGTTAATCCATCAAAATAGGCACATTCCCATTATCGGTGAGTGCGCCTGTTTCATTTCTGTGCGGATTCCGTGATCACTTCTGAAAAACTTATTCATATATGGGTAAAAAATCTTATTTTGACCCATATTTGGGTAAATTACCGATTTTTTATTCACATATGAATAAATAATCAAGCCATGTGCTAAACGTCCGTAAACGGTCAAGAACGAACTATAAACCTTGCACGATAAAATATTTGCCTGTGCTGATTCCGTGCAATATCAAGCGATTTAAAGTGCACTAAGCTCATATAACTCAAGCGCTGCCCATTCTGTTGACGATATATCTCTGCTGTGCCAACGATAGACACGTGATATGATCCCCTCTTCTTTTGCAAGGTTTATTATCTGACGGTCATACTCTAAGTGTTTTAAACCTCGAGTTATCGCGCTCCGTCCGTTCGGGATCTGTGTCTGTGGTATGCCATAGAAATAATGTGCTGTGACTGCTGTTCTCTCATCTTCCGGGAGTCTCTGGACTGCAGCTCTGACGGTATCACACACGCACTCACGGACCGCAATATCCTCCGGACTTTCTGCAGAATCGGGAACGTTCTCTCCGATGGTCTCATCGGTTCCGGGGATGATATCATCAAGGGACTTAGGCTGTGACAATGCCTTGATAGATATAATGTGCTGTGGTTCGGTCCCGAAGTGTTTAGCGGTTTCGTCTGCAGTCGGGTACCTGTGATAGTAACTGAAAAATCGTTCCTCAAACTTCCTGATCTTCTTAACGTTCTTTGAGTTTTCGGGAGTGGTCCCAAGATATCTGTATATCTGCCACTTGAGATTTTTGGTCAGCCACGAAGTGAAACCAGCGCTCTCAGGATCATAATTATCGAGGGCATAAACAAGACCGAAGTAACACTCCTGGATCAGATCATCTACCTCAGCAAAACCGACAAAAGAAAAGGATATCTTATAGATTAAATCCTTATATTGTCTATATAGATTCTCTATGATATCCCTTTTCTCTTCCGGATCTGTTGTGGTCTGATACTCACGCACTAAATTATCAACGTCCATTTATACCCTCACAAACATGATACTTATTCTGTTGTCAATAACGTGCCCCTATATCGCTCTAAAAACGGTCATTAAGGCTGTTTTATCATCCGTGTGATAATTTATCTGTCCGAGCGTTCAGAACGTGCTCACGGTCAAATTACAAACACAAGATGATCACTTCCATACTTTGATTTATGTTTAGAATCTCACATATTCCCGGGCATACCACTCCCTGTGGCTGACAGCGCCAAACAGGGAGGATATACCAGGACGCAAACAAGTCTAAGTGAGACTCTTAGACTCATTTTCTTGCCATACCGAAATTGTGGGAAATTTTATCAAGGACGGCGGGAACGTTAACGCACCGGGGAGGGGAGGGGGAGTCCCCCCTATCCGCACATTATTTGTTTTGTGGTCCGTGTCCGTGCTGTGCGTGTACGCCCCCCCTGCTGTCCTGTGATCACTGTTCCCCTTTGTGCTGTATCATTCCTTCCTGGTACTTGCTATGATCTTCTGATATTCCGGAGTCTGACAGACATAATTTATCATATCTGTTACGGCAGAATATTTGACCTTTGTTTGTGCAAGGCCATTGATTTTCCCATTATTGAAACGTGTCTCCGGATCCTTATAAACCTCAAGCTGCCATCTTGATAGAGTGGTATTAGCCATGGTTATATAATTGCCCATAATCTTTGCTATCTCTTCTATCTTTGCAAGGCACACTCCGGCGGTCTCCAGTGCTTCAAGCTGCATATTGTTAACTTCTGCTAAAACCTTGTCGCGCCACTCTTTGTATTCGTCCTCAGTCACAAGAGGTTTCTGCTTAAGCTGTTCGAGTCTGAGCGTGTGCAGCTCTGCATTATCCCTTGCGAGCTCCTGTTTGCTCTTAGCGTCGCGGTATGTAGAAACGTCATTGCTATGTATAGCTTTTTCTATCTCAGCCTCAGCATTTCTGATCATCTCATTATCGTTGTCGATAACGCTCTCAATAGCCCTGATTTCTTCGTCCCTCTGCAGCAATATCTCATTGATGTGATTTATAAGTTTTTCAACTTCATTTATTGATTCATTCTTTTTCATTGTTTCACTCTCCAGGTATTCCCTAAAAATCATTAGTAGTTAATTATATCTAGACGTACTAAACACTCTTTAAGACACTCACGTGAAAAAGGCTCATCATCCTGGGACTCTGTGCGCTTGTTTTCTGTGCGCTGTGTGTCGGTTCCCTTTACATAGATATAATCGGTTCCACCCTTTACACTTGTCGCTTTCCAGTACCCGAACTTTTTAGCCACTAGTTTGTTTTGGAGCCTGTTCAGCTTATCTGCATCCATGCTTTAATCCCTCCCATATGTGTTACGGTGAATTATCAAACCGTTATCATCAAGCATTTTACGGAACATGCCCTGTTTGGTAGAAACTATCATAGATCTGTTATTCTGCTGCTCTTTTCCTTCAACAGCTTTTCTGTTTGCTGTTTTTGCTTTCCTGTCCCAGTATTCCGCATTCTTCTTTCGAAAATACTCTTTGTGGGATTCGTAATACTTCCGTGCGTATTCGTTCCGGCGCTGTTTCTGTTCCTCAGTCATACGCTCACGCCACTTGCGCAGATATTCCGCTCGGAGTCGCTTACCTTCGTCTGAAATATGCTCATTATCCATGCGCTTATCCTCATCAAACTATTTTATGTTAACCACTGTGTAAAACAACTTCAAGCGCTATACATGCGATTTATAGGCTTGTTTGTTGCTGATTCTTACATGTAATATCTTATCATTTCATATGTTTTATGTAAACCATTAATGTGTAATATTTTGGACGTTGATACACACTGAGCACATGCTCTGCAGCACAAAACAGCCCTCAAACCCAGTATCCATGCGGTTTTGAGGGATTGTCTGTCAAAAGTCTGTCAAAATGGAATTTTTGAGGATTTTTTAGAGTGAAAAACTGATAAAGAAAAAGCCCGAAACCCTTGATATTTAAAGGTTTCGGACTTCGTCGGAGTGACTAGATTCGAACTAGCGGCCTCCGCCTCCCTAAGACGGCGCTCTAACCAAACTGAGCCACACCCCGATTTGCCTTGACAGCTTGATTATAATATCATACGAAAAACTAAAATGCAACACCTTTTTTAATTCTTTTTTTCAGCGTAGCCAATACCATAAAAAATGCGGGATGATCACATAAATCGCAATCATCCCGTACTGTTTTTATCAATAGAAAGGTGCAACCGGTTCATCGTCCCTGAGTCCCAGCTCATATGCCTTAACATCGAACCTTGAGAACTCATCTCCGTAATAGTTATTGAACCACATATCCATCATCTGCTGGTATCTTGCACATCCGTCTCTCCAACCCTGATCAACGGAAGGTCTTCCCCTTACTACCCTTACAACCTTCGCATCAGGATAAGTTTCTTCGAGCAGATCAAAATCCTCGGAAGATACCGAAGTACTCTCCAGCCATACTCTCTCCATCATGGGAGAATACAGAAGAGGCTCAATATTGGAAAGTCTTCTGTTATAGCTGATATTGACATCCACAAGTTCGTGGAGCTCTGCCAGGGGTGACAGATCAGTTATGTTATTTACAAACAGCTCCAGATAATGCAGATGCTTAAGGTTTGCAAGCGGGGTAAGATCCGAGATCCAGTTATCTGCCATTATAAGGAGTCTTAAGTCTGTGAGATACTCTCCTATCACGCTTATATCAGAGATAGCCTGATGTCCCAGATCAAGACACTTAAGATCTGTACAATATTTGAGCACCTGTATATCAGCACTTCTAAGTCTTACATAATTGTAGCTGTAGATAAGTACTGAGAATGTGATCTGGTCAGTACGAAGTCTCCACTTACCCATAGTCAGACGCCATACGACATTTACATCAGGAACTTCCTTCCTGAATTCTCCGAGAGTCTCATTATCCAGTCCGCAGTCACAGAGGATCAGTTTCTTCAGTCCGTTTATCTGCTGTGTAAGTTCCTTAAGAGTAACAAGATCGGCTGTTGTAAGCCTGGTCCTTGAGATATCTATCTCCTCGGTATCGTCAGAATCATATTCGACATCACGATAGGTGACTACCCATCCGAAATGCACCTTGGGAAATTCACTGCTGAGCTTAACTCTGTCTTCCCATGTAAGTTCGGATCCGTGAAGGTCCGCACTCTTCAGATTTGGAAGAAGCTTTAATCCCGTGATCATGTCATCAAGCTGTGCGGATGCAACGGTAACCTTCGAAAAATCTATAGTCTCGGTATCAACCGGAACGGTAACTCCGCAAATATCCTGAAGCTCAACAACATCAAAAAGAACACCGGGGAACATGTCTCCCAGAAGAGATTTATCCGCAGCGGTGATATGATTTTCTCCGAATTTTACAACTGAAAGGTTAGGAAGATATCCGAGCTTTCCGATGATCACATCAAGATCCGCATATCCGTGATCGGTAAGACTTACCTCCGAAGCATCAACGGGATAATCGATACCTTCGATCTGAACCCAGGTATCATATGCAAATGCAACTCCGGGAAAAGCCTGATCAAGTCCCTCTTTTTCCTCTGCATACACTTTATATGATCCAAGACTGACGGACTTAAGGTTATTGAATCTTGTCAGGCCTGATTTAAGAGAAGCCAGATCAGTGATCTCCCTTCCCTCAAAACAGATATTTTCCATGTATACATCACAGGGATGTCCGAACAGTTCAAAGCGCGTTTTTACAAGATATGAATATGCGCCTTCGGACAAAAGAACAACAAGCCCGGTAACTATAAGAAAGACGATCAAAAATCTCTTAAATACTTTCATTATCCTAAACTGCCCCATCATAAGCGGTTTTTCCGCGATTTTTCAGACAGATATTATATCACAACCAAATGTGATATTAAAGGAATCCGGTCTCCTTATCATAATATCTTTTCCGAATTATTTGCGAAAACTTTTTTCAAAAAAAGCCGACAAAAACCCTTCACAGGAAATAACAGTTATTACAATTATCTGCCTGTTATTGTGCTATAATGTATTGAAATGCATTTAATAGGAAATGATGGCATTTCAAATCTCTATCCTTCATGAGGCGGGAGGAATTCATAAAATGAAAAACAAGAAGACATGGCAGATTGTTCTTTTTATTGCAATGTGCGTATGTGCGAATCTGGGCGGAAAGGTATTTGCTGTCAAGTTAGGTTTGCCGCTATGGGCCGACTCTTTCGGAACCGTGGTCTGTGCATATTTTGCGGGACCCGTGTGCGGAGCCATAGTCGGCATGACATGCAACCTTGCATATACTACCATTAATCATCTGTCAGCAGCTTATTCGGTCACCAGTATCTTCATCGCTCTGATCATCGGCTACGCTTCAAAAAAGAAATGGTTCGACCGTTTTTACGGTTTCATGAAAGCCGTATCTCTCGCAATGCTCACCGCAATTATCGTTTCGATTCCTGTAAACATGATCCTTTCAAACGGATATACAGGGAACAGATGGGGAGACGGAGTGATCGAATATCTCCTCAGTAAGAACTGGCCCTTCTTCCTTTGCTGTGTCATGGGACAGTATGCCATAGAATTTGTGGACAAACTTCTCACAATAGCTGCATTGTACGCATTCATACTTATTCGCCGTGCAAGAAAAGAAAGAAAAAACACTCAGGCTATTCAGGCCGGAACCGCTTCAGGAATTACCGGCATTCTCATCATCTCCGCTATTTTATCTCTTCTCACCCCCATCAGGTCCACTGCTGCTTCAAAATCGGAGTTAACGGATTATAATGACTACGTTCAGACAATATACAGCAGCAACAATGGTCTGCCCTGTGGTGAAGCCAATGCGATTGCCCAGACCAATGACGGAGTTCTCTGGATTGGAACATATGCCGGACTATATCGTTATAACGGACGAGAGTTTCGCTGGGTAGACAATTATGAATCAGTCAAAAACGTCAACTGCCTTTATGTTGACGAAGAGGGGCGTCTCTGGATAGGAACCAACGATAACGGATTATCCATTGTGATCCGTGAAAAGGTTGTCAACGTACTCGACCAGTCAAGTGGTCTTCCCTCAAATTCCGTAAGATGCATCACTCACGCATCGGATGGTTATTACTACATAGGAACCACGGGCAGCATGCAGATCCTCGTGATGAACAACGGTCTGAAGGCTGCAAACACACTGGATGAGATCTACTATGCTGACAGCATCACGGCAGATGAGAGCGGCCATGTAGCAACTATCGCTTCGGATGGCTGTCTTTTCCTGTTAAAAGAAGGCAAAATAGTCAATTCACTCAAGCTCCCATATAATCAGGAAATCTTCAACTGCTGTGAATTTTCTCCTGACGGAAGACTCATGGTAGGATCTTCTACCAATAACATCTACTGCTATGATATTTCGAAGGACAAATTCAAGCTTCTCGATACCATCACATGTGAAGATGTAAACAGCATCAACAATATTCACTATATCAATGACGGCACCCTGTTCATCTCAACAGACAGCGGTGTTTCCTACATTGATGCAAATGGTTATCACCGTATCAATACCAACGATTTCAACAACTCCATCGATAACATGCTCTATGACTACCAGGGCAATCTTTGGTTCACCTCCTCAAGACTGGGACTTCTGAGAATGGCCAAGTCCCCCTTCAAGGATATCTATGGTTCACTTGGCATGGAAAGACGCGTAGTCAACACCATAGTATCCTGGCAGGACTGTTATTACATCGGTACCGATAATGGGCTTGATGTCGTTGACAGATCCTGCAGCAGGCAGATTGAAAACGAGCTTACTGAAGAGCTGGACGGAAGACGTATCCGCTGCATGTATGTTGATGAAAAGGATCACCTGTGGGTCTGCACATACGGAAACGGACTGATGGAGTTTTCTCCGAATGGTGAATCATGGACATATAATGCGAACAGCGGAAGTTTCGGTAACCGTGCACGTATAGTAACCGGTCTTTCTGACGGAACCATCCTTGCAGCAGGTGACACCGGTATCAGTTTCATAAGCAACCACACGATTGAAAAAACCATTCGTAATGAAGACGGTCTTATAAATTCAATGATCCTTACCGTTACCGAAAGAAGTGACGGAACTATCCTTGCAGGTACGGACGGCGACGGCATAGCTGTAATTGAGAATGGAGAAGTCATCGACATGCTTACCGTTGAAGACGGACTCAGCAGCGGTGTTATCCTCAGAACGATAAAGGATCCGAAGTCCGAAGGAGTATTTGTCGTCACCAGTAACAGCCTGTGCTATCTTGATCCGAGCGGAACCATCAGAGTACTTGATAAATTCCCTTACTTTAATAACTATGATATCTGGCCCAAAGATGAGGACACACTCTTTGTCATGTCCAGTGCCGGTATCTACGTTGTAGAGCGTGACGAGCTTGTTGCAGGAAGTGATATAGCATGGGAACTTCTGGATGCAAGAAGAGGTCTCGGAACCTCTCTGACCGCCAATTCCTGGAACTATTACAACGGAAACGGCGAGCTCTTCCTTCCCTGCGATACAGGTGTTTACTGCATAGATGTTGACAAATACAACAGTGATGTCCGCTCCTACCGTATGCAGCTGGCTTCTGTCATGCTTGATGGAATCAATCATCCCATCGACCGCATGGGTGAGATAACAGTCGGTCAGGGTGTTGACAGGATTGAACTTTCTCCCGAGGTTCTCAATTATACGATCCAGGAGCCTAATGTCGGTTACTATCTCGAAGGATTCGATCCAAGATGGACGATAATCTCCCAGAACAATCTTAACAACATAACATATACCAATCTTCCCGCGGGCGAATACATCTTCCATCTCGCTATTTTCGACAGTGCGGGTGAACATGTTCTTGAAGAGAAAAAATTCACACTCGTCAAAGTCGGTGAACTGTATGAGCAGCGCGGATTCATCTTCTATATGCTGCTTCTCCTTTCATTGACCATAGTGTGGTTCACATGGCTGATCGTGCAGAGACAGATCAACCAGCAGCAGATCAAACTGAACATGGCCAACGAAACAGTCATGGCTATAGCTAACGCAGTCGACCAAAGGGATGTACGTACTCATCAGCACTCTACCCGTGTTGCTGAATATTCGGTTCTTATCGCTCAGGAAATGGATTGCTTCAAATGGTGGCAGCGCAGCAAGAAGCTTTCCAATCTCAAGAAAGCTGCCCAGATGCATGATATAGGCAAGATAGGTATTCCTGATGCGGTTCTCAACAAGGTCGGAAGACTTACCGATGAAGAGTATGCAATGATGAAATCCCACGTTCTTCGCGGTGCTGAGATTCTGAAGGACTTCACCCTGGTCGAAAACGTTCTGGACGGAACAAAATATCACCATGAACGCTTCGACGGGCGCGGTTATCCAGATGGATTAAAGGGCGAAGAGATTCCTCTTTTTGCAAGGATCATAGGTGTAGCAGATGCTTTCGATGCAATGACCTCCAATCGTATCTACCGCAATCACATGGATACCGATTATGTCATGAAGGAAATGGAAAGAGGCAGAGGTACTCAGTTTGATCCGGAGCCTCTTGATGCATTCCTCAGACTCGTCGAAAAGAAAGTCATCAATCTCGATGAACTCTATGCCCAAAAGCGTGCTGAGATCCAGCAGGCAGATCAGGAACAGCAGGAAGAGCTCAAGAGACGTGTAGAAGAAGACAAGAAGATTCAGGAAGCAGAAATGCAGAAGGATAAAAAGGATGCTTCCGCCGATAAGGAAGGAGCAAAGGAATGAAAAGGGTTTATTATTTAACCATAGTGACATGCCTTGCCATGTTATCTGTTTTCATCATTTGTTTCAGACTTATGGATCTTTCGAAAGGAAAGGACCACCTGACCGTAGGATTCGTCTACGACAATGATGAAAGCACTCCATATACATACAACTTCTCTCTTGCCAAGGATGCCGTTGTAAAGCAGTACGGTGACAGGGTGGATATCATTACATGCAGTAACGTAATGGATGATGAGATGGAAGAACCAATCAGGGAACTTGCAGAACAGGGCTGCGATATCATCTTTTTCAACGGATACAGTGAACTCGTAAGAGAACTTGCTCCCGAATATCCGGACATCCAGTTCTGTCAGACATCTTATATGGACATGAGTGATCAGAAGGTTCCTGCCAATTACCACACCTTCAAGGGTGAAGCATATCAGGGTAGATATGTCAGCGGAATCGCAGCAGGCATGAAGATAAAGCAGATGATCTCGGAAGGAACCATTACCGAAGATCAGGCAGTCGTAGGATTCGTAGCTGCATTCCCAACATCCGAGGTTATTTCCGGATATACAGCATTTATACTTGGTGTCCGCTCAATAGTCCCGACAGCCGTGATGCATGTCTGCTATACAGAAACCTGGAGCAGCTACGCACTTGAGAAAAAAGCAGCTCAGCAGCTTATAGACGAAGGTTGTGTCATCATCTCACAGCATACAGACACCATCGGACCTGCAATCGCATGTGAAGAATCCTCTTCCGAAAAAGAGGTCTACTTTGTGGGATGGGGCGAAAGCATGTCGGAGGTAGCTCCCGGAACATCACTTGTCACATCAAGAATATGCTGGGAACCCTATGTTCTTTCTGCCGTTGAAGCTGTTATGACAAACAAAAGCATCGAATCCGTTGTTGTTGGAAAGATTCACGGAAATGATGCATATGCAGGATTTGCTAACGGATGGGTCGAGATGATAGATATGAACCAGCAGGTTATGGCTCCCCGAACCGAGGAAGCAATGAACAGCATAATAGAACAGTTCACACGCGGAAACAGCAATTTCGTATTCCGAGGCGACTACACCGGTGTTAATCCGAACAATCCTTCTGACACGATCAATCTGAAAACAGTCTATACGGAAAATGAAAACACGTCCTATCCTCTCTTCAATTACATCCTTACGGATATCATAACCATCGAAGAGATAAAATGATCCTCAGTTTGGCTTCCTATGTGTGATTCAATGTAATTCACAGATAAATCATTTTAACAGACAGATTAAGGGCATAAAGAAGCTCCTCCGCAAATGTCGGAGGAGCTTCTATGTTTTAAATCTTCTTCTGTTTTATATCTTTTTTTCTTCAGCAATCTTCTTTTTACATCTAAGGTTATATTCTTGATTTCTTCTCCTGATGATTACCTTCTGCGGGATGAAGATCTTCCGAGAACTCTTAATATTCTCAGGAATAGGTTCAGCAGATCCAGATAGATATCAACCGCGCTGTCAATCGCATTATCGATCGTCTTGGCGTACTGCTGAGCTTTCCAGTAATCATATCCTATATAGAGCGAAAATATTGCAGCTCCGATCCATGCGATATAGCTCTGATCCTTATGAAGGAAGAAGATATTGATGAGTTCCGCAAGAATAAGACCGATAAGAGCACCAAGGAGCAAGCCTCCTATCTTCGAGAAAAAGTCAGGTACCGCAATTGAAAGACCGATCATACATGCGGCAATGATCGTGGTATAAATGATTGCCTGGAGAACAATGTCACCCGCTCCCATCATAACATACGCGGAAACAACTGTTGAAACTATAAGTCCGCTGGGAACAACAACCAGATTATATCCGATGAAGCTTATGACAGGATTGTCGGATTTGGTCGACATCATGACACCTGCAAATGCACATACAAGATATCCGATAAAAAGGAAAAGCGGATTCACCCTCATCATACTGCTTCCAAGTGCGGCGCACATGACTATATTCAGGACAAGTCCGTATATCACCACGCCCCCAAGCACAAGGTTATATGTTCTTGCATCAACCTCTGTAGCTTCAGGAGATAAAAACATTCTTCCTTCACGTCTTGAATCCATAAAACTGCTCATATCAATCCTCCCCATAGACCAATACTTTTAGTAAAACCCCGTAATGGATTCATTACGAGGTTTCAGGATCAAAGCGGCTAACGGGAGTCGGACCCGCCTCCTCAGCTTGGGAAGCTGATGTACTACCGATATACTATAGCCGCAACAAAGGTTATTATACCGCAAACCCTTCTTATTTTCCACCGAAAACTTTCTTCACAAGTTCTTCGTCCATATGCCCGTGGCGGTTCATGGAAAATTCATTCATAGGATAATCCTTAAGGTTTTCAAGTATCTTCCTGTCATCAGCTTTTGCCAGAAGATTATTACGGGCCTTTGTTATCTCCGCTTCCGTCATATGCTTGGAAGGTCCGCCGACACATCCTCCCGAGCAGATCATACCCTCTATGAAATCTTCTTCAAGCCTTCCTGCCTTAAGCAAAAGAAGTGCCTTCTTACACTCATCTCCTCCTGCAACTTTCAGCAGTTTTATATCAGAGGTATCTTCTCCTCTTTCCTTCATGCATTCAAGAACAGCCGCTGCAACACCTCCGCTTGATGCAAACTTTTTTCCGAAGGCGGATGCCATCTGATAATCGCCATCAACATGCTTAAGTTCTATGTCTTTTGATCTGAGAAGTGCACGAAGCTCTCCAAATGTAATTACATAGTCCGCATTATCGGGAATTCTTTCATCTCTTGATTCAGCCTTCTTGGCAATGCAGGGTCCGATAAATACAGTCACACAGTCAGGATGCGTAAGCTTAAGATATCTTGATACAGCACACATCGGAGATACTGTTGTTGACTTATTTTCCTTGTACTGGTCAGGGAAATGCTTGCGAAGCATACTGATGAAAGCAGGACAGCATGAAGTTGTCATCTTTCTGCCCTCTTTCAGTGCCTCACTCCATTCATATGACTCAAATGCAGCAGTCATATCACCGCCCAGTCCGACCTCCACCATATCCGAGAAGCCGAGTTCAAGGAGTGCCGCTTTTATCGAAGCCATATCAATGTCTTCACCAAACTGTCCCTCGATAGCCGGAGCAACCATGGCGATAATTTCCTTATCAGCCAGGATATCCCGAATGATAGGAACAAGATATGTTTTGGAGCCTATGGCTCCGAAGGGACATTTATGTATGCAATGTCCGCAGTTGATGCACTTGGTTTCATCTATCTTACAGATACCATATTCATCATATGTTATCGCCCCAACAGGACATGCTTTTTTGCAGGGACGCTCAAGATGAACTATTGCACTGTAGGGACATGCCTTGGCACACATACCGCATTCCTTGCACTTTGCAGGATCGATATGCATCCTTACATCACCGGGAGAAATTGCACCGAATTTACATGAATTAAGGCATGCCTTACCGGGACAGAATCTGCAGTTATCAGTTACGGAATAAGCTGAAAGAGGACATTCATCACATGCAGCATGAATAACCTGAACAATATTATCAGAGCCCAGATTATCCGATGTATCCTGACCGCATGCAAGTCTGATACGCTCTCTTACTATTTCCCGCTCTTTATAAATACAGCATCTGAAAAGAGGCTTGGGCCCCGGAATGATCTTCTCTACAAGAGCAGCCTTGGTATCTTCGTTTAGATTCGAGTCCCAGGCAAGCCTGCAGACCTCTTCCATAATTGTATGTTTAAAACGTACTATGCCTTCGTCGTTAGTAACCATGTAAATTCCTTTATTACTATTTTATCGAATTAAGTTCAAGCACTTCGAAACCATCGGCCTTACCCTTGAGCTTGATGGTTGCTCCGAGTGATGTGTATGTAATGCGGTCTCCCAGGGCATCTGCAACAGAACGGCTGATGTAGATCTTGCCACCTGGTGCATTGGCTTCAAGCCTTGCAGCGGTATTAACAGTATCACCTATCGCAGTGTAATCCATATGCTTTTCGGCGCCCATATTACCTACGACTGCAGGACCGAAATTAACACCGACGCCTACCTTGAGTTCTTCACCGATCTCTTCCTTGAGTTCATCGGATACCCTTGCAGCTCCTTCAATGATTCCCACTGCGGTTTTGACAGCATTCATAACCGGATCTTCCTGAGGAAGAGGTGCTCCCCAGAATGCCATCATAGCATCACCTACGAACTTATCAAGAGTTCCGCCGGTCTGCTCAACACAGTCACTGGCCATTGTCAGATATTTGTTCAGAATATGTACTACCTGTTCCGGATTAAGTCTCTCGGACATCGTGGTAAATCCTCTGACATCTACAAACAGCACAGCTATATCGCAGGTCTTACCTCCAAGAGAAAGGTTCTCTACACCTTCTTTTAAAATCTCCGAAACAATCTCAGGAGCCACGTATCTTTCAAATGTCTTTGTTACTCTCTGCCTTTCAAGAGCGGTCTTCACATAATGAATGACAATGGATGCAATATAGAGCACCACCACTCCGACAGGAATCCAGAGAGGATGGAGAACATGTCCGACACCGCCGATATTCACATTGTAGGCAGCGTAATTTATAGCCGATATAAGAACAATAACAGAAACAGTCAGTATGGTTGCTGTTTTGATATTGGTCTTCTGGAACAGATAAAAAAGGAAGAAGCATACCAGGAAAAGGATAATACCCTGAGGCAGTTTTGAAACCTCAGTTTTAAAATCCGAATCAAGTATCTGCTGTACAACATTGGCCTGATACTCAACTCCGTACATCTGCCTTGCTCTGTCGATAGGAGTAAAGTAAGCATCCTGAAGTCCTACGGTATAAGGTCCTATGAACACGACCTTGCCTGCATAATCATCGGGTGAGATATTACCGCTCAAAAGATCCGAAAAAGAAAAACCATCATAGTATCCGCCAGGTTTTGCGGAATATGATACATAGTATCTTCCGATGGAGCTTGCAGGTGGCATCTGTATTTCCTTTCCTGTGCTCTCACCGTAGATCATTGCTGCGGTAGAAGCCATGGAATAAACTCTCTCGCCATCCGGTCTGATATACAGGAGTGAATGACGAAGTATTCCGTCAGAATCATACATAGCGTTGATATGACCCTGATGTGTCACTTCCTTAAGAGCATCAAAAGGTTCGTCATATCCGAGCACAGAATATCTGTCAAAATATGTACTTCCGTTCTCGGTAACTACCTGAACTCCGAATTCTGCAAACGTTGCTACTACGACGTTACCGAGATTATCTGCAGCATCAACAAGCCTCTGATCTGCTTCAGGAGTTGATGTTCCCGAAAAAAGAACGTCGATTGCCACAACTGCAGGAGCATTTTCAGGATCTTCACCAAGCTTTTCAAGAGCTTGTGCAATGACATCTCTTCCCCAGGTATTGTAAGGTCCGAGTTCTTCAATAGATTTATCATCGATACCTATTACGATGATCTCACCATCAAGTGCTCTTGATGACTGATACCAGGTATCCTCCATCCATGTGTCTGCATTGTCCAGCACTCCTCCCGCGGCGATGATCAGAGTCACTGCCAGCGAGGCAAGGAGTGAAATGATTATTGGATTTGAAAATAGTTTTTTCATAATTTGTATTTATTTTTGACATCCCGAAAGCCCCTTTCGGGGCTTTCGTTGATAAAAATAATTAATCAATTACAAAACTGTTACGGTTCCGTCTGAATTTACCTCTATCGTAATAGGATTCGCTCCAGGATATGTAAATACTAACTTATCGGTTGTAGTCTGTGACGCATCTACGTTGCAACCTCTGTATCTTTGACCACCGATATCCAAATCATAAGTTCCAGCCGTTCCTCCGGCATCACACCTAAATGATTGTCCATAAGTAACGTAAGTGATTACTGAAAGGCCGGTTGCGTCAAATGTATTGTTTACCACTTCCTGCAGTGCTGCCATATTAGCGGGATTACTCGAATCAACTGCTACATCTACGCTGGGAGGATTACCCGCAACGACATTACCAGTATAAGTTGCAGGACCATCTACAATAGTTTGAATCTGACCATAATTTCTCATGTAATGAGATATCTGCTCAACAGTAGTATTTGTATTTGAGACATCCATCGTAGTAATCTGAGATCCACCGGGCGTATTGCCATCTATAAATGCATTCGTCAAGTTAACATTTACCGGAGAGCCATTCGCATCTACAACCTGTGAAGGAAGCGTTACGGAAGTAGTATCATTCGTAGATCCTCTGTTAATAAAAAACGTTGAGTTTGTGTCATCATAAGTCCCCTGTGTTCCATCATCAAATGTCACAGCATTTCCATCAACCTTGTTGGTGGTTGATGTGAATCCGTTATCATCTATTGTTCCGATAATGTGTGAGTTGCCTCCGTTACCGAATACTTCTATAGGTCTGGTATTATTCTGAATCTGGCCTACTCCCACAGCATACCAGTCTTTACCGTTAACATTATATGATCTTGTATTTTGATTGTCATAATCAATGGAGAGATTACCGAAAGTAAAGTGATCATATGGAAATCCTCCTGAATTGGTCAGTATCTGTCCAACTTCCTGGGCACTTCCCGCCACACCAGTTTTAATTTCCATTGTCTTCTCGCCGGTTGTTTCAGTCTTGGCAATCGCCGTGGTTCCTTCTATCTCCACTCCCTGGTTATTGTCTGCAAATGTTCCGATATCGCTTGTTGTAGTAGTGAATGCTGTGGTATCAAGTTTAGTCACACCTGAATTAGAAGCAATTTCAACGTTACTAAGTGACAGGTTAACGGTCTGACCACTTTCATCAGTGATGGAAGCCGGCAAAGCAACAACACCGCTGGTATTTTTGGAGTCAATTCCGGTAATTTCCAGTTTAGTTCCATCATAATGAGCTTCAGCAACTATAGTACCACTACCGTCATCAATATTAACAATTCCGGTACCTTGAGCAGCAGTATTAGCCGGTGTGGTATTAGTATTCTGATTTGTACTGGTATTTTGGTTCGTGCTGGTATTCTGGTTCGTGCTGGTATTCTGGTTTGTGTTGGTATTCTGGTTAGTACTGGTATTCTGGTTAGTACTGGTATTCTGGTTAGTACTGGTATTTTGGTTTGTATTGGTGCTGGTATTCTGGGTCGTATTGGTACTCGTGTTGGTGCTGGTATTCTGGGTCGTGTTCGTACTCGTGTTTGTATTGGTATTCTGAGTTGTATTGGTACTCGTGTTTGTATTGGTATTCTGAGTCGTATTAGTGGTCGTGTTTGTATTGGTATTCTGAGTCGTATTAGTGGTCGTGTTTGTATTGGTATT
>CAMOZY010000025.1 GCA_946631295.1 uncultured Lachnospiraceae bacterium
GTTCGCTGTTCTGGGACATTTCAAGGGCGCTGGTGGCCACGCCTCCGGCGTTGGACGCCTTGCCGGGAACGAACAGAACGCCGTTCTCCTGCAGGTACTTCGTCGCCTCGATGGTGGTGGGCATGTTTGCGCCTTCGCAGACCGCCTCGACGCCGTTGGCGACGAGCGCCTTCGCGTCGTCCAGCAGAAGTTCGTTCTGAGTAGCGCAGGGCAGGGCGATGTCGCACTTGACGGACCATACGCCGCGGCCCTCGTGATACTCGGACTCGGGACGGTACTTCTTGTACTCGGTGAGACGCGCGCGGTTCTTTTCCTTGATCTCCTTGAGCTCGTTCATAAGCTCTTCATCCACATGGAGACGTCCTGCGGTATCAAGGATGACTACGTTATAATTTTCCTTCTGTGCCTTTTCAATGGCATTTGCAGCTATTACGGGCGGTTTGACGGTATTGCCCATTTCAAAAACATCAACACCGACTTTGCTTCCGTTTACCTTTAACTGTTCAATAGCTGCAGGTCTGTATATATCGCAGGCAACAAGCAGTGACTTCTTGCCTTTCTTGATAAACTGCCCTGCCATCTTGGCGGATGCCGTTGTTTTACCTGCACCCTGAAGACCAACCATCATGATAACAGTTATCTCTTTGCCGGGCCTGAATGCAACCTCGGTCGTCTCACTTCCCATCAGGCTTGTCAGTTCATCATTAACGATCTTGATGACCGTCTGTGAAGGGTTCAGTCCGTTAAGAACATCGGAACCGATACATTTTTCTTCAACAGTCTTTACGAAGCTCTTTACAACCTTGAAGTTAACATCTGCCTCTAGAAGAGCCATCTTAACTTCCTTCATGGCCTCTTTTACATCGGCATCTGTAAGTTTTCCCTTACTGCGGAGATTTTTAAAAGCATTTTGCAGTTTTTCGCTTAGTCCTTCAAAAGCCATTAAAGTTCTCCCAAAACACTCGTTGCTATCTTAGCAATATCATTGAGTCTGCTTACCGCATCACCTTCTGATGAAGCGAGCTTTTCTATCTCTGTAACCTCACCCTTAATCTTGAGAAACCTCTCAACCAGATGAAGCTTGGATTCATATTCATCCAGTGCCTTCTCGCATTTCTTCAGTACATCATGGACAGCCTGTCTCGAAATACCTTCACTTTCAGCTATCTCTCCAAGTGACAGGTCTTCAAACATCGATGCCTCATATATTCTCCTTCTGTGTTCGTTCAGAAGTTCACCGTAAAAATCATACAGAAGAGATTGTTCAAGGATCTTATTCATGTTTTCTCCTCAAACATGCATTTAAACGCACCTTGCTGATAATATTACAAAGAAATACAGGTGTCAAGTATTTTTTCTTGACACCTGTATAAATTATCATTTCTCTGATCATTTATCTGTCGATACAAGTTAAAAATTTCGTTTGGAAGAAAAACATATTATTTCATAGCATCTGCAAGTGCTTTGAACGCTTCATCATCAGTTGCCTTACGCGTTCCTTTCAGAGAGACGACCGGTTCTGCAATGGTGATGTTCTTCATGGCTTCGAAGTATTCTCTCATCTTCTTTCCGGCTACAGGTGCCCATGAACCGTTCTCTATGATACCGATCTTCCTGTTCTGGAAATTTTTAATCTTAAGATGATGTAGCAGATCGTTCATAGGCGGGAATATCTCTCCGTCATATGTACATGCTGCAACGATCATTCTGTCATATAGAAATGCCTGCTCAACTGCCTCTGATACATCTTCCTTAGTAAGATCCATGGTGATGACCGTCTCACCCGAGTGTTCAAGTTCTTCTGCAAATTTAAGAACAGCATCCTTTGTATTTCCGTGAATCGATGCATAGGGCATGAATATTCCCTTTTTATCAGCTTCGTAACTGCTCCAGGTATTGTATTTTCCGACAATAAATGCGATATCATCCTTATGAACCGGACCATGAAGAGGTGCGATTGTCTGAATATCGAGTGCGGATGCTTTCTTCAGAAGTGCCTGTACCTGTGCACCGTATTTTCCTACAATGTTGAAATAATAATGGCTTGCATCCGCTATCCATTCTTCATTATTCTCAAGTGCTCCGAAAGAACCGAACGCATCAGCAGAAAAGAGAACCTTCTCAGTCTGCTCATATGAAACCATAACTTCAGGCCAGTGCACCATAGGAGCCATGACAAACTGAAGAGTATGCTTACCGAGAGAAAGTGTCTCTCCTTCTTTCACAGCATGAAATCTTCCGGACAGATTGGTGTCAAAATACCTGGGAAGCATCTGCTGAGTCTGTACGCTTCCGACAAGTATCATCTCAGGATACATTCCGGCAAGCCTGCCTACATTTGCTGCATGATCAGGTTCCATATGCTGAACCACCAGATACGAAGGTTTCTTATCCCCGAGCACCTTTTCCAGATTATTGAAGAACTGCTCCGTCCCTCTTGCATCCACTGTATCCATTATCGTGATCTTATCATCAAGGATCACGTAAGAATTATATGAAATTCCCTCTACAGGATACTGGCTTTCAAATATCTCAAGCCCGGCATCATCAGCACCGACCCATATAATATCATCAGAAACCTTAACTCTTTCAGCAAAATCCATGTTCCACCTCATCAAATATCTTATCAGATATTGGTCTTTACAACCTTGGGTCTGTAACCTTCCTTCTCAAGAGCATCAATGATCTGAGCCTTATGCTCTGTACCAAAAGCTTCTATTGTGATGCGGAGTTCAACAGCTGCATTTCTGTTAATGGAAACAAACTGATTGTGTTCGAGCTTGATCACGTTACCGCCCTGTTCGGCAAGTATACCTGAAACCTTGGCAAGCATACCCGGCTTATCGGGAAGGAGTACTGATACGGTAAAGATCCTGTCGCGGGCTATGAGACCGTTCTGTACGACAGAACTCATAGTGATCACATCCATATTTCCGCCGGAAAGGATTGAAACAACCTTCTTTCCTTCTGCCTTCATATGCTTAAGTGCTGCAACAGTAAGCAGTCCGGAATTCTCTACAACCATCTTATGATTCTCGACCATATCTAGGAAACATACAACAAGCTCGGAATCCTCAACAGTGATGATATCATCAAGATTCTCTTTGAGATAAGGGAAGAGCTTGGAACCCGGAGTCTTAACAGCAGTACCGTCAGCTATGGTATTGACTCCGTCAAGTGTAACAACCTTATCCGCCTCAAAGGAAGCCTTAAGGCATGCTGCTCCTGCAGGTTCAACTCCTATAACCTTAATCTTAGGATTAAGGAGCTTGGCAAGAGTTGAAACACCTGTTGCAAGTCCGCCTCCGCCGATAGGAACAAGGATATAATCAACCAAAGGAAGTTCCCTTACGATTTCCATTGCTATGGATCCCTGACCTGTAGCAACTCTCAGATCATCAAAAGGATGTATGAAGGTATATCCCTTTTCAGCTGCAAGCTCAAGTGCCTTTCCGCACGCCTCATCATATACGTCGCCGTAAAGTATGACCTCCGCTCCGTAACTCTTGGTACGGTTAACCTTAATAAGAGGAGTAGTTGTAGGCATGACTATAACAGCCTTGGCACCATAAGCCTTTGCTGCATAGGCTACGCCCTGTGCGTGGTTTCCGGCTGATGCGGTTATAAGTCCCTTTGCCCTGTCTTCGTCGGAAAGGGTACTTATCGTATAATATGCGCCTCTTACCTTATACGCACCCGTAAGCTGCATGTTTTCAGGCTTAAGATAAACCTTATTTCCTGTCTGGTTTGAAAAATACTCGGAATAAACAAGCTTTGTGTCTCTTACAACCTTAGAAACAATCTCGGATGCTTCCTCAAAACTTTCGAGAGTCAACATTTCTTTTGCCATAATTTATCTTATTCTCCTTAAATGAACGAAGGGACGGTTACTTTCGTTCATATTCTCAGTGAACGAAGGAACCGTCGCCAGGTCCGGATTTACTGTTCTACGTCAAAAATAGCCTTTACAAATGAACCTGCATCAAACTTCTGCAGATCCTCGATCTTCTCACCCACACCGATATACTTAACGGGAATGCCCATCTGTGCCTGTATCGCAATTGCAATACCGCCCTTGGCAGTACCGTCCATCTTGGTAAGGATAATACCAGAAAGAGGTGCAGCCTCATTGAATTCCTTAGCCTGGTTGAGCGCGTTCTGACCGGTTGTTGCATCAAGCACAAGAAGATTCTCTCTGTGAGCTGCTTCGAATTCCTTGTCAATGACGCGGTTCATCTTGGCCAGCTCATCCATAAGATTCTTCTTATTATGGATTCTCCCCGCCGTATCGATGATAAGGACATCGGTACCTCTGGCTCTTGCAGCATTACATGCATCAAACACAACACTTGCGGGATCCTGTCCGTCCTTGCCGGTAACTATCTGAACACCGCTCCTGTCAGCCCATACCTTGAGCTGGTCTTCTGCAGCTGCTCTGAATGTATCGGCACCGGCAACAAGAACCTTCTTTCCCATCTGTGAAAGCTTGGAAGAAAGTTTTCCGATAGTTGTGGTCTTACCTACTCCGTTGACGCCAATAACAAATACGACTGAAGTTTCATTTTCAAATCTGTATTCGTTTTCGCCGGTCTCCATTCTGGTTCTGATCGATTCTATAAGAAGATCGCGGCATTCCGACCTCGACTTGAGATGCTTTTCCTTTACTTTGTCACGGAGTTCGTCAAGTATGTCCTCTGTGATCACAGCTCCGACATCAGCTCCGATTAGGAATTCCTCAAGTTCATCATAGAAATCATCATCAATATCTGATGCTGTAAATATAGCCGAAAGACCTGCTGAAAAATTTTCCCTCGTACGGGTCATTCCGGTCTTCAGTCTTTCGAAGAGAGCTTCCTTATCTTCCTTGTATAGTCTTCCATCTACAGGAGTCTCTTCATGAAGTTCCCTTGCTATGGGGTCCTTCTCGGCTTCATCCGCTATCGCAGTGAGTTTTGCGAGAGCTTCATTAAAATCATTATCCGGTTTTTGTTCTTTTTTTCTGCTAAAAAGACCCATATTTAATCATCCAGTTCAGATTCGATCATATTGACCGCAACCTGTGAAGATACGCCTTTCTCCTGCATAGTTATACCGTAGAGTCTGTCAACCTGTTCCATAGTTCCTCGTCTGTGAGTGATACAGATGAACTGGGTATTCTTGGTAAGCTTGTGCAGATACTTGGCAAATCTTCCAACGTTATTATCATCAAGTGCTGCTTCAATCTCATCGAGGAGGCAGAAAGGTGAAGGCTTGAGATTCTGAATAGCAAAGAGAAGCGCTATTGCAGAAAGTGCCTTTTCTCCACCGGAAAGCTGCATCATGTTCTGAAGCTTCTTGCCGGGCGGCTGAGCCGAGATATTAATTCCGCATTCGAGAATATCCTCATCATCCTGAAGCGAAAGTGAACCCTGACCGCCTCCGAAAAGTTCTTTGAACACCTTGTCATATTCTTCATTGATCAGCTTGAACTTTTCAGTGAACTGAGCTCTCATATTCTCATCAAGTTCATCTATGATCTTCTTAAGGGTATCGGCCGCTTCAACAAGATCATCATGCTGAGTCTTCATTGATTCGTATCTTTCGGAAACCTCTTTATACTCCTCAATCGCACCGACATTTACATCACCGAGCTTTTTGATCTTATCCCTGACTTCAGCAGCATCGCGCTTAAGAACCGTAAGATCATTGAGACTTTCATCCCTCATCTCCGCAGCCTGACTGAGCGTTATCTCATACTCCTGCCACATGTAATTGATGCGGATCTCCATGGTCTCATTAGCCTTATCCCTCTGAGTGGTAAGACGGTTGACCTCTTTATCAAGAGATGACATTCTCTCCTGAAGCTTCTCGGTATTTTCAAAGAAGCCCTTCTGTTTTGCAGAAAGCTCTTCTTTTCTGGTAAGTGAATTCTTAAGAAGCTCTGCGGATTTTTCCTGCTCTACGAAAGAAACATCGATAGTCTTTCTTATCTCACCGATCTGCTCTTCCTTTTCACTTATCGAATTGTTGTTTGTCTCAATGGAATTATTCAGGCTTTCCATCTCAGAGGATGCTCCCGCAAGAGATTCCTCAACACGGTTAAGGTTAGCCTGCTTGAAGTCCTTGGCCTGTTTCATCTTCTGGACTTCAACTTCCCATTCATTTACTCTGGCAGCAGCCTCTGATTCTTCAGCCTGCTTACCCCTGAGTATCTCATTAAGATCAGCTTCCTCATCACGAAGACGCTTTTCATTCTTTTCACTCTCTTTAAGGATATCTGCAGCCTCGTCTCTTGCATTGGCAGCATCGACGATCTCTTTTTCGATATCAGCCTGTTCCTGCTTAAGGGTTATTGCATTCTCACTCTCTTCGTTGAACCTGTCGCGCTCAGACTGAAGAGTAAGTCTTGCAGTGTTCTGTTCAAGAACCTTATTCTGAATATCGAGCTTTAACTTATCGAGTTCTGCTCTGGAAGTATTTCTGTTCTCCCTGGTCTCTTCGATTTCCTTCTGTGCTGCGGCAATATCAGCAGAAAGCTTATCAACCTTTTTCTTCAGATCATTTATCTCTCTGCTCTTTCCAAGGAAATTGCTGTTATTTCTGAATGCACCACCGCTTATGGATCCACCGGGCATAAGAAGTTCACCCTCCAGTGTAACTACTCTGAGAGTATAATTAAACTTCCTTGCTGCCTTCGTTGCATTATCCATATTGTCGGCAACAATAAATCTTCCGAGCAGGAACTTGATGATATCTTCATATTCTTTATCGGATTCAACAAGATCACTTGCAAGGCCGAGCATACCGGGCTCATTCAGAGCATCCTTGGCCTTAAGTTCTTCAGGTCTTCTCACACTGTCAAGAGGAAGGAATGTTGCTCTTCCGAGTTTTCCCTCTTTGAGGAAGCTTATCATTTTCTTGGCAGTAGCTTCATCCCTTGTGACTATATTCTGGATGTTTCCGCCAAGAGCGGTTTCGATTGCTGTTTCGTACTTATTCTCAACCTTTATGATATCGGCAACGACACCAATGATTCCCTTATTGGAGCTCTTCTGCTCCATTATCTTCTTGACTGAATTGCCGTATCCTTCATAAGCTTCGGCAATATCCTGAAGTGCCTGATATCTGGAATTTTCCTTATGATACTCTTCCTGGAGCTTTCTTAATTCTTCATCCTTATCGGTAAGCTTTGCTCTGTACTGACTTACCTTTGTATCAAGCTCTGAAAGTGATTTGTTCATTTCAGCAATCTCAGCGCTGACCTTCTCAAATGCTTCCTCATACTGCTTGATGGTATCTTCTCTTGCTTCTTCATCCGAGCGTGCCCTCAGGAGCTTGCTCTGAAGTTCAGCCTTACGAAGCTCTATCTGCTGCATAACGGCATCATAATGGCTGATGCGTCCCTGAATCTCAGAACGCTTCTTCAGTTCATCCATTATACCCGCAGCATGCTCTTCTATCTGGGTATTAAGGTCCTGTATAGCTTCCTGTGCTTTGTCGAGCGCTTCCTTTCTGGATGCAGCTTCAGACTCTACCTTGGAAGCCTGTTCTTCCTCAGACTCTGAATCGGCAAGTATAGAGTCCTTTTCAGCCTGATACTTTTCTATCTCAAGTGTAAGGGCCTCTTTTCTTTCCGAGAAATGAGTTATGTTTTCTTTGCTTGAATTGATCTGCTCTCTGAGAAGTTCTATTGAGCTTTCAAGCTTCTGTCTGGCAGAATCCGCACCGGAAACAAGTTCCCTTGCATTTTCGATGGCCTCTTCCAGATCCTCCATCTCAAGCTGAACGGAATTGTAATCCTCTTTTACCTTGTTATACTCTTTTGTTGCAGAGTCCAGTTCTCCGGATGCGACATCAAGTCTTCCCTGAAGTTCCGCAGCGGATTTTTTAAGAGACTCATTTTCAAGAAGGAACGAATTGACATCGATTGTCTTAAGTTCTTCCTTGTATTTGAGCCATTCCTTGGCCTTTGCTGACTGTCTTTCGAGAGGTCCGATCTGTCTTTCAAGCTCGGCAAGGATATCATTTACTCTGACAAGATTATTCTGCTCATTATCAAGCTTCTTAAGAGCAGCACTCTTACGGTATTTAAACTTAACGATACCAGCGGCCTCATCAAAAAGCTCTCTTCTTTCCTCAGGCTTACCGGAAAGTATCTTATCAATCTGGCCCTGACCGATTATGGAGTATCCTTCCTTTCCGATACCTGTATCGAAAAAGAGTTCATTAACATCCTTGAGTCTGCAGGGAGTGCCATTGAGAAGATATTCACTTTCGCCTGATCTGTACAGCCTTCTTGCTACCGTAACCTCTTCATAAGAAATATTGAGAGCATGGTCGGAATTATCCAGGGTTATAGCAACATATGCATAACTAAGAGGCTTCCTGGTCTGAGTTCCGGAGAAAATGACATCCTGCATGGAACCGCCACGAAGCTGTTTTACACTCTGTTCACCAAGAACCCATCTGACCGCATCGGCGATATTACTCTTTCCCGATCCGTTAGGTCCTACGATACCTGTTACGCCTTCATGGAAAAGAAGAACCGTTCTGACAGCGAAAGATTTAAAACCTTGAATTTCAATACTTTTAAGAAACATTTGAACTCCTGAGCTTCAGTAATGCATTATAAGCTGCTTCCTGTTGGGAAGCCTTCTTACTGCGGCCTCTTCCTTCCGCAATAAGTTCACCGCCTATAAGGACCTTGGAGCTGAAGACTTTTTCATTACTCTCCCCGTTTTCCTCGTCGGTGATATATTCAAGTTCCTTTTTCAGATTCTTTGCAACAAATTCCTGAAGATTGCTCTTGGAATCGAAAAAGAGCTGTTTATTCTCGAGATCGGATAATATAAAACGATGAATGAATTCCCTTGCATTTTCGAAGCCGCCGTCCAAAAAGATAGCGCCTACGATTGCTTCCATGACATCGGAAATGATACTGTCCCTCTCCCTGCCTCCGGTACGCTCCTCACCCTTTCCGAGTCTTAAGAACGAGCCGAGTCTTATATCCCTGGCGCAGAATGCAAGGGAAGGTTCGCAAACCATTGATGCCCTAATCTTGGATAATTCTCCCTCTTTTTTCTCGGGATATCTTCCGAAAAGGAATTCACTGCTCACACATTCAAGAACAGCATCACCAAGGAACTCAAGCCTTTCGTAATCCCCGGTCTTATTGATAAGCTGCTCATTACAAAACGACGAGTGTGTCAGCGCCTGAAGCAGCAGATCTTCATTTTTGAATGTGTACCCTATGAGATTTTGAAGTTCTTTCATCTCAGAGCTATCCATACGATCTCTCCAAAAAAATTATCCCGAGAGGTGATCGGATGATAGACTGTGCATCACCTCTCGGGACTTATGTTTTCTATAAACGATCAGTCGTTTCCGGAAAGAGCGGCCTTGATCATCTCTACAGCCTCACCGACTGTTGAGATCTTCTCTGCGCTCTCCTCGGGAATCTTTATATCAAATGCATCTTCAAGACCCATGATGATCTGATAAACGTCAAGAGAGTCTGCACCAAGGTCGTCGGTAAAGGTTGACTGAAGAGTGATCTCCTCGGGATCAACATTGAGAACCTCGGCAATGATTGTTTTTAATTTTTCGAATTCCATAAAAAAGCCTCCTTAAATATCTGTAGAAATAGCGAACATTTCCTTAATGTCATCATTTATATTCTGATCTGCAAAAAGTTTGCATTGCAGGATTGAATTACATATGGAAACAGACTTGCTTGATCCGTGAGTCTTGACGAGCAGCCCGTTGCATCCAAGAAGAGGTGCTCCTCCGTACTGATCAGTATCAAACTTCTTAAGTGTTTCCTTGAGTGCGGGTTTTGCGAGTGCCGCACCTATCTTGCTTCTTGTTGAAGACATGAAAGCTTCCTTCATGGACTTCAGAAGAGTTTTTCCGACGCCCTCATACATCTTGAGGATAACATTTCCGACAAAAGCCTCACAAACAACAACATCCGCAGCTCCGTAAGGAATATCCCTGGCCTCTACGCTTCCGATAAAATTTATCTCGGGAGTTGCCTTCAAAAGAGGAAACGTCTCCTTGACAAGAGCATTTCCCTTTTCCTCTTCGGCGCCGATATTAACGATACCGACTCTGGGATTAGCTATGCCGCATGCCTTCTTTACATACGCAGAACCTATCTTGGCAAACTGTACAAGCTGAGTGGGCCTTGCATCAACATTTGCTCCACAGTCAAGAAGAAGACATCTTCCATCCATTGTGGGAATAAAAGGAGCAAGAGGAGGTCTTTCAACACCCTTGATCCTGCCGACTATAATCTGTCCTCCGACAAGGAAAGCTCCTGTAGAACCGGCAGTGACAAGTGCATCGCACTTTCCTTCCTTGACCATATACATACATTTTACAAGCGAAGAATCCTTCTTGGTCCTGACTGCCATTACAGGCGGTTCAGCCATCTCAATCACCTCGGATGCATGAACAATCTCGATGCGGTCAGGATCATATGTATATTTGGAAAGTTCAGCTCTTACAAGATCTTCTTTACCGACAAGGAATACCCTCAGATCAGTTGTTTTTTCTATAGCCTCAACCGCACCCTTTACAACCTCGGCAGGTGCATTGTCTCCGCCCATGGCATCAACAGCTATATTTACACTTTCAGCCATATATCAATCCTTTACGTTTTTTGATCAACCACAGATAAATATACTAGTAGGAATTATAAAAATCAACCTCAATAAGCATTATTATTCTTCGGGCTTTTTGTGCATTTTGGGGGTAGACATAAAATTAAGGGGATGGCTTCAAATAAGAATGCATCCCCATAAAATCCGGGCATACTAAAGGGACGGTATCCGTTAAGAAACCGTCCCCGTATTAGTCAGTTAAACCGATCAGTCTGTCTCTACGATCTGCTTCTTGTTGTAAGAACCACAGTTCTTACAAACTCTGTGAGGAACCATAAGTGATCCGCACTTGCTGCACTTTACGAGAGTGGGAGCAGACATCTTCCAATTAGCTCTTCTCTGATCTCTATGACCTTTGGATGATTTATTCTTAGGGCAAATGGACATTTGAAACACCTCCTTATCCATTGAATTTTCTCAAATACAGTGTATCAAATAAATATCTGCGACACACATCAAATGATTATATAGAGGCCTCCGAATTATGTCAAGTGATTTTTCAAAAATCATTTCACTCTGTTAGCAATGGCCCTGCAATTGTGTTATTATATAGAAACGCAGGCAATTTAACAATACCGGAAGGCATTAAAATGAAAACAAATAAGCTTTTTGCACTTATCACTATTTTGGTAGTTTCACTCCTCTGCGGCTGCGGAAAACAGTCACAGTCCGAAGCCGATTCCGAAGAGATCAAAGCTTTCAGAACTGCCATAGATACATTCAGTACAAACATCACAGAGATTGATGCAGCGATCAATTCAATTGATTTCAGTAATGTCACATACAGAAACGAACTGACCGGCAAACTGAATGAACTGAATACTCTTTTTACGGATTTTGCAAATGTTGACTTCCCGGAAGATTTCAATTATCTTGAGCACCTTGCAGATGAAGCTGCAGAATACATGTCAAAGGCAGTATCCTCTTATTCCGAGATTTTCTCCAACGACTCCCTGGATCCGGAAAGCATTTCGATACTGACAGAGGATGCTGATACGAATTATGCAAATGCGTTCAAAAGGATCAAGGTCATCATGACATTCCTGAACGGAGAGGTATCTCAGGACGCGAATTTATCAGGCACCGATCAGGGGACGCTCACTCAGGGAGAATAAACAACGGGCATTTATTTATATATTTTTTCTCAGTGACAGGACCCGCAGCCCGAATGACAATTGCAGAATATTGCCTGATTATTTAGCTGTGATTAAGCAGGAACAATATGAAATTCTTGAGAATCCAGTTGATAAAGATAATATAAATTCCAAAATAGGCATATGCATTCTCAAACTTCATTCCCTTTATCTTTGGAACATGCAGCATTTCAAGAATATGGCTTCCCTCATATATGATCCACATGAATAAGCAGTATGGAACAAAGGGATGATAAATTATTGCTTTGATGATGTGTCCCGAAAGCAGAGCTTTGACCGCTCTCGTCCCACCGCATCCGGGACAATAAAATCCTGTCACCTGCTTAAAACGGCATTCCGTGATCCCAAGCAGCGAACTAATGTGAGGATAAAAAAACCATCCTGCTCCACATATGAGTGCCATCAAAAGTCCAAGCCAGAATATTTTTCGGTCAAAAGACATACCAAAAAGCCATTCCCTTACAGAGAATGGCTTTTTTTGTTTATCTTCATTTTCCTTATGGTTGAATGTCATTACATATCCATGTAATCATAAAGATCGTTTATCGAACTGGGAATCGCCGAAACTCCAACAAGCGAAAGAATAAGGAGAACTCCGGCAAGAACAAGTCCTATGATGGAACATACCAGACCTGCTGTTCCTATACCATGCTTGTTCTGCTTATTACCGATAATTGCAAGGATGGTTCCGACAAGGCCGAGAATAACACCAATAATACCTGTGCAACAGCAAATAAGTGAAAGTATACCACAGATCAGCGAAATGACCTGGCAGGCATTAGGGCCGGGCTTGGCAGGAGCCTGAGCGTAAGGGCTGGTAAACTGATCATTTCCCTGATATCCTGCCTGATATCCCATGTTCTGTCCGGAAAAATTATTCTGTGAAGAATAATGAGGCTGCTGGAGACCAAAATTCTGATTCATTCCAGAAGAAGAATACTGATTCGTATACTGGGTATATCCCTGGTTCATATTTGTATTTGGAGCCTGATACTGTCCCTGATACTGGGGCTGAGGCTGAGGTCCGCCCTGAGTCTGATACTGGGACGTATTCTGATCCTGTGGCTGATTGTTCTGATTATTGAAATCCATTGTTTTCTCTCCTCTTTAGGATAATCTGAAATCAATCGCATGATACCTTATATGGAATATATATGTCAAGGAAGCCGGACATTGGTGCATTTGCAATCATCCGAACCCTCCGGCCTGTTTCGCATCATGATTTCTTTGCCTTTGCAGCAGCGGGCTTTTTATAATATCCGCTTATATGCTTATAAACATCATCGAGGCCGTCGGAGTTATATTTTCCCTTTACCTCGTTGGTCTTGGCTGTAACGAACTTTCCGAGCTTTTCCTTATAATCTTCCGAAGTAATACTTCCGTCTGCAACTCCGGATAAGCCCTTCTCCCAGCTTGCGGTCAGCTTTGCATCAAGAAGTGATGGTATGGATCCGTTAACTATATAGTAGATCATCTCTCCGAGCAGCGTTGGAGTTATTATCTGAGTCTTTTTGTTAAGATCGAGATATCCTATAGTCTGAAGTTTAGTCAGTATCTCCGCTCTTGTAGCACTTGTTCCGATACCGCTTCCCTTTATCTGAGCTCTCAGTTCTTCATCTTCAATAAACTGTCCGGCATTTTCCATCGTAAGAATGATGCTTCCTGATGTATAACGCTTTGGAGGTGATGTTTCGCCTTCCTTAATGTCATGTGAACACACCTTCAGTTTGTCACCTTTTTTCAGAGTCTCAAGTGCTTTCCTGAGTGTTTCATCAGCAGCCTGATCATCGTTTTCATCATCCCCGTTTTCAGGCTTATCTTCGGTCTGATCATTTTTGTTCTGGAAAGAACAGTTAAATACCTTCATGTATCCTTCTGATTCGGGAACCTTATAGGATGCTGTGAATATTTCCCTTCCTTCGGATGCTGTTATCTGAGTCTTCTTAAAAACAGCAGCAGGATAAAAAACAGATAAAAATCTTCTGCATATCAATTCGTAAACATCCGCTGCCTGCCTGCTCAGGCTTCCAAGGTTACCGAGGCCCTGCCCGGTAGGGATAATGGCATAGTGATCCGTAATAGCCTTATCATTACAGTACTTGGTCTTTGCTATTGATTTCCAGGCATCACCGGCAAGCACCTCTGAAGCTTCGGCAGAAAGCATAGAATAGCTTTTAAGGCCGCTTATATTCTTATTAATCTCCTTGCATACCGCAGTTGAAAGAACTCTTGCATCAGTTCTGGGATATGTAGTCAGTTTCTTTTCATAAAGTTCCTGAGCGATATTAAGTGTATCTGCAGGGCTTATCTTAAACAGTTTTGAACATACATTCTGAAGTTCTGCAAGATTGAATAAAAGAGGAGGATTTTTCTTCTCGCTTTTTCTTGAGATCTCTGTTATCTCAGCCTCTTTGTTTCCTGATGATTCCAAATCTGAA
Organism: uncultured Lachnospiraceae bacterium; assembly: GCA_946631295.1. GTDB lineage: Bacteria > Bacillota > Clostridia > Lachnospirales > Lachnospiraceae > AC2028. The sequence continues at coordinate 14,236 of CAMOZY010000025.1, forward strand.
ATAAGCTTTTCTGCAGCAGCTCTTTCCTTGAAGCCGTTATCTTTATAAAGAAGCGGTGAACCCATATATGCAGAGGAATCACTTACCTTCCAGAGAAGATCTGCTTCCTCACCGCCTATATCAGCTTTCATTAAAACCTTATAAAACGGAGTCTTAACAAAATTTCTTATCTCCTGTTCTCTTCTTACAACTATTCCGAGAACACAGGTCATTACCCGTCCGACAGTTACCGTAAGCCTTTCAAGTCCAAGAAGGCTTGCACATTTTTTTGAATATTTAAGGGTAAGGGCTCTCGTAAAATTGATGCCCATCAGATAATCTTCCTGTGCCCTGAGATATGCGGCATCGGACAGATTGTCATAAGCAGACCAGTCCTTGGCTTCACGTATTCCTCTGGCGATTTCTTCTTCTGTCTGAGAATCGATCCAGACTCTTTTTCGCGGCTTGTCCGCAGGAACCTCCGCCATCCGGTCAACCAGTCTGTAGATGTATTCACCTTCTCTTCCCGAGTCGGTGCATATATAGATACACGCTATATCATCGCGTGTAAGAAGTTTTTTGACTATCTCGAACTGTTTCTTAACGTTATCTATAACCTGATACTTGTAGGTATCGGGAATAAAGGGGATAGTGTCATATCTCCACAGCTTAAGAGCAGGATCATATTCTTCGGGATAGCTCATCGACACAAGATGACCAACACACCATGTTATCACAGAACTGTCACCCTCGAAAAATCCGTCGCTTCTTCGCATATTTTCATGCAGAGCCTGCGAGAACTGACTCGCGACACTGGGTTTTTCCGTTATGAACAGATTCTTAGGCAAATCAAAAGTCCTTTATTATTTCATGTATGAAAGCAGCTCATCGATCTTTTCGGACGGGAGCGGTTTTCCAAGATAGAATCCCTGAATGACATCGCATCCGGCACTTGTCAGATAGCTGTACTGTCTTTCGTTTTCAACGCCCTCAGCAATGGTTTCGAAACCCATCGCATGTGACATATTAAGAATTGATTCGGTTATTATCCTTGTTGATGCATCATCAAGTACAGTATCAATAAAGCTCTTATCAACCTTCAGAGTATCGATAGGGAACTTCTTCAGATATGAAAGTGATGAATAACCGGTACCGAAATCATCAAGTGAAATACCGACACCAAAATTTCTCAGTCTCGTAAGTTTGGCTGTTACCGAATCAAAATCATCAATGAGAATACTCTCTGTTATCTCAAGTTCCACATCCGATGGATCGACACCGTTTTTATCGATGATAGTCATGATGGAATCAACAAAATCATCCTTCTTGTACTGAAGTGCGGAGATGTTGATCGATATCTTAAACTGCATGTTGTAGAATTCAGACCATTTTTTATACTGCTTTATGGATTCTTCAACAACAAAATGACCTATATGATCTATAAGCCCGTTTTTCTCTGCAATGGGAATAAATACAGACGGAGGTATCATCTTTCCGCTGTCATCCTTCCATCTGATCAGAGCTTCAACGCCGCGCAGTCTTCTTGTCTTGGCAACATACTGAGGCTGATAATACATCATGAAATTATTATTGAAGGCAGCCTCTTTAAGTTTGTTCTCGATATCTACATTCTTAAGGAAATCATCAAGTATGGGTGCTTCAAAATACTGCAGGATGTTCTTCCCCATCTTCTTGCAGTTATATACGACGATATCGGCACAGTTAATGATATCAAGAGCAGAGCCTCCTGCATCAGGATACTCGGCAACGCCTACGCTGGCTGTTATGGCAATTTCCTGGCCTGTGCTCATGACAAAGGGCTCAGAAAATCTCTTTTTCAGATCATTGTAGAAATTATCAACAGAATATTGTCCGGAGGCATCATAAATGGCTACACAGAAAATGTCGTTATTGATGTGACTGCATATTATGCGGTCCTTTACCATTTTGCCTTTGAGCCAGAATCCGAACTGCTGGAGAAGTTCATCACCTATTATGATTCCCTGAACATCATTGATCTTCTTGAAATCATCAATGTCGATCATAAGCAGGGAAACCCTGCACTTATCGACATCTGCTCTTGCTATGAACTCCGTAAGAAGCGAAACAAAATAATTACGGTTATAGATTCCTGTAGTGGTATCGTAATAAGCCATATAGAGAAGGTCAGAATGCTGAGCCTTCTCTCTGGTTATGTTCATGAATGTTATTATCTTGTCCTTATCGGCAAAAACTCCATCTTCAGAACGTTCAATACGTGTTACGATCCTGTACCAGATATGACCGTTAGCGGATCTGCATTCACAGGTCGCAAATTCTCTGGAATTTTCCTCGGGAATAAGAGTTTCACGTATTGCCTTACGGTCGTCTTCATGAAACTTTTCAAGAAGTTCATCAAAGTCTCTTGTACGGTGAAGAGTCAGTCCGAACATGCTCTCAAAAGAGCCGAAGGTCAATACGTCTTCACCTCCAAGACACTGATAGATATATCCGTAATCCGATGATTCACATACGATCCTGTAAATGTGTTCACTTTTGGATAACTGAGCGTTCTGTGCTTTCAGAAGATCAAGCTGATAATTCTTTTCTTCCATCGATCCCTCTATACCGTTTAATTACGCAGTTTCAGTCCCCCTCAAATAAGACCTTAACGCCGGCAATAGAATTCATTTGAATTATTTTGCTGAAATATATCCCTTAGCCTTAAGAAGCTCTGCGCAGAGAACAGCTCCGCCTGCAGCACCTCTTACGGTATTGTGTGAAAGTCCTACGAACTTCCAGTCGAAAAGAGTATCTTCTCTGAGACGGCCTACGCTGATGCCCATTCCTCTCTCATAATCAACATCGAGAGTAACCTGAGGTCTGTTATCCTCTTCAAGATACTGGATGAACTGCTTGGGAGCGCTGGGAAGTCCAAGCTTCTGAGGCTCTCCTGAGAAGCTGATCATCTTCTCGATAAGTTCTTCCTTTGTTGCCTTCTTAGCAAGGTTAACAAATACGGAAGCGGTATGTCCGTTAAGAACGGGAACTCTTATACACTGAGAAGTGATAAGGGGTGCGGTTGCGGGAACGATAACTCCGCCTTCGATCTTACCCCACAGTCTGAGAGGCTCCTTCTCACTCTTTTCCTCTTCTCCGCCAATGTAAGGAATAACATTCTCAACCATCTCAGGCCAGTCCTTGAAAGTCTTGCCTGCTCCGGAAATAGCCTGATAGGTAGATACAACAACCTGAGCAGGCTCAAACTCTTTCCATGCGGTAAGAACGGGAGCATAGGACTGAATTGAACAGTTAGGCTTTACAGCAATAAATCCTCTGGTAGTTCCGAGTCTCTTTCTCTGATATTCGATGACATCAACGTGAGAAGCATTGATCTCAGGTACGATCATGGGGACATCGGGAGTCCATCTGTGAGCTGAGTTATTGGATACGACAGGGGTCTCGGTCTTGGCATACTCTTCTTCAATAGCCTTGATCTCATCCTTGCTCATATCAACAGCGCTGAAGCAGAAGTCAACATCCTTAACAACCTCTGCAACATTGGAAACATCCTTAACAACAATCTTCTTAACAGCTTCGGGCATGGGAGTAGTCATCTTCCATCTGTCACCGATAGCTTCTTCGTAAGTTTTGCCTGCACTTCTGGGAGATGCGGCAATAACCGTAACCTCAAACCAGGGATGATTCTCAAGAAGAGAAATAAATCTCTGTCCAACCATACCCGTTCCGCCAAGTATACCTACCTTCAATTTGTCACTCATAATATAACCTCCTCTTTATACAGATCCCGTTTATTTTACGGAATCAGCATCTGTCAAATTTTTTTACATATCAGACTTGTAATCCTGTTTTATGATTCAAAACCAGCATCACTTATTTAAGGATCTTATCAAGCGGATCTGTAAGATGCGGTGTCTTGTCGATAAATTCACTGCAAAGAGCTATCTCTTCCTTCATTGCTTCAGGCCCGGGAGCTCCCTTTGTGGATCTTTTCTCGACACAGGTCTTAATGCTTACTGCTGTATAGAAATCCTCTTCTATCACAGGTGAAAGTGCTTTAAGATCTTCAAGACTCATCTCATCGATAGTGATACCCTTATCTATGCATTCAAGAACCATCCTTCCGACAATTCCATGTGCATCCCTGAAAGGAATTCCCTTAACAACCAGATAATCTGCAGCGTCGGTTGCATTCGTGAAACCGCCCGAAGCACTCTTTTCCATGGTTTCTTTATTGAACTTCATGCTCTTCAGCATTCCGGTGTAGAGGTCGATACAACTGTTTGCGGTATCCATGGCATCGTATGCGCCTTCCTTGTCCTCCTGCATATCCTTATTATATGCAAGCGGGATACCCTTCATTGTGGTAAGAAGTCCGAAAAGCGAACCATACACTCTTCCGGTCTTGCCCCTTACAAGTTCAGCAATATCCGGGTTCTTTTTCTGAGGCATGATACTGGATCCGGTCGAATATGTATCGTCTATATCAACGAATCTGTATTCATTGGAATTCCAGGTTATGATCTCCTCACAGCTTCTGGATAAATGCATCATTATGATGCTAAGTGCATCAAGATACTCTATAAGATAATCCCTGTCGGATACAGAATCCATTGAATTGGCTGTAGGCCTGTCGAATCCGAGTTCGTTTGCGGTAAATTCCCTGTCCAAAGGATATGTGGTACCCGCAAGAGCACCGGCTCCGAGAGGACACTCATTCATCCTCTTATATATATCAGACAATCTCAGTCTGTCACGCCTGAACATTTCAAAGTAAGCACCCATATGATGTGCAAGTGTTACGGGCTGTGCCTTCTGAAGATGTGTAAATCCCGGCATGTAGGTATCCGTATTAGCCTTCATGACATCAAGGATAACCTTGAGAAGATCATCAAGAAGGCTGTCCGTCACGCAGATCTCACCTCTTACATACATCCTCATATCAAGAGCAACCTGATCATTGCGGCTTCTTCCTGTATGAAGTCTCTTTCCGGCATCCCCGATACGATCGGTCAGAACAGATTCGTTAAAGGAATGAATATCCTCGTACTTCTCGGTTATCTCGATCTTTCCGTTAAGAACATCTTCATAAATGCCCTTAAGTCCGGTCTCAATCTTCTCTGCATCCTCTGCAGGAATGATTCCCTGCTTTCCGAGCATCCTTGCATGAGCGATACTTCCGCAGATATCCTGTCTCAGCATCCTCTTGTCAAAGTTAATGGATGCATTGAATGCATATACTTTTTCATCGGTGGGCTTGGTAAATCTGCCTCCCCATAACTGTGCCATAACAGTCACCTTCTTTTTATATATAATCTTTAATATTCTCTTAAATTATGTGGTGTATGTCAATATAAAAAATGATCAAAATAAAAACCCCGGAGACTCGAACCCTCCGGGGTTAAAACCATAGCCGGAAAGGGGACTCGAACCCCTGACCTAAGCATTACGAATGCTTCGCTCTACCAACTGAGCCATTCCGGCATTTTGCGGTGAATATGATCACCGCATCATCGCCTTAAGACGACTTTTTGATTATATAGACTGAAGTTCTAAAAATCAAGTCACTTCTTACTCTTTTTGATAGGAGTATAATTCCTTATCCTCTGCTCTATTACCTTCTCAAGTTCTTCCTCTGTATAGGGAATAAACTTCATGATGATCATGCTCTGAGGCCTAATCTTGACCGATATGGACTGTGTCCTTCCGTCAAGGCGCTTATCTGTTGCTTTTCTGACAGTCCTTGATACGGATGATGTTCCGCCATAGGCTTTATCATCAGTTGTGAATATCTCTTTGTATTTTCCTTCGTAGGGGACACCCGTACGGAAATCCTGTTCTATTCCGGAGAAATTGACGACCATTACCAGCATATCCTCAGGGTCATCTGTCTTTCTTACAAAGGAAATACAAGACTGGTCCCCGTTCATATTGCTGAGCCATTCAAAGCATTCAGGATCGGACTCATTTTTGTAAAGAGCAGGTTCCTTCCTGTACAGTTCGTTAAGAGCTGCCATGAGCTTTGAATCTCCGGCATGTGTATCCATTCCAACAAGCTTTTTGCCCGGATGTGCAAACAAAAATCCAAGTGAAAGTCTCAGCTGCGCCTTCTTTGAATCATCATCTCCGGTAAGAAGATCAGCAAACTGACCGATCTCCGAAGTCTTTTCCCTTCCGGAAAAAGGAAGAATATAATTTTCAACGAAAGCGTAAGTAAAGCTGTCGGGAAGAATATGCAGGTTCCTTCCTCTGTAAAGCGGATCATATCCTATAAAGCTTCTGTAATCATCATAGAACACTTCATTCCACTTAAGATCAAATCCCAGACCGTTATCAGATACAGGATCCGTGATACCCTGATGAAGTGAAGAATCCTCTGCAACAAGAAGAAGTCCCGGGAATTTCTTAGCCATCTCGGTATTGAATTTCTTCAGAAAAGCTACAGCATCAATATTTTCATTTCCGCCGTAAATATTCGGAACCCATTCTGTCTTGGAATAATCAAGATACAGCATTCTGGCGGTTCCATAGACTCTGATACCGTCAAGTCCGTATTTTGTCACAAGACGTGAACCCGATGAAAGAAGGAAATTGCATACGGTGTTACTTGAATAATTAAACAGGCATGCATCAATATCTGCAGCATAACCCTGTCTCGGATCAATGTGTTCATAAAGTCCGGTCCCGTCATATCCGGAAAGACCGCCTTCTTCCGAGGCAAAATAAGAAGGAACCCAGTCAAGGATCACTCCTATACCTGCCTGGTGAAGATCATTTACAAGTGATGCAAACTCCTCAGAAGTTCCGAGCCTTGTATCCACTGCAAAATATGAAAGGATCTTATCAGAAGACTTTCTTGATGAAGAAAGGATATTTCCGATACTTACATGGGTATATCCGCATTCCTTTACGTAAGAAACAAGTTCCTTATCCATTCTTGCAAACGCAGATGATCCTTCCCCTACGTAACTGTAAGGATCTGCCTGGAATACGCTTATGGGAGTTTCTTTAAGCTTTTTCTTACTGTTTGATAAAGGAGTTACTTTTGCAGTCTTTTCACCGGAGACAACGGAGATCATTTCATTATCTGCGGAAACACATGCAGCATAGGGATCTGCTGATCTGTGAATCTCATAATTTCTGAACTTGATCTCAAACTGGTATTTCTCACCTTCTGAAACACCCGGAACAAAGAGTTCGAAAATGCCGGACTCACCTCTTTTACACATCTGGTGTGTGCGTCCGTCCCATGAATTGAAATCGCCGACAACGCTGACTCTCATGGCAGCAGGAGCATATACTGCAAAAAGGGTACCGTCTTCTTCATCCAGAGTCATTACATGTGCTCCGAGAATGGAATCCGCATCGACACAAGTACCCTCAACAAATCTGGCAATATCCGAATCTTTGATAATGTTCTTGTGTCTGTAAGGATCACCGCACCTTAAGACCTTCTTTTTCAGAGTCTTACCGTCTTCAAGTCTCTTTTCATATGTCACGACATATGTATAGGCTCCGGGATCCCTGGTAGGAAGAAGCTGCGCATAAAAGCCGTCATCATCTGCAACTTCCATCTTAGTCTCACAGGGCTTTCCGGGTTCTCCTCTGTCCTTCCATTTAACAACAACGGAATCCGATCCCGGAAAATAAGCCTGAAGGAGCGTAGTCTGTCCCTTGGCATGAGGTCCGAGAAGATCCTGCGGATGTGAACACTCTGAATAAATGACCTCCTCAATAAAGGCCCAGTCCATAAGTTTATACAGTCTCTTGTTCATTTTCCAAAACTCCAGTCTTATTTTTTTACAAGTCTATCTTGTGAAGGAAAAGTCCGCTTCTTAACTTAGGCTCAAACCAGGTCGATTTAGGCGGCATGAGAAGTCCGGCATCGGCTACATTAAAGAGCTCATCTATTGATGTGGGGAACATCGAGAATGCAACCTGCATATCCTCTGAGCACCTCTTCTCAAGTTCCTTAAGTCCTCTTATACCTCCGACAAAATCGATCCTCTTATCTGTTCTGGGATCACCTATTCCAAGAACAGGGCCAAGTAAACCATTCTGAAGTACAGAAACATCAAGGCCATCTACGGGATCATCTGATTTAAGATCATGATGTGCCCTGAGCTTGTACCATTTTCCGGATATATACATTCCAAAAAGTCCCTTGTCTTCAGGAGAATAAAGCTTCTTGGCATCACAGACCTCAAATCTTGCAATAACCTCATTAAAGAACTGAACCTCACTGAGTCCGTTCAGATCCTTAACAACTCTGTTATAATCCATGATCTTAAGCTCATCTCCCGGAAAAATAACGCTGAGGAAATAGTTGAATTCCTCTTTTCCGGTATAGCCGGGATTCTCTTCCCTTCTCTTAAGACCGACCTTAACCGCACTGGCGCATCTGTGATGTCCGTCAGCGATATAAAGAGCATCCATGTCCGAAAAAGCAAGTCTTATTGCTTCAACCTTCTCAGGATCCTTAATGGAAAAAACTCTGTGTCTTATTCCGTCATCTGAAGTAAAGTCACAATCGGGGTCGCCCTTTTTAACAGAAGCAATGATTGCCTTAAGAAGATTGTTTTTTCTGTAGGCAAGGAAAATAGGCCCCGTCTGGAAGCCTGTGGTATCAACGTGGCGGATTCTGTCCACTTCCTTATCGGCACGGGTATTCTCATGCTTCTTGATAACGCCGTTTATGTAGTCGTCAATTGAAGCGCATGCAACAATACCGGTCTGTGAACGGCCGTCCATCGTAAGCTCATAGAGATAATAACCGGGATCACCTTCATCCTGGACAAATCTGCCATCTTCGATCCTCTCACGGATCATCGCTGCAGCCTTGGCATAAACTCTGTCATCATATGTATCGACATCGTCGGAAAACTGTGTCTCAGCTCTGTCAATTGCAAGGAATGACTCGGGATTAGCCTTTACTATCTCTACGCTCTCCGCACGGTTATATACGTCATAAGGAAGTGCTGCGATAACGCTTTCCATTCCCTTCTTAGGTCTGTATGCATTAAAAGGTCTTACGTCAGCCATAAATCTTCTCCTGATAATAAATTGTTTGGAAATTCAGACAAAAGCTATTATTTTTTCAAAAAACCAACAAATATTGTATCATTATTAAATTTTTCTAACAAGCATCACAGGATGTTGATTTTTAAATCTGCTTGTTTATAATATTCGTTGTGGGATTAAATTCCCGGGGTAAAGATAAAGGGGAATAAAATGACTAAAGAACAGCGTGAGATGCTAACAAGGATCAATGAGTATGCCGAGAAGGTAATGCCGGATATCGATCCTCAGAAAACACCGATCTCGTACCAGCTCGATAAACTGACTCCTATCATGAAGGAGATAGCCGAAGAAAAACAGATGGCACTCAGTGATATCTTCATCGAGTATATGGATCTCGCATCAGAAGCTGCTCTCGACATGGAGAACAAACTCCAGGAATCACTTAAAGACATCGAAGATGATGACAAGAAGTAAGGAAAAGCCCGTCATATGACGGGCTTTTCAATGTTCATCTGTAAATGCTGTAATGAATACAAATATCTTCTCTACATAAAATACCTTCTCTTTACATAATACCTTCTCTAAATAAAAAAGGCACGCTCCAAGGCGTGCCTTTTATCATTTAACTATAAGCCGATCATCCCTTGACTACACGGACTCTGAGAACTCCCTCAGCAGCTGCGAGCTTTTCAACAAGAGACTCGGTAGGAACATCGTCAAGGTCAAGAAGCGTTACTGCATAATCTCCTCTTGACTTGTTCATCATATCGGAGATGTTGACCTTCTCCGCTCCGAATACAGCGGTGAACTGAGCGATCATGTTAGCCTGATTCTTGTGGAATACCTCAACTCTTCCCTTGTTGTCACAGGGTCCCATGTCAATTGCGGGGAAGTTAACGGAATTCTTGATGTTTCCGTTGTTAAGATAATCCATGATCTCAGCAACAGCCATCTTAGCACAGTTGTCTTCAGACTCTTCGGTGCTTGCTCCAAGGTGAGGAGTAAGGATGACACCGGGCTGTCCTGCAGTTGTAGGATTAGGGAAATCAGATACGTATCTTGCTACCTTGCCGTTCTTGAGAGCCTCAAGCATATCAGTCTCGGAAACAAGCAGATCACGTGCATAGTTGATAACTACAACACCGTCTTTCATCATGGAGATAGCTTCTCTGTTAATGCTTCCCTTTGTTGAATCAAGAAGAGGAACATGAATGGTGATATAATCACACTCCTTGTAGATTTCCTCTACCTTCTCTACATGGTGTACATTTCTGGAAAGGTTCCATGCTGCGTTTACGGAAAGGTAAGGATCATATCCGTAAACTTCCATTCCAAGGTGAAGAGCTGCATTTGCTACCTTAACGCCGATAGCGCCAAGACCGATAACGCCAAGCTTCTTACCTGCGATCTCGGTACCTGCGAAATTCTTCTTCTGCTTCTCAGCAGTCTTTGCAATATCTGCATCAGAAGCATTATCCTTGATCCACTCGATACCGCCTATGATATCTCTTGCTGCAAGGAGCATACCTGCGATAACAAGCTCCTTAACACCGTTAGCATTAGCACCGGGAGTATTGAATACGACAATACCCTTTTCAGCACACTTATCAAGAGGGATGTTATTAACTCCGGCACCTGCTCTTGCAACTGCAAGAAGGTTAGCGGGAAGCTCCATCTCGTGCATTGAAGCACTTCTTACAAGGATACCCTCTGCCTCATCAACCTTATCTGTAATATGAAAATCTCCGGTCAGGTCTGCAAGTCCTACCTGAGAAATGGGATTCAGGCAATTGATCTTATACATTGATAACTCCTTTCAAAGAGGCTTCACTTATTTAGCGTTCTCTGCCTCAAACTTCTTCATAAACTCTACGAGCTTCTCAACGCCTTCCTTGGGCATAGCGTTGTAGATGGATGCTCTCATTCCGCCAACGGTTCTGTGTCCCTTGAGGTTTACAAATCCTGCAGCAGTAGCTTCCTTGACGAACTTTGCATCGAGCTCTTCATCTCCGGTAACAAAAGGAACATTCATGAGGGATCTGTCTTCTTTTACAACAGTGCCCTTGAAGAGCTTGGACTCATCGAGGAAATCGTAAAGGATCTTAGCCTTCTCCTCATTTCTTCTCTTCATCTCCTCAAGTCCACCCATCTTCTTGAGCCACTTGAATACCTTGCCACAGATGTATATGGTGTAGCAGGGAGGAGTATTGTAAAGGGAATCATTATCAGCCTGGGTCTTCCACTTGAGCATGGTGGGAGTTCCGGGAAGAACGTCGTCGGTGATAAGATCTTCTCTGATTATAGCGATAACGCATCCTGCAGGTCCGATATTCTTCTGAACGCCGCCGTAGATAACACCGTAATTGGTCACATCAACGGGCTCTGAAAGGAAACAGGAGGAAACATCGGAAACAAGAACCTTGCCCTTGGTATTGGGAAGAGTCTTATACTTGGTTCCATAGATGGTATTGTTCTCACAGATGTAGACATAGTCCATATCATCGGTGATGGGAAGGTCTGAACAGTCAGGAATGTAGCTGAAGGTCTTGTCTGCTGAAGATGCAAGCTCAACTGCCTCACCATAGATCTTAGCTTCCTGATAAGCCTTCTTAGCCCACTGTCCGGTAACGATGTATCCGGCCTTCTTATTCTTCATCATGTTCATGGGAACCTCTGCGAAGAACTGGGAAGCACCGCCCTGAAGGAACAGTACCTTGTAGTTGTCGGGGATATTCATAAGCTCTCTGAGATCTGCTTCAGCTTCCTTGATGATGGTGTCATACACCTTGGATCTGTGGCTCATCTCCATTACTGACTGGCCTGATCCCTGGTAATCAAGCATCTCCTCGGCTGCTTCCTTAAGAACCTCTTCAGGTAATACTGCAGGTCCTGCTGAGAAATTATAAACTCTGGACATTTTTTCCTCCTTAATATCGCCGCTATGCGACTTTAATTTATTAAAATATTAATCCGAACCTCTTTAAGATAAAACTTTGAAATGTTTTAGTCAACTTAATAATCGTAAACTATTACCGGGGTACCGATCTCCGCATTCTCATAAACTATACGTGCCGGATCCTTATCCATGTTGATGCATCCGTGGGAACCGTCATATGTATAGATCTCACCGCCCCATTCGCTTCTCCAGTCAGAATCATGAATACCGTATGCATTGAAGTATGCGATCCAGTATGAAACGAAATCTATATAATCCCTTCCATACAGCCATGCATCCGTTGCCTTGGAGTAAACGGAGAAAACGCCCCTCGGCGTGGTCCATCCTTTCGGAATATCCCCAGAAACTATATCTGTCTCAAGGATAAGCTCACCGTCTTTGTAAAAGTAGAAATACTGATCAGAAAGATCAACCTCGATATAGGTATCTCCTATATCATTCAGTCCTCTTACAGTAGCCTCATGTGTATATTTGGGAGTATGCACATCCGGTGTACCGTCTCTAAGTTCCTCGGAATGGATCATCTCCGACAGATACTTAAGTTCCGCATCGTGATCAAGTTCCGTGCCATAGGTACTGTAGAAAGCAGGAATGGTTACAGTTCTTCCGGTACTGCTCTTGAACTGCCTGTCAAGGCCATATGTATCGTATCTTTCGCAAAGATCATCCACCCATGCTGTCACAGCATCATCATCGATGATAAAATCACCGTTTTCGTCTTTTACAGGTCTTCCGTTTTCCGTAACGATCAGAAAACTCATAACCGACTTGTCAAAAGCGATCTTTTCAGCACCCATATCATAGACAAGATCCGTGAAAAGAAATGATGACAGCTCATTCATGAAATCCTGTTCATCAAGCTCAGCTGTCGAATACGGTGCATCATAAAAATATGATCCGTCGAGCTGAAGATTGAATCTTCCGTTTGCAAGATTATCATTCAGATCAGCCAGAACCCTTTCGGTATCCAGTCTTCTGTAATGAGTATCATACGGGTAATATCCCGATTCTTTATCAAGGCGTATTTCATATACCGGTGCTTCTTTTCTTTCGTCCTTAACCCTGTCAAGCTGGTCAAATATCTTAGTCAGCGCCTCCGGATCATATGAAATGATCGGTTCAAGGTGGAGCACCTGCTTTGTAAACAGTGCTGATGGCCACGAAAATGGATTCTGTGTATCCTTTGCCTTATAAATGGCTGCCTGAAGATCATATATATAGCCTATATCCTCGGCCTTAATATATGTATCAGGATAGCCTTCCGTAAGCCATGAAATCCTTACATCGGGAATCTCAATCTTTTCCCTGAGGTCGTAAGCCACTGAATCAACGCTTCTGCCGGTACAGTAAACATCCCCTATCCAAGTATTCGGAAGGAACCTTCTGGAAAAATAATACGATGTGACCAGATATAACAATAATAAAAATGCGATGACATTAAGGATTATGACAATTATCGCACGCTTTGAAAGCTTCTTTTCTACAGACATGTGATACTATTCTTCCTTCATATCCTTCTCATCAAACACTTCGCTAAGCGGTGCTCCCGCAGGAACCATGGGGAATACCTTGTCATCCTCAGGAATGATGCACTCAATGAGAACAGGGCACTTTGCATCGATTGCTTCCCTGATGGCAGGTTCTACCTCTTCGGGAGTGGTGACTCTTATAGCCTTACAGCCAAGTCCTTCCGCAACCTTACAGTAATCAACCTTGTCATTAAGTACGGTCTGGGAATATCTCTTTCCGTAAAACAGCGTCTGCCACTGTCTTACCATACCGAGAACATGATTATTGATAACAACCTCGATAATGGGAATGTTATATCTTGATGCGGTAGCAAGTTCGTTCATGTTCATTCTGAAGCATCCGTCACCCGCTATGTTGATGCACAGATCATCTGGTCTTCCTACCTGTGCACCGATACATGCACCAAGTCCGTAACCCATTGTTCCAAGTCCGCCTGATGAAAGGAAGGTTCTGGGCTTGGAATAATTGTAGTATTGTGCAGCCCACATCTGATGCTGTCCTACATCAGTAGTTATAACAGCCTTGCCTTCAGTAATACGGTCTATTTCCGAAATAACATAAGGACATGAAAGCTTGCTTCCGTCATATCCGAGAGGATACTTTTCCTTAAGTTCTTCGATATGCTTCATCCAGTCAGAATGATCCTGCTTGGTGATAAGAGGATTAAGTGCCTTCAGAGTAAGCTTAAGATCTCCTACAAGGCTTGCATCGACACGGATGTTCTTGTTGATCTCTGCTGCATCAACATCGAGATGAACGATCTTGGCATTTTCAGCAAATCTCTTGGGATTACCGATAACTCTGTCTGAAAATCTTGCACCGAGCGCAACAAGGAGATCACATTCGGTAACTCCGAGATTGGATGCCTTGGTTCCGTGCATTCCGATCATTCCGGTATATCTTTCCGAATGTCCGTCAAATGCCCCCTTAGCCATAAGAGTATCACAAACGGGAGCATCAAGAAGTTCTGCGAGTTCTGCAACCTCTGCGGATGCGTCTGAAATGATCGCACCACCACCGACATAGATAAAAGGCTTCTTGGCCTTGCAGAGCATTTCTGAAACCTCTGTAAGATCCTTTTCGGAAAAATGAACCTCTCTCTCGGGTTCTGCAGGATTTACAGGCTCATAATCGGTAACCGCTGCTGTTACATCCTTGGTAATATCGACAAGAACAGGGCCGGGACGTCCGGTCTTGGCAATCTTAAACGCTTTTCTGATAGTGGGCGCAAGATCATTAATATTCTTTACGATGAAGCCATGCTTTGTAATAGGCATTGTCACGCCTGCAATATCAACTTCCTGGAAAGAATCCTTTCCGAGGGCAGGAAGATTAACGTTAGCAGTAATAGCAACAAGAGGAACGGAATCCATATATGCAGTTGCAATACCGGTAACAAGATTGGTTGCACCGGGGCCTGATGTAGCCATACATACACCGACCTTGCCTGTGGCTCTTGCATAACCGTCGGCAGCATGTGCGGCACCCTGCTCGTGACTGGTAAGCACGTGTCTGATCTCATCCTGATGCTTGTAAAGCGCATCATAGATGTTAAGTATAGTGCCTCCGGGGTATCCGAAGACAGTATCAACGCCCTGCTCTTTCAGACAGGCGATTACAATTTCTGATCCGTTCATTTCCATTGCGAAAGTCTCCTAAATCTATATTCTTATTCATGAATCATTTTCTCATCAGAGATTCATGATCACTTCTTATCTCGGCTTTGATCAGTCTGTTAACAGATCATTTACGGGGAATCTCAAGTACAGCACCTCTGTTACCGCTTGTAACAAGCTCTCTGTATCTTGCAAGATATCCGGTATTAACCTTGGGCTCTCTGGGAGTCCATGCCTTGCGGCGCTCTTCCATCTCCTCATCGGAAACCTTGACATCAAGCTTTCTGTTAGGAATGTCTATAGAGATGATATCGCCTTCCTTTACAAGTGCAATAGGTCCTCCGACGGCAGCTTCAGGTGAAACATGTCCGATCGATGCTCCTCTTGAAGCACCGGAGAATCTTCCGTCAGTGATAAGAGCAACGCTTGATCCGAGTCCCATTCCTGCAATTGCAGATGTAGGATTGAGCATTTCTCTCATTCCGGGTCCGCCCTTAGGGCCTTCATATCTGATAACGACAACATCACCTGCTACGATCTTGCCGCCCTTGATCGCAGCAATTGCATCCTCTTCACAGTCAAATACTCTTGCGGGTCCCTCGTGAACAAGCATCTCGGGAACAACAGCGGACTGCTTAACAACACCGGTATCGGGAGCAAGATTTCCCTTAAGCACTGCAATACCGCCTGTAGCCATGTAGGGATTGTCGATAGGACGGATAACCTCGGGATCTCTGTTGATCACGTTCTTTATATTTTCGCCGATGGTGGTTGCATTTACTGTCATGCAGTCTTCTTCGATAAGTCCCTTTTTAGAGAGCTCGTTCATAACTGCATATACACCGCCGGCCTCATTGAGATCTTCCATATAAGTAGGACCTGCAGGTGCAAGGTGGCAGAGATTGGGGGTCTTACCGGAGAGTTCATTAACCATCTCCATATTAAGATCTACACCTGCTTCTTTTGCGATAGCGGGGATATGGAGCATGGTATTGGTTGAACATCCAAGTGCCATATCAACGGTAAGCGCATTCTTGAATGCCTTGTCGGTCATAATATCTCTGGGACGTATATTCTTCTCAACAAGCTCCATGATCTTCATTCCGGCATGCTTAGCAAGTCTGATACGCTCGGAATAAACGGCAGGAATTGTTCCGTTGCCCTTAAGCCCCATACCGATTGCTTCTGTAAGGCAGTTCATTGAGTTTGCGGTATACATACCTGAACATGATCCGCAGGTAGGACATACCTTCTCTTCAAACTCGGTGAGTTCTTCCTTAGTCATGTTACCGGCTGCATAGGTTCCTACTGCTTCGAACATGGAAGAAAGGCTTCTCTTCTTTCCGTGTACATGACCGGCAAGCATGGGACCGCCTGATACGAATACGGTAGGAATATTAACACGTGCAGCAGCCATAAGAAGTCCGGGAACGTTCTTGTCACAGTTGGGGATGCAGACAAGTCCGTCAAAACCGTGAGCCATAGCCATACATTCGGTTGAATCGGCAATAAGGTCTCTGGTAACAAGGCTGTATTTCATTCCGATATGTCCCATAGCGATACCGTCGCAGACAGCGATCGCAGGGAAAAGAACGGGAGTACCGCCTGCCATGGCAACACCGAGCTTAACCGCTTCGGCAATCTTATCAAGATTCATGTGGCCGGGTACGATCTCGTTATATGACGTTACGATACCGATAAGGGGGCGCTTTCTCTCTTCTTCGGTAAATCCTAGTGCGTTAAAAAGACTTCTGTGGGGTGCCTGTGCGTCACCGACTTTTACGGAATCACTTCTCATGACTATATCCTTTCACTTTTTATACATATTATGCATGTCTGATCAATCACTCAACCAGAACACGTTTCAAATCATAGACATATCATTAACCGATATCAGGAGGAATTACTTTATTCTCTCAGCAATGAGATCACCCATCTGAGTACATCCCACCTTGGTACATCCTTCCGAATAAATATCTCCTGTACGGAAGCCATCCTTAAGAACCTGCTTGACTGCTGCTTCGATGGCGTCGCCTTCCTTATTCAGGTCAAAAGAATACTTGAGCATCATAGCAGCTGACAGAATGGTAGCAATGGGATTAGCAATATCCTGACCTGCAATATCCGGTGCAGAACCATGGCTGGGCTCATAAAGTCCGAACTTGGTCTCATTCAGTGATGCAGATGAAAGCATTCCGATCGAACCAGTGATCATACTCGCCTCATCTGAAAGAATATCACCGAACATATTCTCAGTAAGAACAACGTCAAACTGTGCAGGATCCTTTACAAGCTGCATAGCGCAGTTATCAACAAGCATATTCTCAAGTTCAACATCGGGATAATCCTTTGCAACCTCTGCAGTAACTGCTCTCCAGAGTCTTGAGGAATCAAGAACATTGGCCTTGTCAACGGAAGTAACCTTCTTATTTCTCTTCCTTGCAGCTTCGAATGCCTTGATGGCAATACGTCTTATCTCTTCTTCATTATATGTAAGTGTATCAACGGCAGTTCTGAGTCCGTCGACAACCTCTGTATGCCTTGCTCCGAAATAAAGCCCCCCTGTGAGTTCTCTCATAATAAGAAGATCAAATCCCTTACCTGCTGTCTCGCCTGCAAGAGGACATGCATCAGCCAGTTCCGGGAAAAGATATGCAGGACGAAGGTTTGCGAACAGTCCAAGCTCTTTCCTTATCTTGAGAAGGCCGGCTTCAGGTCTTTTTTCGGGAGGAAGCTTATACCATGGACTTGTAGTGGTATTACCGCCGATAGATCCCATCAGAACCGCATCAGCAGCCTTGGCTGTATCAATTGCCTCCTGAGTCAGAGGCTCTCCGCATGCATCAATTGATGCGCCACCCATAAGAATATCAGTAAAGATCATCTCATGACCATAAACGGATGCTACCTTTTCAAGAACTTTCTTAGCCTGGGTAACGATTTCGGGGCCAATCCCGTCACCGGGAATACATACAATATTAAGCTTCATAGCACACTCCTTCTTCAAAAATGCGTTATTCCTACTTTAGCTGATTAAATCGTGAAATTCAAGTGCCGATATTAACCTTATTTCAAAACAAGGGGCTGTCGCTTTAGATGATTAAATCATCTAAAGCGACAGCCCCTTTTTATGTATGTATCGAATTAATTATTTCTTGGAATCTGACTCGGTTACCTGTCCGGGCTTTTCAACCTTTGCAATTGCAGACTTTTCCATTGGAATACGGCAGTTGCGGTTATTACCAAACTCTACAATAACCATATCATCCTGAATGTCGATGATGGTTCCGTAGAATC
>CAMOZY010000026.1 GCA_946631295.1 uncultured Lachnospiraceae bacterium
TTACGGATAATATTAACAATCTTCTGCTGAGCCTCTTCAACATCCTTCATACGTACAGGGCCCATGAATTCCATGTCCTCCTTGATCATGGTTGCAAGACGCTTTGAAAGGTTATTGAAGATAGCATTCTGTACCTGTTCATTTGCAGCCTTGAGAGCAATGCCGAGGTCATTATTATCAACATCACGCAGCACTCTCTGAATGGATCTGTCGTCGAGAAGAAGGATATCCTCGAATACAAACATCTTCTTTCTGATCTCGTCGGCAAGTTCTGGCTCTTCGATTTCCAGAGATTCCATGATATGTTTCTCTGTTCCGCGGTCCACAGAGTTGAGAATTTCGACAACAGAATCGACACCGCCGATGATCGTATAGTCCTGGTTAACAAGGGAAGCAAGCTTCTGCTCCAGAACATTTTCCACTTCCTTGATGACATCGGGACTGGTTCTGTCCATAACAGCGATCCTTCGTGCAACATCAGCCTGTCTGTCAGGAGCAAGTCCCGATATGATCTGTGCAGCCTGCTGAGGTGCAAGATACGAAAGGATCAGGGCAATGGTCTGAGGATGCTCATCCTGTATAAAGTTGATGAGCTGTGAAGGATCGGTTTTTCTGATGAATTCAAAAGGCTTGACCTGAAGAGATGCGGTAAGTCTTCCGATGACATCCATAGCCTTTTCGGCACCGAACGATTTCTCAAGAAGTTCTCTTGCATATCCGATACCGCCTTCTGCTATGTACTGCTGAGCAAGACATACTCCATAGAACTCTTCAAGAACCGATTCCTTGACGTCCGGTCCCACAGTCCTGGTATTTGCAATCTCAAGGGTGAGTTCTTCAATTTCCTCTTCCTTGAGAAACTTGAATATCCCGGCACTCCTTTCGGGACCGAGTGTGATCAGCAGTATTGCCGCTTTCTGAATTCCGGTTATTTCATTTGATGACGATGCTGCCATCTGTTTCTATCTCCTTATGATCAGCTCCATTCGTCGGTCAGCCAGTTACGAAGAAGTGCAGCTGCCGCTTCGGGGTTTTCATCAACGAATTTCTCTATCATCCTTCTGGTCTCGGACTTATTCTCCACATCAATATTCTCAATCTGGGGTTCAGGATTGGACTGAAGCAGATCTTCCACAGAAAGTTCGGGAGTCTCTTCCTCCACCTTACGGGTTCCCATGCTCCTTAAGATGACGAATGCAAGAAGTCCGAGAATAAGTATGATCAGAAAAGCTGAAAGCACCGTTGTCCAGCTTATCTGCATGCTCTCTTTGTCATAGAATATGGGAGATTCGTATGCAACTATGGTGATATTGCTGACAGGAATACCGGTAGCATTTGCAGCTATCATGTAAAGATCCTGATCGACTTCCAGCTTTCTGTCGGCAGAATTGGCAATCTTATATTCTTCCCAGGTAGTACCGTCAAGAAGCCCCTGAGCCTCAATGTCTTCTTCGCGTATCTCCTTATATGAGATCGCAGCTATCGACATTGAAGAAGTATTATAATTGATCGCACCCGCGGGAGTTATCTTGTACTGTGAAGATTCATTGGGAAGATAATCCTTCTCGGATTCTGTAGTCGAAGATGAACTGCTACCGTAATCGCTTGTCACATAAGTCGTATTCTCACCGTTTGAATCGGTTCCGGGAATTCCGCCCACACCGTTCTCGGAAGTGGATTCATAATTCTCCTCATGCGAAAGCATACCTTCGTTACGGCCTTCATTCGCATAATATTCCTTAACGGTCTGTTCGTAGTTGGAATAATCCATGTCAAGATGAGAAGTAACCTCAACATTGTTATAGTTGGGTGTTCCGAGAAGAACCTTCTTGACCTGGTTAGCGATCATCGCTTCAGCCTGATTGCGAAGCTCCTGCATTGAATTGGCAATACCTGAAGATGAATAATCATCTCCTCCGGCAAAAAGAAGTGTTCCGTCGGAATCAAGTATCGTGATATTTGCGGTATTGCTGTTGCGAAGGAACGTCTGGACAGCCTTGGCAAGGTTGGCTGCCTTGGCTGCGGTAAAACTTCCGTCATGTTCTATCTGTATATATGCCGAGGCTTCCTCTTCGTGTGCAATAAGAGTTCCGGTATCTTCCGGAATATTGAGATTTACCTTACAATCCTTAACTCCGTCGATATTGAGAATGTCAGCCTTCAGCTTGTTCTCGAGATAAAGCTGGTATCTTTTTGCCGTATCGGAAGCAGTGGTTGAAAGTGAATTGGTAAGAGCATCTTCAAGAGAATAATCATCAGGGACAAATCCCGATGAACCGAGCGCAAGCTCAGCGGCCGTATACTGTGAAAGGTCAACGCTGATAGTAAGTGCATCCTGTGATTCGGTATGAGCTATGGAGTTCTCATCAAGAATCGCAATAACCTGTGAAGCTTCCGCAGTACTTGATGCGGTAATAAGAACCTTGTACTTTGGTCTGGATACAAAATAGATGATGATAGCAAAGATAACAATGGTAAAGACAGCAAGGCCGATGATAATGCCTTTCTGTCTCGAGGTGAATTTATTCCACCATTCCTTGATCTTTTCTATTATTTCCTTTAGCCTTTCGGGCATCCCTGCGCCTCCAAATATTTAAAATGCCGGTCAGATCTGCATCTGCATAAGTTCCTTGTATGCTTCGAGAAGCTTATCCCTGATCGCAACAGTGTACTGAAGTGCGGTCTGGGCCTTCTGAAGAGCGATGGTCAGATCATGTGTGGAATCCGACTGTCCGAGTGCAAAGAGAATCTCCTGGTTCTCAGCATCCGACAGATATGCATTTGTAGTCTTAATATTTTCAACAGCAGTATTGAACACCGATGAAAACAGTGTTCCATCGGAGGTTTCTCCCTGAAGGGAATTCACTCCCTTTGCCGCATTATTTACTTTGTAAAGATCCGCAGCACCTGTAAGTTCATGTACCAGAGAAGCATTCATAGTCTCACCTCATTACCGTAAAACAGATCAGCTCTGTCCTATCTGAAGTCCCTGCTGTGCCATAGCCTTGGAAGCCTCAAATGCAGTGGCATTAGCTTCATATGAACGGCTGGCATCGATCAGGTTTGTCATCTCCGTGATTATATTGACATTGGGATACATGACATATCCATTTTCATCGGCATCGGGATGTGAGGGATCATATACCATGTTCTGGGGAGTTGCTTTATCCTCAAGGACCTTGGCAACCCTGACACCCTTTCCCGCATAATTCTTACTGACACTGTTCAGGACATGTGAAAAGGAATCACTTCCCCTTACACCCTTTTCCTCAAAATAGACAACCTTCCTGACATAGGGGTCGCCATCCTGAGTCCTGGTAGTATTGGCATTTGCTACATTCTCGGCGATTATATCCATTCTGTAGCGCTGAGCGGTCAGTCCTGACGCTGATATATCAAAAGCCGTAAACATTCCCATGGCGTACTCCTTTCATCACTTCATTACTTTCTGAAGGTTCTGGAACTCTGCGTTGATACCTTTGATGATGCCCTGATACTTAAGCTGGTTCTGTGCCATCAGCACATTCTCATTCTCAATATCAACATTGTTCCTGTCAGTTCTGTATGAAAAACCTGCAGCATCCGTATACGCACCGACCTTAAGCCTGGAAAGTTTGACGTTTCCGACCTTTTCGTCCATTGATTCGGATCTGCGGTATCCGAGTTCTTTTTCAAGAACGGATTCAAAATCGACATCCTGCCTCTTGTAGCCCGGGGTGTCGACATTGGCTATGTTGTTGGCAATGCACTGATCCCTGAGCCATGCGGCATCTGCTGCTTTTTCCAGGACATTGATATAATCAAATGCACTTGTTCCTACCATAAGCACTCCTTTTTAAGGCATAATAAGCCACCTTTTATACCTTACCATCTATTTATTATACTGAAAAAGCGCAAAAACACAATATATTTTTAGGATTCACGGGAATGTCTACAAGATTTTGTGTTGTCAAAAGCCACGTAAAGCCGAAAACTATATCTTGTATATTCCGGGCATTTTCCGAAAACAAAAAAGGACCTACCCGAAAGTAAATCCTTTTAAAAAATCGCCAATCCGTTTTATTGTTTTATATGTTCTGTCTTAATGATTCCTTTTCTGTGTATTATCCGTCATACACTAATGATATCGGTTAAAAGTCCCGATCACTTTATCCCCTGTGACACGCGGACAACCTCAATCTCATCAAAAACATAATCGTTAAGCACCTTGATATAAGTTCCCTTCATTCCGGAGGATCTGGATTCTATTATTCCGGCGCTTTCGAATTTCCTCAGGGCATTGACTATGACCGATCTCGTGATACCGACTCTGTCAGCAATCTTGCTCGCAACAAGTATTCCCTCATTGCCCTCAAGTTCATCGAAGATATGAACGATCGCTTCCATCTCTGAAAATGAAAGCGTACTGATGGCAGATTTTACAACCGCGATCTTTCTGGTTTCTTCAGCGCTTTCCTCACTTACGGACCTGAGCATCTCAAGACCCACAACCGTGGTACCGTACTCGAGAAGTATTATGTCGTCAATGTCATATTCCTTATCCTGACGGTAAACAAAAAGTGTTCCGAGGCGCTCTCCCGCAATCTCAATAGGAGTTACGATTGCCTTATAAACTCTGGTATCTGTCTTTTCGAATCCGAGCGTATCCAGATTGACATTTTCCTTAGTTGAAAGAACGGAAAGCAGACGCTCATTCAGCATCTTGTCTATGAATTCTCCGACATTGCCGCCTATAAGCTCAGTAATGGGTTCTTCACCGGGAAGGAGTCCCTGGCCGAGAAGCTTTCCCTTACGGCTGATGACTATAACGCTGGACACAAGGATATCTCTCATAACGGAGCAGATATCATTGAAAACAACCTTACTCGAGTTGTTGTTATGGAGCAGTCTTCCGATTTTCCTGGTCTTATCTAGGAGCTGTACGCTACTCATATATCCCTCCGCATGGTTAAGACAAAATAATCCTGCGAAGTGATTATATCAGATAAAAAACTATGGTTCAATGTAAATATTCTGAAACTTCGATAAACATTAGTCAATTAATAGATAAATCGACTTATTTTCATTCATTCAGCATTTTCAAGGTTTTCGGAATATCCGCATTCCTTGTCTGAACATACGGCTTTCTTTCCCTTGATGACCATGTATTTTCCGCACTTGGAACAATTCTTTCCGGCGGGTTTATCCCAGCTCATAAATTCGCATTCGGGATAACCAAGGCAACCGTAATATTTTCTTCCCTTACGGGTAATCTTGACTACTATCTCGTTTCCGCATGTCGGGCATGCCGTACCGGTCTTCTCATAGTAAGGCTTGGTATTCTTACAATCGGGATATCCCGGACATGCAAGGAACTTTCCGCTCGGACCATATTTGATGACCATTTTGCGTCCGCACTTCTCACAGACCTCATCGGATTCCTCATCCCTGATCTCGACTTTTTCAAGTTCTTCATTAGCCTTATCGACAGACTCCTTAAGATCGGGATAGAAATTCCTGATAATGGTCTTCCACTTGACATCACCTTCTTCCACACCATCGAGAAGGCTCTCAATATTAGCGGTAAACTTTGCATCAACTATCGACGGAAATGCCTGACCCATAAGATCATCAACTGCATATCCGATATCGGTGACATAAAGGTTCTTCTGCTCCTTGGTTATATAACGTCTCTTGATAAGTGTTGTAATTGTGGGAGCATATGTTGAAGGACGTCCGATGCCCTGCTCCTCAAGTGCCCTTACCAGAGAACTCTCGGTATAGTGAGCGGGAGGCTGGGTAAAATGCTGCCTGGGATCAAGATCATCAAGCTTAAGCTGTGATTTTTCCGTAACGGTTGAATCAAGGCTCTTCTCATCCTCAGTATCATCAGACTGGATATATACCTTTCTGTATCCGTCAAAAACAGGTCTGCTGGATGAAACCGTAAAAATATGATCTCCTGCGGCAATCTTAATCGATAATGTCTCATAGACTGCAGGAGTCATGCAGCTTGCAAGAAATCTCTGCCAGATAAGCTTATAAAGCTTGTACTGGTCTCTGGAAAGCTGTCCCTTGATGGATTCGGGATCTCTTGTAAGGAGTGTGGGTCTGATTGCTTCATGGGCATCCTGAATCCTCTTGCCTGTATCCCTGCTTTCAGATCTTCCTGCAGAATACTCGGGAGCAAAATTGTCGGCAAGATATTTCTCAGCCTGTGCCTGTGCCTCGTCAGAAACTCTGGTGGAATCGGTTCTCAGGTAGGTGATCACACCCACAGTACCCTCTCCCTTGATCTCAACGCCTTCATAGAGCTGCTGTGCAACGCTCATGGTCTTGGATGTTGAGAAATTGAGGATCTTACCGGCTTCCTGCTGAAGGGTGGAAGTTGTAAAAGGAAGTGGAGCCTTCTTCTGTCTGGTTCCCTTATTAACCTCTGAAACCGTGAACTTTTCGTTCTTAACGGCACTGATCACTTTATCGGCATCAGCCTTGGATGAAAGTTTTGCCTTCTCTGAACCTGTTCCGTAGTATTTTGCGGTAAGAGGCTTCTTTTCACCCTTGATATTAAGAATTGCATCAAGAGTCCAGTACTCTTCGGGAATGAACGCATCAATCTCACTCTCACGCTCACAGACCATATGAAGAGCTGCAGACTGTACACGTCCTGCTGAAAGACCTCTTTTTACCTTAGCCCACATAACAGGAGAAATGCTGTAACCGACGATACGGTCAATTACACGTCTGGCCTGCTGAGCATCGACGAGATTCATATCAATCTCTCTGGGATGCTTAAGTGATTCCTTTACGGCATTCTTGGTGATCTCATTAAATGTGATCCTGTAACACTTCTTGTTCTCGAGAGCAAGCGCCGTATACAGGTGCCAGCTGATTGCTTCTCCCTCACGGTCAGGGTCCGTTGCCAGATAAATGTTATCTGCCTTCTTTACTTCCTTTCTCAGAGAAGCAAGTATCTCGCCCTTTCCTCTGATGGTTATATATTTCGGCTCGAAATCCTTATCTATGTCAATACCCATGGAACTCTTGGGAAGATCCCTTACATGTCCCTGTGAAGCTGTAACCTCATATCCCGAACCGAGGAATTTTTTTATTGTCTTAACCTTTGCAGGCGACTCAACTATAACAAGATTCTTTGCCATGCTGTCCTCCAAGCTCTGTTAAAAAAACCAAACGTTAAGATATATACAACAAAAAAATAAAAAATGCAAATACATTAATTAGAAGAAACTGCTTCAGGGCAAAAAAAATCTGCATACCTTATGGTATGCAGATAATCTTTTTACGCAGCTGGTAGGGGAATCGAACCCCTGTTTCCGCCGTGAGAGGGCGGCGTCTTAACCGCTTGACCAACCAGCCATTTGCAGGTCGCACCTAAATGCGACTTGCTTATATTACAATACATAAAAACAAAATGCAAGAAAAATTTTTAAAGAAAATATCAGGTGCCGAACATATCGAAAATACTCATCTGATTCGACTCAGGAATATCGCCGAGAATGCCCAGTTCCTTAAGCTTATCGGTAACCGTCTGTGAAGCCCTGGTCCTGTCACGGAAATCCTGACAGCTGATGAATTTTCCCTTCTTTCCTTCAAAGGCAATGGCATCGGCAACGGAAGCACCGAGGCCTACAATACTTGTAAGTGCAGGCATTATCTTACCGTCAATTACCTGGAACTGATTAGACTTGACCAGAGTAAGATCTATCGGCATGAACTCAAAGCCTCTTGCATGCATCTCCTGCACTATTCTCATATCGGACATCTGATCGACTTCCGTATTGGAAAGTTTCTCGGCATTCTTATCCTTGTCAGCCGTTTCCTTTTTCTTCTTGAGTCTGTCCAGTTCATCCTCCAGTGCTGCCCTGCCTCTGCACATTAGCTCATAGTTAAATGCCTTGGCTCTGATACTGTAATAAGCCGCATAATATTCAAGTGGATAATAGATCTTACAATATGCGATTCTCCATGCCATCATAACGTAGGCGGCAGCGTGTGCTCTGGGGAACATATACTCTATGCGCTCACACGACCACACATACCAGTCAGGAACCTGGCATTTATCCATATCTGCCTTCCACTCGGGCCAGTCCTTGAAGGTTATCTCGCCCTGCGCATTACGGCTTCCCGCAACCTTACCCTTTCTGACCGCCTCCATGATATTGAAGGCCTCTTCAGATTCAACGCCCTTACCTATCAGATAAGTCATGATATCGTCACGTGTACAGATAGCCGTTGAAATGTCTGCTGTTCCGTTTGAGATCAGAACTTCTGCATTATTCTGCCATACATTGGTACCGTGTGAGAGGCCGGATATCCTGACAAGATCCGAGAACATTTTAGGCTTAGCCTGCAGAACAAGATTTATCGCAAAGTCGGTTCCGAATTCGGGAATACCAAGACATCCAAGCTTGCAGCCTCCGATATCATCGGGAGTGATGCCAAGTGCATCAGTATTCTGGAAAAGAGTCATGACCTGCTTATCATCAAGAGGTATATCCTTTATAGGATCGAAGCCTATCAGATCCTGAAGCATTCTGATCATGGTAGGATCATCGTGTCCGAGAATATCAAGCTTTAATAGGTTGTGATCAATGGAATGATAATCAAAGTGCGTGGTTATCGTATCCGTGGTCATATCATTAGCGGGATGCTGAACCGGTGTAAAGGTATTGATATCCTCACCGTTTGGAAGAACGACAATTCCTCCGGGGTGCTGACCTGTTGAACGCTTTACACCTTCGCATCCTTTCTGCAGAAATTCTATTTCAGCATTTCTTCTTTTGATGCCGCGCTTTTCATAATATTTTTTCAGGAATCCGAATGCCGTCTTTTCTGCGACAGTTCCGACGGTTCCCGCTCTGAATGTCTGACCGGTACCGAAAATTACTTCGGTATATTTATGAGCCTTTGCCTGATATTCACCGGAGAAATTAAGATCGATATCAGGCTCTTTATTACCCTTAAATCCGAGGAATGTTTCAAAAGGAATATCAAATCCTTCCTTTCTCAGATTGGCTCCGCATACAGGACACGCTCTGTCAGGCATGTCAACACCGGCCTTTCCCCTGAACTTAAGCACCTCTTCAGAGTCAAAGTCATAGAAATGGCATTCCGAACAGTAATAGTGCGGAACAAGCGGATTAACCTCCGTGATACCTGCCATTGTCGCAACGAACGAGCTTCCTACAGAGCCTCTCGAACCGACAAGATATCCGTCCTCTACGGATTTCCATACGAGTTTCTGTGCGATGATATACATGACCGCAAATCCGTTTGTAATGATTGAATTCAGCTCTCTTTCAAGCCTCTCCGTAACGATGGGAGGAAGCTCCGGGCCGTATATCTCATGGGCACGGTTATAGCATATCTCCCTGAGCATATTATCCGAATCGGGAATAACGGGAGGACACTTATCCGGTCTTACAGGTGAGATACACTCACACATATCGGCTATCATATTTGAATTGGTAACAACTATCTCTTCGCACTTCTGACTTCCGAGAAACGAGAAATCTTCCATCATTTCCTCGGTCGTTCTGAAATACAGAGGAGGCGTCGGAGGAAGGATCTTATCCCTGTTTTCACTCTTGGAATCATAGATAACATCCCTGTAAAGTGCCTCTTCGGGATTTAAGAAGTAAACATCACCCGTAGCAACAACAGGCTTTCCGAATTCCCTGCCGAGCTCTATAACCTCCCTTATGATATCCAGGCAGTCATCCATGGAGTTAATTGTTGAATAATGATCATCCTCGATCATAAACTCCATCGTAGCTGGCGGCTGCACTTCAAGATAATCATAGAATTTAACGACATTAGAGATCTGCTCGGAAGTATGCCCCTCGATAAGAGCATCCATCAGTTCTCCCCTGTAATTTCCGCTTCCTATGATCAGGCCTTCACGGTATTTTTCAACTAGCGATTTCGGAATCTTGGGGAACCTGTTGAAATATGTGATATGTGATTCCGATACAAGTGTGTACAGATGTATCCTGCCCAGCTCATTCTTCGCAAAAATAGTACATCTTGAAGGACGCAGTTTTGAAATAGCCTCTACATTTGAAGATCCCTTCTCATTGATATCATTAAGAGTCTTCATTCCTTCGTCAGAAAGCTGTTCAAGGAATTTTACGAATATCAGCGCAGTACACTCGGCATCATCGACAGCTCTGTGGTGATGTCCGAGTTCTATTCCAAGATCCTTGGCAACTGCATCAAGGGTAAATCTTCCTTTTCCGGGAAGCTGTACTCTTGCCAGAGGAAGTGTATCTATATATACGGGATCTGCAGGTGTTCCGAGGACTTTACATTTTTCCTTTACGAAGTTGACGTCGAATTCTGCATTGTGGGCAACCCAGACGCATCCTTCACAAAAATCAAGAAATCTGGGCATGACCAGCGCTATGGGATCAGCATCCCTGACATCGTCATCGGTGATGGATGTAAGCTTTGTGATCTCATAAGGTATCGGTTCTTCGGGATTAACAAATGTGGAGAATCTGTCGACTATCTTTCCTCCCGAGACCTTGACTGCACCAAATTCGATGATCTTGTTCTTGACAGGGGACAGACCCGTAGTCTCTATATCGTATACGACATAATCCGTTTCTATCAGCGGAAGATCAGCATTTCCTGTAACAATCTTGTGAAGATCATCTACAAGATAAGCATCAATGCCATACAGTATCTTGAAGAAATCCTGTCTGTCGGGATCAGGATCTCCTGCCTCCTTACGCTTTGCCTTCTCTCCCTTTTTTCCGCCCCAGAGATTATCTTCCCAGAGATGATTTGCATCGGTAAATCCCTGGACAACACCGTTATCGGTGATACCTACCGCTCTGTGTCCCCACTTGAATGCCTGCTTTACGATATCCTTGGTCTCGGATACTCCGTCCATATCACTCATCTTGGTATGGCAGCGGAGTTCAACCCTCTTTTTCGAAGCAGAATCCTTCTTGGGAGTCCTGTAATCTTCTATCTTGATGATACCTTTGACATTACCGATAGTAAGATCACCTCTGTCAAACTTACCGTTACTTACAGAGATAAATCCAGTGAGTCTGATGAAGGTTCCCGGTTCAAGTTTTTCCTGGATAACAGCAGATTCCGAGGTGTCGACATAAATTCTGCAGCTTATCGCATCCGTAAAATCGGCAATATTAAATGATATGATCGAACGGTTATCCTTTATATCTATCGCCTTAAGTGAAAAAACCATACCCTTTACGGACACGGTTCCCATTCCCTCATTCAGTTCATTAAGAGGGACTGTTTTTTCATCAGGATATACAGTTCCATATATTGCATTCGGATCGTCCATGATCCTGGAATTCTTTTTACCGAATCCTCCGCTCTTAAATCCCGAATACTGGTGCTCGGATCCTCTGCTGCCACCCTTGAACTCCCCGGTCTTTCCGCCTGCAGAGTTTCCTGAAGATGCCGATGAACCCTTATCCTTCGATGTGCCTTCGGATCCTTTTGCCTCCGAGTCTTCCTTTTTTCCGGCCTTTCCGGATCCTTTATCATCAGATGCGACAGCACCGATATATTTTTCTTCGGTCCTAGTGGCATTTTCGGTTGCAGCCTTTATCTGAGCAAGGAATTCATCATCATCCTTCTGCTCTATCTTTACATCATAATAGGTTATCTCTATAGTTCCTTTACTCTGGAACCTGTTGATGAAAATATCTTCAAGAAGCGAAAGGAATTCTTTTTCCTTGGCATGATAAACAGGGATATTCCCTACAGAAACGGACATAACTTCAGAGGACTCAAAAGAAACTTTTGCAGTCCTCATCATATTGAAAAACATTATGCTCTTTTCTTCGATCTCAAGAAGGGCAGAATCGGCATATTCCTCATACACCGACCTGAGATCAAGCTGTCTTGAAAGCTTGAAGGTTTCGTAGATGCGTACTCTGGTACGTGAATTATTGATGACCTGTTTACCGATCTCGCGCTCTGCTTCACTGATAATATCCTTTGGGATAATGTGGTCGCTCAACAGATAAACATTAAGAAAATCGTGATTTTTAGGTGTTGTTACTCTTGTAATTGTTGTGTCTTCAAGAAGAACCGCTGCTCTTCCCTTAAGCTTAAGAGTAGGAAACGCGTCCGTAAATGAAAATTCCATATTCTGTTCCTTTCAATCGAAGTCCTGTCGTGGCGCTCTCGCCTACCCGAGCAGGTACTGTTAAATGTTTGGCGTACCTTCCGCCTAAATAAGTTTATATCCGTTACATTCCGATGTCGATAGTTTTTTCGTATTCGTAAAAAGAAGATCTTTGATCAGGATTTTCCCCAATTATCAAGTTCATTTTTCAGTGCTTCCAGAAGTTTATCCTCGGGCACTTTTTTAATAACCTCACCATGTCTGATAAGCAGACCTTCATGAAGACCGCCCGCAATTCCAAGATCTGCTTCCTTTGCCTCCCCGGGGCCGTTTACAGCGCAACCCATTACAGCAAGCTTGATATCATAGGGATAATTCTCAGCTATTTTCTCCACCTCACCCGCAAGCGAAATAAGATCGATCTTAGTCCTTCCACATGTAGGGCATGACACAACGTCAATACCGCCCTTTCTGAGGCCAAGTGTCTTTAATATGAGTCTTGCTGCCGTAATTTCCTCGCAGGGATCTCCTGTCAGAGAAACCCTTATCGTATCGCCTATGCCCTGTCCGAGTATAAGTCCGAGACCTACAGATGATTTTATGCTTCCGCTTCTTACAGTGCCTGATTCGGTTATCCCTACATGAAGAGGATAAGGAGTTTTTCCTGCAATGAGTTCATGTGCTCTCACGCACATCATAACATCAGAGGATTTTATGCTTATAACAAGATTGTCATATCCCATATCCTCTATGAGCTTAACCTTATCAAGCGCGCTCTCGACTATACCTTCTGCTGTCACTCCGCCGTATTTTTCAACGAGATTTTTTTCAAGAGACCCGGAATTTACGCCGACTCTTATAGGAATCCCGCGCTCCCTGGCACAGTCCACAACCGCCCTGACCTTGTCGGATGATCCGATGTTTCCCGGATTTATACGGATCTTATCGGCACCGTTTTCCATCGCCATTATAGCCATTTTATAGTCAAAATGAATATCTGCGACAAGAGGAATGGAGATCTGCTTTTTTATCTCAGCGATTGCCTTTGCCGACTCCTCATCCGGAACGGTACATCTTATGATCTCACATCCAGCTTTTTCGAGAGCATGGATCTGGGCAACCGTTGCAGTAACATCAGCAGTCGGGGTATTTGTCATGGACTGAATAGCCACAGGATTGCCATGACCGATCTTTACATTTCCTATACGTATTTCCCTGGTAGATTCTCTGTAGGACATAATATTCTCCTAAACGCTCACCCATGAAATTGGACTTTTTTGCCGGAACAACTAAACCTTTTAAATTCTTTATGAAACTTTTTCCAATCTTGATTATTTTAACATATTCATCAGAAGGCAGGTAGAATGTTTCAAATTCAAACAACAATCTCCCTCCTTTTTCACCTAAAATAATCCAGATCAGGTCTGTAAGATGCGGCTTCAAGAATATGTCTTGAAGTAATAGCTTCCACGCCTTCTATGTCCGCTATTGTTCTTGATACTCTGAGAATACGATGATATGAACGTGCAGACAGACATAATTTTTTGTATAGTTCCTCCATCAGATGGAACTCTTTTTCGCCGAGCCTGCAGATTTCCTCAAGGTCATCAGCTTTAAGGTCTGCGTTGAATCTGTATTTTGTTCCTCTGTACCTTCTTTCCTGTATATCCCTTGCTCTTGCTACCATCTCCCCCATCTCAGAAGATGAAAGTCCGCTCTTTTCACCTCTTATATCTTCGATATCAACATTTTTTAGTTCCGTGCAAAGATCTATCCTGTCCAGAATAGGTCCGGATATTTTTCCAAGATACCTGTTTATCTCATTTTCGGAGCATCTGCATCTGTTCCTGTCAGGATAATATCCGCAGGGACAGGGATTCATGGCACATATCAAGAGGAAATCCGCAGGATAATCCACTGTATACTTTATCCGGTTGATCTGAATACTTTTTTCTTCAAGAGGCTGCCTTAAACTCTCTATCGCATCCCTTCCGAACTCCGGAAGTTCATCCAGAAACAGTACCGATCTGTGAGCCAGGCTTATTATTCCGGGCATCGGAACAGGGCCTCCGCCTACAAGGGCGTGATTTGTTATCGTATGGTGCGGAGCCTGAAAAGATCTTGAACAGACAAGAGCTTTGCCTTTAGGCATCTTCCCTGCCACACTGTAAATGGATGTAAGTTCCAGGCTTTCCGAAAGAGTCAGTGGCGGAAGTATTCCCGGTATTCTGCGTGCGATCATTGATTTTCCGGCACCCGGAGGCCCGGTCATCAACAGTGAATGAAATCCGGCCGCACTTATCACAGCTGCCTTCTTGGCTCTTTCCTGTCCTCTTACTTCGTCAAAATCAGGAATGAATCCGCAGTTTTCCTTAAAAAGCTCATGAGGATCCGTACTGATCTGCGGAAGAACATCTTCGTCCAATACCTGAAGATATTCGATAACGCTTTTCAGATCAGCAGCTCCCCTTACAATTATCCCCGGCACAACGGAGCCTTCTTCAGCGTTATCTGACGGAACTATACATTCCCTTATTCCTTCTTTTGCGGCAGCCATAACTATGGGAAGAACTCCACGAACCGCTCGCAGCTCACCGTTAAGACCAATCTCACCGATAAACAGAATCCCTGAAGTATTTTCTACAGGAATGTATCCCATGGCTGACAGCATTCCTATCGTTATCGGAAGATCAAAAGATGTCGAATCCTTTCTCAGATCTCCGGGAGAAAGATTAACCGTAATACGTGAAGGCGGAATGAATATGCCGTTATTCTTAAGTGCAGATCTTACCCTGTCCTTGGCTTCCCTGACTTCCGGCCCCGGAGAACCGACAATATTGAACACAGGCATTCCGTTGGCAATATCCGTTTCAACGTGCACGATCAGTGCATTTATCCCCTGCAACGACGCAGATAATGTATCTGTAAACATTTTTCCTCCTTATACGCGTTTAATGAATTGTCCCGGACTTACCTGTATCGCATATTCCATCAGACACAGTTCCATCAGCATAAGACATATGCCCGTTTCTCCGGGAGACTCTATCTTCTTACTCTTCAGACGTACATCAATCTCCTCAGCCCCCTGCGGGAAAAGAGTAAGCTCTCTGTAAACTTCCAGGTATCCCTTTTCAAGATCAGGCTCCGGCTCTTTCTTAACGGTATACTCCCGATGTCTTTTGTCAGCCTCTGAAGCCGCGCAGGGACTGTATATCCCTGCAAATGACATATTGTCATTATCCGAATTCAGCATTCCTGAGTGGTCTTCAAACAGATCCTTCATAAATATCTTCGGTGAAAGATAAACCCTTGCTCCGTGACCGATCAGCCCATTACATCCTGCCGACAGTTCATCACCCAGCCTCCCGGGGACAGCATAAATATCCCGTCCCTGTTCGAGTGCAAGATTCACCGTAATCAGTGTTCCGCTCCTTGCTCTGGCTTCTATAACCACCACAGCATCAGAAAGCCCGCTGACTATACGGTTCCTTGGCGGAAAAAATTTCGCAACGGGTTCCGTCCCCGGCGGATATGCTGAGATTATACCGCCCTGTTTTTTCAGTTTTTCATATAATCCGTAACTTGAATCCGGATAACATATATCTGCCCCGCTTCCAAGTACCCCGTAAGAAGTGCCTCCCGATGCAAGTGCAGCGCCCTGGCTGATACTGTCTATTCCAACAGCCATGCCGCTTATGACATTTATACCGTTTTTCCCCAGTTCTTCGCCCAGTTCCTTTGCAAGGGCAGCTCCATATTCAGAGCACTGCCTAGCACCTATAACCGCAACTGATAACTTATTATTCTCGGGAAGTTTTCCATACGAAAAAAGAGCGATCGGAGGATCCGGAATATACAGAAGTCTCTTGGGATAATCATTATCCCAAACAAAAGTAAGCTTCATGCCTGATCTCATGAAGTTATCATATTCCCTGAAAATATCATGATCTTTCCTGAAATCAAGAAGTGGACCAAGTTTGTTTTTCTTATCCGTCCCTTTTATAAGTTCATCATCGGAACATTCAAATATCTCCCTCGGAGATCCGAACGTTCTTAGAAGTTTGGGAATCGGTCCCTGACCAATCCAGGGTACGGAAACAAGCCAGAATGCATATGGTCTGTCACATTCAGGCACATGAGTTAACAGAAGTTCATCAGCTTCCAATGATGTCCTTTCTGCTGTATGTTTACATGGAAAAAACGGGCGAACGCCCCTGATCGGTATAGATATCTTAGGACAGAAATAAGCTTCCGTCAATAAAAAAATCCCACGGCCATGGGCCGTGGGAAAAATAAATCCGATATATCAGATCTTGATCTCCATTGCATCGGGATCCTGAGCAAAGTGGATAGCCTGATCTCTGTCGATCTTTCCTTCGTAGAAGAAGTTGCAGATTGCTTCGTCCATGGTGATCATCCCCATTGCCTTGTTGGTCTGCATTACACCCATGATCTGGTGTGACTTTCCTTCACGGATAAGGTTTCTGATAGCGTGGTTTGCAAGAAGAACCTCAAATGCCGCTACACGTCCCTTTCCGTCATAAGTAGGAATCAGCTGCTGGGAAATGATAGCTTCGAGAACGCCTGCAAGCTGGATTCTTATCTGCTGCTGCTGGTGAGGAGGGAATACGTCGATAACACGGTCGACGGTTGATGCTGCACCGATGGTATGCAGTGTGGAAAGAACCAGGTGACCTGTCTCAGCTGCGGTAATAGCAGTAGAAATGGTCTCAAGGTCTCTCATCTCACCGACGAGAATAACATCAGGGTCTTCACGGAGTGCGGCACGGAGTGCATTTGCATATGAATTCGAGTCCATTCCGATCTCACGCTGGTTAACAACGGATCTCTTATGCATGTGCAGGTACTCGATAGGGTCTTCAAGAGTGATGATATGTGCATCACGGTTTTCATTGATCCTGTCAATGATGGATGCAAGGGTTGTTGACTTACCGGATCCGGTAGGTCCTGTTACGAGGATGAGTCCTCTCTTTCTCTCATAGAGATCGATAACAGCCTTGGGAACACCCAGTTTTTCAGGATTAGGGATCTCTGTTCCGACAAGTCTCAGTGCAAGACCTGCAGAACCTCTCTGCTTGAATATGTTAACACGGTAACGGCCGAGTGCGGGGATGGAGAATGACATATCGTATTCACCGATCTCGTCAAACTTACGCTTCTGCTCTTCGTTTGCAATGGACATAACAACATCCAGAGTATCCTGAGGCATAAGTCTGTCATACCCCTCAACGGTAAGAAGGCTTCCGTTGACTCTCATCTTGGGAGGCACACCTACAGTGATATGAACGTCACTGGCTCCCGCATTTTTTGCTTTCTGCATGATGTCATAAATATCAATCATCTTGTTTCACCCCTTTATTTTATATCGCTCCCTCCGCGGGAACATTGATACCTTTGCTTATACCGCTCCATCAGCAGGAACATCTATTCCTGCGCTATGAATCGCACTCTGATCCATGATGTAACGGTTATCAAGAGTTTTCATAATATCGACAACTCTGATATCCCCATAATCCCTGTCCGAAAGGATCATCATAGTATTCCTCCGGAAGGAAAGAACTGTTGGCTTAAGTATATTATCAGGATTCTCATTGATGACAAGTGCCTTCTCACCGGTATTGAGTTCCACACTTACTCCGGGAAAAAGAATATAGACACTGTCTACAAGAGCCTTTACCGCATCCGGATCATAAATGTCCGAATTATCCTGAAATTCCAGTATGGCCTTGACTTCGGATTTGCTTTCTCCGGTAAGACTCATTCCTGTTATCTCATCATACTTGCTCGCAACCTGGAGGATCTTCGCCTCCCTGACCATCTTCTTAACCTGAAGCTCTTCTCCGAGGTCTGCTGCCTTCTGAGCCCTAAGGCACTGCTGGCAGATTCTCTTTAACTTGGTTCCGTCGGAACTGAAGCATTCTTCAAGCATCTCACAGCCTTCGATTGCCTCGTTATACATTGACGCAAGCTTGTCTCTGTCGGTCTCCCCGCCATAGATTGCGGGATTAGCAGAACCAATCTTGCCTATGTCATGCAAAAGAGCTGCAGTGACAAGTATAAGCCTGTCATCTATCGGGATGTTCATACGGCTTCCCATCATCGCACAGAGGATTGCCGTATTGAACATATGCCTGCAGACATAATCATCCCTGCTTCGAAGATTCTGGTAAAAATGAACCTTCCCGTCCAGATGTCCGTACTGACGGATTATCTGACTGACAAGTGTCTGCAGATTTTTCTGTTTTCTTGTATTAACTAATCTGGTGATCTCATCCTGAAGAGAAGCTACTGTTTTGATCTCGAACTTTTCGAAAGCAATATCCTCCTCAGACATGGGAGGAAGAGGTTCAGCAGGTTCAAGAATATAAATACCGAGCAGACCGAAATTCTTAACGGACTCGATGCTTCCTCCGGTCAGTTTGGCATCACGTTCATGAAGAAGCACCCCGCTCTTTGAATAAATAGGGCGGGCAATCCTCATTCCGCTTTTCAGATCTTCCCATCTGACGAATTTCAACGCTATTCCCCCATAGCCGGATCACTGCATAAGAAAATAAAAGTACTAATTTATATTACTATAGCGCCGGCAAAATAACAAGACATCATATAAACGCCTGCATCACATGATTTGCAAGATCAAGTCCGCGTTCAGTAAGAAAAATACGCGAATCCGGCATCACCGACTCTTCAAGCAATCCCTCACTTATGAATTTTCTTATCCTATCTCCGTATACTTCATCGAGTTCCACAGAAAATCTCTTTTTGAACTCTTCCCTGCTGACTCCCCGTATCATACGAAGTCCCAGGATCATGAACTCACTCATAAGTTCTTCCGTCCCAAGCTTTTCTATCAGGAATGGCCCTGCCGCAGGTTCCCTCATATAGCTGTCCATATCATCCGTGTTCATATATCTGCAGTGATCATAATATGACGACGCATCCAGACCCGCTGCATAATAAGGAACACCTGTCCAGTATCCCGTATTATGCCTGCATTCAAAGCCCGGTTTTGCATAATTGGATATCTCATATCTTGAATATCCGTATTCGGACAGGACCTTTGATGTCATATGATACATTTCCCTGTCCGTATCTTCATCCGGAATATCCAGTTTTCCTTCTTTCTGCATTTCTCCAAAAGGAGTCTCCTCCTCAACGATCAGACTGTATGCTGAGATATGTGCAGGAGCAGGATCAAGCATACATACCGTTCTTATAGTCTTTTCCCACGAAGAAACGGTCTGTCCAGGGATATCGCTCATAAGATCAACATTGATATTAGTGAAGCCTGCAGATACAGCAATTTTGTAGCCTGTTTCAAAATCACTGTAGGTGTGTATCCTTCCGAGCCTTTTTAGTTCTTCATCATCTGCGGACTGCAGTCCGAAACTTATGCGGTTTATCCCGCATTCTCTGTACCTTCTGAATTTGTCCTCATCCACTGTTCCGGGATTACACTCTATTGTGATCTCAGCATCCTCATCCATCATGAAACAGTCCTTCACACATTTCATGATCCTTTCAATGTTCTCAGCAGGCAGTATTGACGGGGTTCCCCCTCCGATAAAAACTGAAGAAAGAGAGGCTCTGCACCTCTCTTCTCCGATACACATTATCTCTTCACACAGCGCCTCAACATACTTTTCCTTCACATCATCTCCTGCCGGAAAAGAAAGAAAATCACAGTAAAGGCACTTTCTTACACAAAAGGGTATGTGGATATATAATTCAGCCATGGTCATTCCTTTTTGCAGATGCAATAATAATCCGCTCCTGTATACCATATCAGTTATCATCATCAAGTTTGAGCACACTCATGAATGCCGACTGAGGGATTTCTACACTTCCGACCTGTCTCATACGCTTCTTGCCCTCTTTCTGCTTTTCGAGGAGCTTCTTCTTACGTGTTATATCACCGCCGTAGCACTTTGCAAGGACATCCTTCCTCATTGCCTTTACAGTCTCACGTGCTATGACTCTTCCGCCGACACAGGCCTGAATGGGGATTTCAAACAGATGCCTTGGAATCTCATCCTTAAGTTTTTCGCACATCTTTCTTCCTCTTTCGTATGCGGAATCGGAATGAACGATAAAACTGAGCGCATCGACCTGCTCCTTATTGATAAGGATATCGAGTTTAACAAGAGTACTCTTTTCATATCCCTTAAGGTCATAGTCAAATGAAGCATATCCCCTTGATCTCGACTTGAGCGCATCAAAGAAATCATAGATTATCTCATTAAGAGGAAGCTCATATTTGATCAGAGCTCTTCCTGCCTCTATGTATTCCATGCTGATATAACGGCCGCGTCTTTGCTGACACAGCTCCATGATCGAACCGACAAAATCCTTGGTGACCATGATCTCGGCATTAACTATCGGTTCCTCCATATGCTCAATCTCACTG
Organism: uncultured Lachnospiraceae bacterium; assembly: GCA_946631295.1. Classification (GTDB taxonomy): domain Bacteria; phylum Bacillota; class Clostridia; order Lachnospirales; family Lachnospiraceae; genus AC2028. Next base: position 20,541 of record CAMOZY010000026.1, read on the forward strand.
GGATCCGGGAGATTTGAAGGATTGGTAAGATCAATGACACTTCCGTCAGTTTTATAAATCTTATATACAACAGACGGAGCTGTTGTTACCAGATCAAGATCATATTCTCTTTCAAGTCTCTCCTGAATGATGTCAAGATGAAGCAGTCCCAGGAATCCGCATCTGAAGCCAAATCCAAGAGCAAGCGAAGTCTCAGGTTCATAGAAAAGAGACGCATCATTTAACTGGAGCTTTTCCAAAGCCTCCTTAAGATCTTCATACTTTGCACTGTCCGCAGGATAAACTCCGCAGTAAACAACAGGCTGAACCTTCTTGTAACCGGGCAGAGGCTCGCTGCATGGATTATCGGCATCCGTAACGGTATCACCGACTTCGGTTTCAGAAAGAGTCTTGATGGAAGCCGTGATATAACCTACCATTCCCGCACTCAGTTCATCGCAGGGAATGAATCTTCCGGCTCCGAAATATCCTACCTCAACAACTTCCTCGGAAGCTCCGGTAGCCATCATTTTTATCCTGGTTCCCTTTTTTACGGTACCGTTCATAACACGGACAAATACTATTACTCCCTTGTATGAATCATAGAGGGAATCAAAGATAAGTGCCGAAAGCGGTGCATTCTCGTCGCCCGAAGGAGCAGGAATCCTGTTGACTACAGCTTCAAGAACTTCATCGATACCGATGCCATTCTTTGCTGAGATAAGAGGGGCATCCTGTGCTTCAATACCGATCACATCTTCTATCTCATCCTTGACTCTCTGAGGCTCAGCACTGGGAAGATCGATCTTATTGATAACAGGGAACACATCAAGATTATGGTCAAGTGCGAGGTATACATTTGCAAGAGTCTGGGCTTCAACTCCCTGTGCTGCATCAACGACAAGTATCGCTCCGTCGCATGCGGCAAGACTTCTTGAAACCTCATAGTTAAAGTCAACGTGACCCGGAGTATCGATCAGATTAAAAATGTATTCTTTTCCATCAGCTGCCTTATAAACAGTACGAACGGCCTGCGACTTGATGGTAATACCTCTCTCTCTTTCAAGATCCATGTTATCAAGGACCTGCTCCTGCATCTCGCGTGCAGTCAGCAGTCCTGTCTTTTCAATGATCCTGTCAGCAAGTGTCGACTTACCGTGATCAATATGCGCTACTATACAAAAATTTCTGATAAGACTCTTGTCCATGAAAACCTCTGAAATATCTTTAAAAAAGCCCCCGGAATTCTCCGAGGGCTATTTTATAAATTACCGTTATAAGCTTATGCCATCTTGTTGACAGCCTTAGCCATCTTAGAAGTCTTGTTAGCAACGTTATTCTTGTGATAAACTCCCTTGGAAGCAGCCATCTCAAGAGTCTTGCTAGCATTCTTAAGTTCAGCCTCTGCTGCGCTCTTATCGCCATTCTCAACAGCTGCATAAACCTTCTTCATTGCGGTCTTTGCGGAAGAACGGATAGACTTGTTTCTCTCTTCGTTTCTGCGATCAACAAGTACTCTCTTCTTAGCAGACTTAATGTTAGCCAAAGTAACACCTCCAAAAATTATAAACAATAAAATCACTATGTGCCGGTGACTTTAGCCTGATACATTGACGGGATGCATCAACCGCGAGACACGAGGCGCTAAAACATCACACACTTTGCTAATATACTCACTTTTCCTTTATTTGTCAACAAATTAATGGCTTTTTTATTGCATTTAAAGAAAAGCTCACTTAAGCACCCATGAAACAGGATTAAATCCCTCTCCGTCGAAGACAAAATAAAGATCCTGAACGCCTGTAAGACCTACCTTGACGGGAGCTGTAAATTCCTTAACTTCATTTCCGGTGCTTTCTATTGCTATATTTGCAATTTCTTCACCTTCGGGGCTTCCTGTTTTTACGGACACGCTTCCCTTTCCGTTTCCGCACGCTTCAAAAACTATCTCGGATGCTGTCCTGTTTCCAAGGTCTGCTCCGACAACTCCGGTCCAGCTTCCGCTGTGGATGCCGGTAAGGATCATATCTCCGTATGTTACATCAGGTGCAGAGCCGTCTCTGTTTGCAAAGCTTACGGTATCAATGCCTGAAGCATTTCCCATCGTTGAGGCACTGACCCTGGTGAAAGGATCAAGTCTTCCGACCTGTTCTACACCCTCTCTTGTTCCCTTTGCAACAGCAGGGCCGCCGTCTGCGTCGATTCCCATAAGATCAATATTGGTACTGCGGTATCCGCCATCCATTCCCATTGCCTCTTCAAGGATCCTTGCATGATATGCGATATAGAATTTACCCTTGAATTCAAACATGCAGTGATGGTTATTTCCGCCCCATCCGAAAAATGCTCCGGGATTCTTGAGAACTCCCTTTCTGAACTTAAAGGGTCCGAGGGGCTTATCGGATTCCATGGTGATTATCTCACCGTTTTCAAATCCGAGTTTCTTAACATCGTCTTCAGTCATGCTGAAGTTGGAGCAGTATGAATAGTAATACTTATCTCCTATACGGTTAATGCCTGAATCCTCGAAAAGGAATTTCACACCCTCAATAGGCTGGGGATCACCATCGAGGCTGATCATATCATCACCGAGCTTAACCATTCTTGCGGTTCCGGGGTCGGATGCCTTATCGGGTGAAGGAACTCCGCCACCTACATAAAGATATGAATTGCCGTCATTATCTGTAAGAACAGCGGGATCAAAAAGCCATGTGACGGATGCACAGTTAGGAGTATCTCTTGAAATAAGAGCCTTTCCTATAGGATCTCTGAAGGGGCCTGTAGGAGAATCAGCTTCAAGAACAGCAATTCCGTTTCCGCTGTTTGCAAAGTACAGGAAGAATTTGTCCTTTCCGTCAATCTTTTTATATGCCGCTGCGGGAGCCCATGAATTACCTCCCCACTTTGCTTCTCCGTTTGCTCCTGCGGCCTTGATAAAACCATGGTCAGTCCAGTTTACAAGGTCAGCAGAGGATATAACATTGATGGTATCGATCTTGGAATAGGTATTGGTGATAACCTTGCCCTCTGCATCCTTCTCGGGAAAGTCACCTGTCATGTACAGATATACTCTTCCGTCATATACAAGAGCCCAGGGATCGGCACCAAACCTCCATGTCATGCAGGGATTGTGATCACCGATCTTTTTTAATGTCTTTTCAAGCTGCATCTTTTAATCTCCTTATGAAGCTTTATTTTTTATTTACATCATTATTGAGCTGTCTGGTTCTGGTTTCTCTTCCGGTATAGTTATCGGTTGAAACCCTTATCCTCTGGTCACCCGGAGCAACATATGTTGCGGAATTGACCGTGACGGCACCTGCTGAAGGATGAAGATTTGCAAATCCATAGATAAGGCCGATGATAACTGCTGCCGCAATAGGTGCCACGAAGCTGAAGTTAAGGAAATATGCTGCAAGAAGTCCGATTACAAGTATAACCGCAGCAACAATTCCCGCCGCACTCCATACTCTCTTTGAATCAACAGGAGCTGTTCCTACTATTTTTCCGGTCTGACCGTTTATATAGAAAGGATAAGGCTGATCCTTGTAAGTATAATCATATTTCCAAACGGGCATGAGTCCGTAATGAGCGATTATATTATTATACTGAACATTAAGATTCTCATTTTCTGTACGGTCATACTTACCGTGAGATCCGCTCTTGGCACTCTCATGACAGATACTTCTTCCGAAGGTATTTACCTGAGCCTCTGCTCTTGACTGAAGAGCCTTTGCAGGCTGATTGTACTGCTCCGAATAAAAACCTGAAAGATATCTGGAATCATAAGGCATTGAATCATTGGTATCAAACGGCGCAAGCAGATCCATCATATCATCGGGAAGATCGTCTGCCGCATCAACAGGAAGCTTATTGAACCTCGCATCGATCACACGGTTGACCGCATAGGAATCGATATCGGTATATTCGGTATTGCCCTTTGTATACTTCTTTTCCTGGATACCTGTAGCATTGTAATCAAGAGTTGTATCCATATCATAGAACCAGGTAGGCATATACCAGCCCTGGATCTTCTTGAGTCTTGCTTCACTGACAAGATCCCTGGGAGCAAATTTCATGGAAGCAAACTTCTGCTTTATCATGTCCTTCGCTTTCTTTTCATCGATCTTGAAAGGTGTCATGAATTCAGGTCTGTACTCGCCCTTCATTCTTGAATCAACGATTATATTGGAATCACATGCAGGGCACTTGAGAGCAGATGCAAACTTTCCGAGTTCTATCTCACATCCGCAGTTGGGGCAAAGAAGATTACCTGCTGCAGAATATCCAAGTTCATCCACTGTTTCCTCTGTAGCAACATCCCCATCCTTGATCTCGGAACCGGTGCTCACTTCTTCCGATTCGGTAGAGTCACAGAACGGGCACTTCATAGTTCCTATCGAAGGATCGAATTCCATGTCTCCACCACAGTTTTTACACTTATAGATCATAGTTCCCTCCAATAAAAAAATTATTTATTTTGATCGGAATACAGAGATTCCACATCAATATCACCATCTTCGATGAGCTTCAGGAATACGTCCAGAAGATCCGGATCAAACTGAGTGCCTCTTCCGCCTGTAAGCTCATCCATTACTGCAGAAAATTCCATACGAGGTCTGTAAACACGATTTGCGGTCATTGCATCGAAGGCATCAGCTATAGCGATGATCCTTCCGTAAAGAGGGATATCCTTACCCTTAAGCCCATCAGGATAACCGCTTCCGTCATAACGCTCATGATGGTATTTTGCACCCTCTGCCGCGTGTTCGACAAGGGTGAAATCCTTAAGTATCTTGGCCCCTTCCGTAACATGGCTCTTCATGATCTCATATTCATCGGGATCAAGCTTTGCGGGTTTATTAAGTATCGCATCCGGTATTCCTATTTTGCCGATATCGTGAAGAAGAGCCGCTTTCCTGATATCTTCCACTTCCTTATCGGAAAAACCGGAATGCTTTGCAATAATAACCGAATACTCCGATACTCTCTGAGAATGCTCACTTGTAAGTGAATCCTTGGCGTCAACAGTCTTAGCAATTGCCATGATCGTCTCATTGCCCATCTGAACCTGCTTAAGGGCAAGAGCAAGCTTCTGCTGCTGCATATCCATTCTCTTCTGAAGTGCGAATCTGGTGACGAACCAGGTAAACCATCCGACAAAGAGTCCGCCTACAAAGAGCATGTAGTATATAAACCAGTCATTATCGTAGATTGCCTTTTCCTTGATGAATTCATAGACGCTCTCTTCGATAACACTGCCGTTTTCATCATCAAGTATTGCAAGGTGGAATCTGTATTCTCCCGCAGGAAGATTTGTATAGACTGCACCGCCAAGTTCACTCTGAATAACAGTCTTATATCCGGTATCGATCCCTTCAAGCGAATATGAGATTCTGGGATCATCCAGAGTATAATTGACTATTTCGGGTATAAATTCGATCGTATTGACATTATTATCGATTCTCAGAACATGTCCGCTTTGCGTAAGAACAGGTCTTCCGTCAAGCTTCACTTCGCTGATCATTATACGGTAGATGCGACCTTCAGGTTTGTAATCATCAAGATTAAAACTTATGACACCCCTGTCAGTCGAAAGATACAACTCTCCGTCTTCAGTCAGTTCATTCCAGGAATTAGCAGTAAGTGCTCCTCTGAGTCCAAGTCTGGAGTTTAAGAGCATATAGTCCATCTCTGAGTTATCAGTGAGTGCTTTTTTGCTTACAACATAAATTCCCGCGCTTCCGAGAACAAAAGCTTCACCGTCATCATCAAGAACGATGTCATAGTTATTCGAATAGGGGAAATTGGTAACAATGGAAATACTTTGTGAATCAAGGATGGACAGACTGTTACTGGTCACAACGAATATCTTATCTGTTTCCTCATCATAGACCATTCTGAGGATAACGCCGGAGCCGAGACCGTCTTCTTTTGTCAGATGGCCCGTTATTTTTCCACTCTCGACAACCACAATACCATTTCCGTCGGTTCCAAGATAAAGCTTACCGTCCGAATATTCGCACATGGAAAGAATCTGTGAAGATCCGAGGTCATCACCGTATGGAATGGTCGTTATATCATTTTCGCTTTTGATAAGGGACAGTCCGGTATCTGCACTAACAGCAATCGTGCCGTCTGAAAGCTCTACTGCAACACGTGCTCTTTTTCCTATTCCGTGTTCATCCGGATCAAAAACAAGTATCTCCCCTGACTCGGAAACTCTTATCAGACCTTTTCCGTAACTGCATACCCAGAGATTGTCCGATGAATCACTCATGATACATCTGATACGCACACCCTCAAGAAGTCTTGTGAGTTCATCGCTTATCAATGTACCATCGGACAGACGCACTTCGGTAACACCATCATCTGCTCCGATGTATAGTATTCCCTTCCTGATCGCAGTCGTGTTAACTACCGCCGGATCTATCCCGTAGTCGGTGTTCAGATTTGAAAAGCATGATTCAAGAAGCTGAAGAAGTCCGTGCCTTGTAGATGCGAACCAGAGATTTCCCTGGTAATCCACACACATTCTCTCTATTGATGAGTTGAAATCTCCGGTAGCGATCTTAACAAATACAAAGTCATCAAGTCTGCCGATACCATTGTCGGCAAGTATCCAGATATCATCTCTGTTAAAATAGATCTCATTTATCTCGGATAATCCGGGACAGTTTACGCTGCGGTCTTTTCTGATCCTGTTTCCGGATATCGAACATATCACAACTTTTCCGTCGGTGGTTCCTGCGTAAAGAACTCCTCCGTAACTGAATGAGCATGATGCAAATTTGATATCCGAGCCCTGTGAAGCAAAATCACAGATGATCTCTCCCGCCTCAAGAACAAAAAGATTGCCATCAGCAGTAACCGCAGCAACGTGACCATCATTATCGGCAGTTATACTCTGTGCATATCTTATCTCCGGAATATCCTTATATACATCGGTATTTCCATCTTCGTCAAATCTGACAACTCCCATATGATCGGATGTTCCGATATAGTATTCACCTGTTGTACTTTGGATGATTGTTCTGACAGAATCCGAAGGAAGTCCGCCGGCTGTATCAAGCACAAACAGTTCGCTTATGCCATCAGAAACAATAACTCCGCTGTCATTGGTACCAATCCAGATTCTTCCGTCATTATCAACATACAGACAATTAACATTCTTGACATGGGTAAGTTCACTCATAAAGCGGAAGGAAATACCGTTATATCTGTATAATCCGGCATAACTGCCGACCCACAGAATACCATCCTGAGTCTGTGCGATATCATTGGCATGTCCGCAGGGAAGACCGTTATCGGCATTATAGATTCTCTGAATGTAAGTAATATCGTTACTGCCTTCAGCCTTCACGCTGAGTGAAGGAGCCATAAGCCCGGTTCCCAGCAAAATAATGATCATACATACAGAGGAAGCTTTACGTATACTGTCATTTCCGTCACCGCCATCGGTTCCGGTACTTCTGAAAAACCTGACAAACTTGACAAGGAAATACATGGCAAGAACCGTAACAAGCTTATCCAGAAAGTCAAGATAAGCCTCTCCGATAAAACAGTTGAGAACTCTCGGAAGGCCTCTTACGGTAAGAAAATCGATAACACCGTCACCCCAGATATTACCGGTATATCCGTCATAGAACATAAGATTGATGATTGCGGAGATAAAGACAGAGCCTATGGTAACGCAGCCCGCAACGGATGTAGCACCAAGGAAGGTTTCAAAATACTTCTTACGTGCAGCAAAGCCCAGACTGAGTCCTATAAATATGCTTGTGATTGCATATGCCAGGGATGCGAAATCCCAGAAACAATAGAGAACATTTCCCGCGCAGCCTACTATAGCGCCTGCACCCGGTCCGATAACATATGCCGTAAATACCGTACCGAATGAATCCAGCCAGAGAGGAAGCTGGGCCTTTACGGCAAGATGCTTGCCCAGAAAATTAACGAGAACACAACAAAGAATGATGAAGATTTTCATCATTGTATCGGAAACCACATTTTTTTTCTTCTTTTCGCCCATACATATCTATTTTATATGATATGCGGGATTAATTCAATTTTTTCCGGTGGATATCTTCTTGATCCATTTACCGCTTCTAAGTCTCAGATAAGCCCATACAGTCTTAACGATCTGATCGGACTTGAGGAAAATATATATCCAGAAAGGAGAAACCTTAAGAACGTATCCTCCGAGAAGACCTAAAGGTATAGCCAGCACCCACAGGAAGATATTATCCGTAAGCATGAGCATTTTTGTATCTCCACCTCCGCGAAGAACTCCCTTGGTCATGATACTGTTGGTTCCCTGGAAAATAACAATGATACTGATGGCAACCATCAGCTCCTTGGCAATCAGAACCGCTTCATCACTGACATTAGTATATGTTGAGATTATCAGATCACTGAATACAAGAATGAATAATGCGGATATTCCTCCAAGAAACAGCCCGAGTCCAAAGAACAGATATCCCTGCTCCATGGTCTTTTTCCTGTCGCCCTCTCCAAGAGTCTGTCCGGTAACTATGGCACCGGCCTGGCTGGCACCCGTTATAACTACAGAACTGAGCTGCTGGGTGACGGCGGTAATGGCATTGGCTGATGCAAATGCACCACCCAGATGTCCTATTACCATTGCGACGGTATTGCTTCCGATAGCCAGTATTCCGTCACTGATGAGCACAGGAACGCTGACGCGGAAATATTCAAATATGATCTTCTTCGTTTCCATAAGAAGATCCTTGATCCTGAACCCGATCCTTTTATCAAAAGCAAGGAAAAATCCGCAGATTATGAGTGCCTCAAAAACTCTGGCGGCCAGAGTACCGAGTGCAGCACCGGCAACACCCATAGCAGGTGCTCCAAGCTTACCGAAGATCAGAATATAATTGGCCGACAGATTGACAAAGAAAGCTCCTATGGAAACAAACAGCGGCAGTCTTACCTGACCCACACTCCTGAGAACTATGGTACAGACCAGGGAAGATCCCTGGAAGAAAAATGTAATTACAGAGAATGTAAGATAGGTGATTCCGAATGAAAGTATCGGAGTTTCATCCGTATACATTCTCATTATAAGTTCGGGTATCAGTGCAGTTGCTATCGCAAAGCAGGCAGCAAGTCCAAGAGTTATCCTCAGCATCAGTGCTACTGTCTGCTTGAGAGCATGTACAGCCTTGACTTCTTGGTCCGAATCACCTTTTTCTTCAGCAGCTTTCTTCATGCCCCAGTATCTTGATACCAGAACGGAAGCTCCCATACCGAGTCCCATACAGAAAATGTGATAAACAGTGATAAAGGAATTCGCAAGAGAAGTTGCGGAAAGTGCATCGTCACCGAGGCTTCCGACCATTATGGTATCAAGCATATTGACGCCAATGGTGATAAGGCTCTGAAGTGCGATGGGTAATGTTATGGCAAATACTCTTTTATAAAATACCGGATCTTTCTTAAATAGCTTAGTCATGATAATTCCTTTGAAAAAATATCCTACGATATATTATCACACCTGCCGGAAAACAGAATGAAATGATTTCCATTTCAGCAAGAAAAGACAGATTTTTAACACTATATGAAAACACCGGGCAGGTTTCCCTGCCCGGTGAAAAGTTATCCTACCCACCCTGATAGAAATCTTTTATAAAACTATCATTCCTCTGAATTAGTAACTGTTTTGACACCTTCTCTGACGATCTCTCCGTCAAGTCCGGTCACATTGATGTTCTTGGTAACCTTTGCATCATATGTCTGAGCCTTCATGACATCCATAAGATCAAATCCGGTGGTCTCACGTACAGCTTCAATAACCTTAGCCATTACAGCAGGAGTATATCCGCCTACACTTGCAACACCTGAATCTCCGCTTCCGGAATCGATAACGGTAACCTTCTCGATAGCTGCGATGGGAGCTGCAACCTCCTTAGCGATAGCGGGCAGCTGCTTGATGATCATCTCGGTGATAGCGGCATTGTTATACTTTGCGTATGCCTCTGCCTTCTTCTCCATTGCCTCTGCCTCTGCGAGACCCTTAGCCTGAATAGCTTCTGCCTCTGCACGTCCTACAGCTGCGATACCGGCTGCTTCCTTTTCCTTAGCATAGATGCTTGCATCTGCCTGAGCTTTGATAGCTTCAGCTGCTTTCTCCTGCTCGTACTTACGTGCATCTGCTTCACGCTGTCTTTCGATCAGTGCTGCATCTGCTTCCTGTGAACGACGATACTTCTCAGCATCAGCTTTCTTTCTGACTTCAGCATTGAGAACCTGCTCACGAACATCAGCTTCACGCTGCTTGAGCTCTGTCTCTCTTTCCTGACGTGCAATGTCTGCATTTGCTCTGGTGACTTCGATTGTCTTTCTCTGTTCCTGCTGCTGGATCTCATAAGCTGCATCCGCAACAGCCTGCTTGGTATCGGCTTCCTGCTTCAGTTCGGACTGCTTGATAGCAAGTTCATTCTGCTTGGTAGCAATCTCGGTCTGTGCCTTTACCTGCTCATCATTGGCAGCCTTGTCAGCCTGCGCCTGAGCAATCTTGATATCTCTTTCCGACTCTGCTCTTGAAATAGCAGCTGCCTTCTGGATACGTACAACGTTATCAACACCGAGGTTCTCAATTACATGATTGTCATCAACGAAATTCTGAACATTGAAGCTGGTGATAACAAGTCCCATTGCCTCAAGATCTGGATCTGCGTTCTCTTTTACGAGAGTGGCAAATTTCTGACGGTCTGAAACCATCTCTTCAAGATGCATCTTACCGACGATCTCACGGACATTACCTTCAAGTACTTCTCTTGCAACAGCTGCGATATACTCGGGCTTCTTGTTCAGGAAGTTCTTGGATGCCTTCTTGATAAGATCAGGAGTATGACCGATCTGAACGTTAACCGTTGCATCGACCATGATGTTGATGTAGTCTGCGGTAGGAACTGCGGAACTGGTCTTGACATCGATAGGGATCAGCTGAAGTTTCAATACATCTTTCTTCTCAAAGAAAGGGATCTTGATGCCGGCACGTCCTATCAGATATCTGGGCTCCTTATGAAGACCCGTGATGATGAATGCCTCATCAGTAGATGCCTTCACATAACCGGAAATGAATATGATGATCAGTAAAACCAGAATAATTCCTCCGACTATGATTGCGCCAATGTACTCTTCCATTTTCTCCTCACTTTCCGCCGGTTCTTCCGGCAATGGGTTTCGGGACTGGCGTTCCCGTTCCCTGAATTGTTTGGGGTGCGGTTCGTATCTTTTGTTAAAAAAAAGACCTTTACCGCAACCTTTAAAGTTACAGTAAAAGTCTTGCCTTCT
>CAMOZY010000027.1 GCA_946631295.1 uncultured Lachnospiraceae bacterium
TCTCTGAATGGATATCAGAGATTACAGTTCTTATATGCGGAAGCATTGAAAGTGATGAACACAGGCTTATAAGATCTCTTGGATTAGCAGTTCCAAAACTAATTCTTGCAAGAAGTCTTTCAAGATCATAAACAGGATTGAGGTATTCTCTTAATTCATCCCTTGCAATCGAATTTTTATTGAAAGCCTGTATAGCATTCTGTCTTTTGACAATCTCCGTCTCATCAATAAGCGGCTGTTCAAGAAAAGTCCTTAACAGTCTGCCGCCCATTGCAGTTTTGGTCCTGTCGAGCACTCCGAGAAGAGATCCCTTCTTCTGCTTATCTCTTATGGTCTCTGTAAGTTCAAGATTTCTTCTGGAAGAAGAATCAAGCATCATGAACCTGCTTGCAACATAAGGATGTATCTCAGTAATATTTCCGAGATCTGTTTTCTGTGTATCATGCAGATAAATAAGTGATGCACCCGCAGCAAGAACACCGGGGATCATTGAATCAAGTCCAAGTCCGATCAGACTCTTTACCTTAAACTGTCTGAGGACTTCTCCCGTTGTGGTCTTTTCATCGAATACCGCATTATCAAGAACCGTTATCGGAATCTGATATTTTTCCTTTATGGAATTAAGAAGATCACTCTGCAGTGAAAATGCATTATTACAGATTATCTCGGAAGGAGAAAATCTGGATACATAATCATTGAGTTCATACGGTGAAGATAATTCCGAAACAAGAAATTCACCGGTAGATACATCAACAACACTGCATCCCGTTCCGTTATCCTGATGGCATATGCACATAAGGAAATTGTTTTTTCCGGAATCAAGAGCCATTATGTTCATATTGGTTCCGGGAGTAACAACCTTAATGACTTCTCTTTTTACAAGTCCTTTGGCAAGCTTGGGATCTTCTACCTGTTCACATATCGCAACTTTATATCCCTTCGAAACAAGTCTCGAAATATAGGTATCAGCTGCATGAAAAGGAACACCACACATGGGTGCTCTTTCCTCAAGTCCGCAGGCCTTTCCGGTAAGCGTAAGTTCAAGTTCCTTGGACACAAGGATTGCATCATCAAAAAACATCTCGTAGAAATCGCCGATGCGATAAAAAAGAAGGCAGTCATGGTACTGCTTCTTGGTCTCGAGATAGTTTTGCATCATGGGTGATACGTCGTTTATGTCAGGCATGTTCTTATTCCCTAAAAAAGTTTTTTAATCATACGTTGATTTTCCACAGAAAATCAGCAACTCATATTAAACAATCAAACGGTTATACTTCCCATGTAATAGAAGCCTCGGCATTCATCAAGCCTTACAGGAACAATGGTTCCGATGAGTGATGGTTCGCCTGGGAAGTGAACGATCATATTATTGGACAGGCGGCCGGTAACATAACCTTCGAGTGAGGTGTTTACTTCCTCAACAAGAGCAGGAAGAGTCAGTCCCTGCCAGCGCAAGGACTGTTCCCTGGCATTTTCCTGAACACATTTAAGAACTCTGTCAAAGGATTCCTTTACAAGTGCTTCGGGAACCTGGTCTTCTCTTACGGCAGCAGGCGTTCCCATTCTCTTTGAATAAATAAAGGTGAAAGCATTGTCGTACTTTACGGTATTTATGACATCGATGGTATCATTTACATCGCTTTCGGTTTCACCAGGAAAACCAACCATGATATCTGTAGTAAGGGCAATATCGGGAATCTCTTCACGGATATGGAGAGCCAGTTCCGTATACTGTTCCTTGGTATATCTTCTGTTCATCTCCTTCAGCACTTTAGTTGATCCTGACTGAAGAGGAAGGTGAAGATGTCTGCAGATCTTATCATTACTCTTAATGGTCTGTATGAGTTCTTCTGACAGATCCTTGGGATGCGAAGTCATGAATCTTACTCTTTCGATGCCATCGACATCACATACACGCTTTAAAAGTTCGGGAAATGAAATCTCTCCCTGTATACCGTTTCCGTAGGAATTAACATTCTGTCCAAGAAGCATTACTTCCTTTACACCGGATTCAGAAAGTCTTTTTATCTCATCAAGGATATCCGCACTTTCCCTGGATCTTTCACGGCCTCTTACATGAGGAACAATACAGTAAGTACAGAAATTATTACATCCGAACATGATGTTTACGCCGGACTTGAACGGATATTTTCTGAGAATCGGAAGATCTTCTACTATGTTATCAGTATGATCTACGATTTCATAAATATGTCTTTCCCCTGCAAGGAGTCTGCTTAGATACTCGGGAAATGCATACAGATTATGCGTTCCGAAAATCAGGTCCACAAAGGAATAAGACTTTTTAAGTTTTTCAAGAGCTGACGGTTCCTGAGGAAGGCATCCGCAAACAGCAACCATCATATCGGGTTTCTTTTTTTTGCGGGACAATGCTTCTCCCAGATGACCATACAGTTTCTGATTGGCATTATCCCTTACAGTACATGTATTATACAAAACAAAGTCGGCATCCTCAGTGTCCTCCAGGAGTTCAAATCCTGCAGACACAAGGATACCGGCCAATTTTTCGGAATCGCGTGCATTCATCTGACACCCGAATGTAATTACGGATGCAGTGAGCTTCCTGCCCGATCTTTCTTCATTTTTTCTGATAAGTTCAGAGGATCTTTCAATAAATCCAAGCTGATCGTTTGTTGCTGAAATATCTGATGCTTTCATTTCACTCCGTCAGGAGCGGGTTTCACCAAAATATCCGGCCAGACAGATAGTAGGTCCTGTATGGGAACCAATCATAGGTCCGATACTGTTCACCATAAACTTCTTAAAGCCCAAACGCTCCTCAATCTGATTTTTTAAATACTCTGCATCTTCGGGACAGTTACCGTGAGCAACCATGATAATCTCATTCATGTCACGGTATGATCCCATATGCTCTTCCATATAATCCACGATATGATCGAGGCTCTTCTTACGTCCCCTGATCTTTCCGCCTGCATCAAGCTTGCCTTCGTCATTTACTGTAATAAAGGGCTTGATAGCTGCCATTGTTCCGATTACGGCACTTGTCTTGCTTACTCTTCCGCCTCTCCACAGATCCATGAGATTATCAACGGTTATGGAAAGACATGCATGAACCGCATTTTCTCTGACAAAAGCTGTTGTCTCTTCAAAGCTCTTTCCAGCAGCTCTCATTTCAACTGCTTTATATACAAGAAGCATCTCCCCAAGAGACCCTGTAAGTGAATCAACAACCTCAATCTTTTTATCAGGGTGCGTCTCCATGAACTCTGTAGCGCCGGCAACCACACTCTGCACAGTTCCCGAAAGTCCCGATGAGATTCCTATGAAAAGAAATTCATCGGCATCATTTATATGCTCTTCAAAAAACGCCTTAGCCTGATCAGGATTAACCTGTGATGTTGTAGGCTTTGCACCCTCTGCAAGCATCTTATAGAACTGATCCTTAGGAAGGTCGACTCCCTGATTATATACCACTCCGTCAATTATTGTAGCAAGATTGATCGTATCAATATCATGCTCTCTTGCATAATCCTCAGGAATATCAGAACCATTGTCAGTGATTATTTTAAACATATCATACCTCCGATGTGTTTTTCAGGTTCAAAACGAACCGAAAGATATGATACCGAAATCGACATCAAAAAACAATTAAAATATTATTAAGAAACACTTAATATAGTTTAGAATTCTACGTTAGTTAATTCCCTGTACTTCCAAAACCACCGTTTCTTACGGACTTTACATCATCGTCCTCAGTAATTCCATAAGGAATAAATATAGCCTGAGCAAAAGCATCACCCTCTTTGAGTGATACCGTCTTACCCTCATTTGAGTCATTTGTGATCTTAACAAAGATATGACCCTCGTTATCTGAAAAATAATAATCGCTGTCGATTATTCCGACTGTATTATTAAGCTGAAGTCTGAACTTAAATCCAAGTCCGCTTCTGGGAAAAACAGCCAGCATCCAGTCTTCAAGCATCTGAACTCTTATTCCGGTAGGAATCTTGATTGTCTGACCGGGTTCAAGAGTAAAATCCACCGTGGATCTGATATCATATCCGGCACTTCCGCTCGTAGCCCTTACCGGAAGCTGTATTTTCTCATATTTTTCTTTTAATGACTCTTCGTCAAAAGAGAAATCTTCCATTCCTGCTTTGAATTGTTCAAAGCTGACCTTCTCAAATTTACCTACTCTTGTCATCTTGTTCTCCTTTTTACAGATGAGCAAGAGTTTCTGTCAGAATTTTTGCGACATTTACCGATTCACTTGGTGCATGAGCCAAAATTCCTGACAAACTCTTGCACAGCGTTAGTTTTTAATACATACAGGGAACTCCGGATTTGGAACTCCCATGCACGGAATCCGGATCCAGCACAGAATAATGATCCGGACAATGAATCACAACTTCACCTGAGGCAAGCGATTCCTGCACATCAATCACCCTCTGATTTGAACTTCCCTTCCAGCACAGAGTCACGTCTCTGAGATTTTTATCATAGGGTCCGTCCACAAGCACATCAACATATTTCATGAGGGGCAGATCCCTTACATCCTCCCACAGATCCCCCGTATATATCCACACTGTTTTATCGGGGAATTCCTTTTTTACCGTTGCAAGGAGATTCTCTACATCCTCCCTGTTGCCGGGATAAAGCGGATCACCTCCGGTAAGTGTCAGACCGGATATGTAATCTCTGCCAAGAATCTCGAACAATTCGTTTCTTGACTCTTTGTCAAAATAAACTCCGGAGTCAGGATCCCATGTCTGAGGGTTCTGACACTGGGAACACATATGGGAACATCCTGAAAGCCAGAGAGTCACTCTCAGGCCATCACCGTTTCGCATATCATCTTTTGTAATATCATGAAATCTCATTACATCGATCTTCTTTCTGCTATCTCGATCATCTTGGCATCGTTAAGTCTTGTATCGCCATGTGTCCTGGAATATGACAGATAGCCGTTCATCCTGTCAATCTTGGTAAGGTTTCTGCTTCCGCATACAGGACATACATCCATGGACAGTTCTTCATGTCCGCAATCGTCACAGTATGAAAGCGACAGATTAACGCCTTCATAGAATCCCATCTTCATGGCTCGTCTTATAAGTGTCTTGATAGCTTCGAGGTTATAATCGACAGGATATTTAACATACTGGATCTTACCGCCGTTGAAATAATCCCAGAATCTCTTCTCATAGTCCTGCTTTTCAATCGGAGTTATATCTTCTGTTACATGACAGTGGAAAGAGTTCGAGACATATTCTCTGTCGGAAACACCCTCAACAATTCCGAATTTTTTTCTGAACTGTTTTACCTGAAGACCGCACAGATTCTCAGCCGGTGTTCCGTAAATAGCATAAAGTCTGTGATCCTCTTTTTTGAACTGAGCGATCTTTTCATTTATATGTTTCATCACTTCCAGTGAAAACTCTGCATCCTCTGTAAGTGACTTATGATTATAGAGCTGCTGAAGCTCATTTAATGCCGTAATACCAAATGAAGCGGTTGCTGCATCAAGTAACGGCTTGATCTTGTCAGTAAGCTGGAGATGTCCGCCCCTGAATCCGCCCATGCAGTATGCCAGCGGATTGGTTGATGCCTTCATCTCACCAAGATATGAATAAGTTCTAAGATGAAGGTTTCTTATAAGTTCAAGATAATAATCAAGGATCTCGTAGAAATCCCTTCCTTCTTTTCTTGCCCTTGCAAGGATCATTGGAAGATGGAGCGAAACAACACCTATATTGAATCTTCCGATAAAGACAGGTGTATCATTCTCATCGGCAGGCTCGGCACCTCCCCTTTCAAACCAGGGTGAAAGGAATGCCCTGCATCCCATTGGAGAAATGATCTTTCCGTATTTTTTATACATGGAAGGCACATATCCCTCTCCTGTAAGGCTCAGATAATCGGGATACATGGTCTTGGAAGAACATCTGACTGCAAGATCAAAGATATCTTCAAGTTCTCCGCCCTTTCCATGAAGCTTTTCATCGTAAAGGAATACGATCTTCGGGAAAAGAACAGGCTTTTTTCTGCCTTTTTTACCCTGTCCTTCCATATGGACCTTGAGAAGTGCCCTTGTAGCCATCTTCTGGAAGTCCGATGTTCCGGTACCGGCAGTTACGGTTATAAAGGGATAATCTCCGCGGCTTGAAGCTACGGTATTGAATTTGTATTCCCAGCCCTGAAATCCTTGTTCAAATTCTCTCTGTACATCTGCAAGCGCGGCTTCATCTGCCTTTTCCTCACTGATACCCAGGTCCATGTACTTTTTCTTCTTCTTTTCAAAGGAAAGCTTTGCATAGGGCTCAAGTGTATATTCAACGGAAGGAATGGTGAATCCGCCATACTGCTGGCTGGCTGCACTTAAAACAATATCTCCCATCACGTCAAATGCGGTATCGAGGGACTTGGGTTCGTTATACCAGATATTGCCCATCTCGAAACCATCCTTCAGCACGGATGCTATATCAAAGAGACAGCAGTTCATTGTATCTCTTCTGGAAGCCATGTCATGAATATAGATATATCCGTCCCTGCAGGCCTGTATTTCCTCGGTCGTAAGGAAGAACTTCATGTACAGCTCTTTATTCAGCTGGTTAAAAATAAGACTTCTTTTAGTGGAAACAAGCGCAGAATCGGTATTGGAGTTTTCCTTGTCACCGATGTACATGATCGACTGGGATTTTTTATAGACATCGTCAAGCATACGGACGAAATCCTGCTTGTAATTACGATAATCCCTGTAGCTCTTTGCAACGATAGGCTTAACCTGTTCAAGAACTTCCTCAACGATATTGTGCATCCTGGGAATCGGAATCTCTTTATCCCCAAGTGAATCGACCCTGGAAATTATAAGAGTACAGATCTTCCTGTTATCCTCATCGGTAAACTCAGTCAATGCTCTGTATGCACTCTTGCTTACGGCATTTATGACCTTCTGAACATTAAATGCTTCTCTGGTCCCATCCTTTTTGATGATATAAACTTCACCTGCAGGCTTATATATTTTACCGTAATCTGTTTCAGAAGCCATAAAGGCCCTCCTTCTTATAGCATCAATACTTATCAAGTAAATTCTTCAGATATTCTTTGTACTCTTCAACAACGTTATCGGGCCCGGCCAGTAATACATCACCCTTTAATCCGGACAGCCATCCGTAGAAAAGAGAACTGACATAACATTTTGTTCTTACAAGGATCCTGCCCTTTTTTCCCGGTCTCTGCGATACATCCGTTCCGAATCTGTCATACGCAATACCGATCAGATCTTCAGGAAGATCAAGAGTTATGGTTTCAAGCCTTCCTCCGTACATCGAAAAGGTCTCTTCGACATATGAGGACATATCTATCTTATCGAAATCATTTCTGCCTTCTCTTGCAGTTTCGGTAAGTTCTACATGTCTCATCTTATCGACCCTGAAATGCTTCATCTTGCCTGCCGCATCATCATAGGCCATAAGATAATAATTCTGATCCTGCCATATAAGAGCCCATGGACTGAGCACTCTCTTTTTTTCGCCCTTTGTAACAAGCTTCTTACCGGGGCCCCAGATCAGGTACTCGAAACATACCTTAACATCACTGTGTATGGCTCTGGACAACGTATCCACGTTATAAAGAACATCCTCGTTGGGAGTCTTTGAATCGGACGAATAGATCTGTCTGATCATCGATGAAGCCATATAAGAGCTGGTCAGCTTCTTCAGTTTTTCTGCAAGAATTTTTGTTTTTCCCTGGGAAATGAACTTCGATGAATAAACAGCATCCGCAAGAAGCCTTAATTCAGCATCCTCAAAATCCCTTGAAACAAGCTTATATCCTCCGCCCGCTCCGGAAGGTTCATGAATTATGTCATATCCCGCATCAACAAGAGACTCAATATCGTTATAAAAAGTCTTTCTGTCACATTTGAGGCCATACTCCCTGATACGCTCAAGGATTGCATCGGCCTTAAGCGGATGATCGTCATCTGTTTCATTTTTCAGTATATCCAGGATCAGAAGAATCCTGGTCTTGTTATTGTACTGATCCATATTCCCCTAAAAAAATACAAAAAGGATACGAAAATCAATCCGTATCCCTAAGTATACTTACTTATCTGCCGCTGTGTCGCCGGGGGCATTCTCTGATACATTAACCTTTTCGGTTTTGGCATCCTTATTTTTTCTGAGTACTCTTCCCAGTGCAAATCCAAGTGCCGCAACACATACTATTATCACCATAAGGAGCAGATAACTCAAAAAAGAACCTACAAATGAAACCATGCTTTTGCCTCCATAAAGGTATTCATCCAGGATATATATCATGTATATAAAATCGTGATAAATATATAGAAATCACAAGATTTAGTATACATTTACAATCCTTTAATCGTCAACCTTTTAAGCCTTTTATATTGAATTCTTTGCCTGCTCGAGATACAGCCTCTCACTTTCAGAGACGATGCTTTCAGGAAATCCGTTTTTCTTAAGAAGAGCTATCGCATTACGGCTGTTCGTAGGCCCTTTTTCCAGAACATATGTAAATGTTACATCATCCTCGGTTATGTTTTCCGTGAAATGAACATTTTCGTAAGTATCCGGAAGCATAGTCGTCAGTTCAAGATCATGAGTTGCCGCATATACAATAACCTTTAGTTCTGACAGATATTTAAGAACCGCACATGCTGCCGAGATCCTTTCCGAGGTATTGGTGCCTCTGAGGATCTCATCAATAAAGCATATGACAGGTCTGCCTTCATTCATTGCAGCATCCACTATCCTCTTCAGACTCTTTATCTCAGCCATAAAATAGCTCTCACCGCCGAGAATGTTGTCATTAACTGCAATTGAAGAATAGATCCTGAAGGGTGAAGCCTTGTAAGAAACTGCAGCACATGTAGCAACAGACTGTGCAAGTATTGCATTAACCGCTATCATCCTCATATAAGTGGATTTGCCGCTCGCATTAGATCCGGTTATAAGAATTCCTCCATTACAATCAGCATCATTTGCAACCGGTTTATCGATCAGAGGATTAAATCCGTTTTTAATGGAAATCCCGGGTGAATCAGTAAATTCCGGAGCGCAATACCCTCCCTTTTTTTCAAGAAATGCTCTGTATGATGCAAGACTCATACACATATCAAGATATCCGGTTGTCCTGTATGCATTCAGTATTTTGTCTTTATCCGCATTTACTCCTTTTAAAAGAAAAGCACACGCAATAAGATCAAAATGAAACAGCAGATTTATATAAGTAAAGATCATCGAAAACAGTCCACCCGATGAATTTGGACCGGAATTCATAACAAATGCGGCAACTGCATTTTTGCTTCTGAGAGACCTTAGGTCCGAAGAAAGCTTATCTATCATCCGTCCCGTTTCAGAATCATAACCGGCAGGAAGAAGCTTTCCCATGGAAGACATCCTCATGATCATGGACATTCCGCACAGTCTTTCTTCAGCAGTTTTTCTGAATTTAAAATATGATGAGATCTGCACCGAAATAACAATGATAAGAAATATCGTTCCGATAACCGGATTATAAAACATCAGGATGATGATCAGAATGTAATAAAAATCGGCAAGGATATGAAAAAAGGGATTGATAAATTTTCCGCCCGAGATTATATGCTCAAGGTATTCAGGAAGCGATCTGTCTTTAACAAATCCGAGCGTATGAAGAGATATTCCGAGTTCAGATCTTAATTTCTCATCAGAATACAGCTCATTAACTATCCTGTCTGTTTCAGACAGTTCTTCCGGAGTTTTTGAAATATTATGAAGTCCCGAGTACAGACATTCCTCTCCTGCAGATGAAAGACAATTGTCCATCTGAAGAAAGATATCTTCCATTCCCGTATCCGACCATGTAAGATCATCTATCAGGCCTGAGACTTCAATACCTGAATTCATTAACTCCATATTGCTCTTCAGAGCTTTTCTTCTGTTTTCGGATATCTTCTTTTTCGAAGCTTTTCCAAAGGAATTACGTATTTCTACCGAAACGCGCTTCTTTTCCTGAAGAGCCTGCCTGTATCCGCTTATGGCAAGCAGTATTAAGATTATTGCAATAAAAATCAGACCGTACATATTTTTCCCGAAAAACAAAAATATCCCTGCCGCAAGGTTAACGGCAGGGATTTACAATTAAAGGATTGCGTACTTGATAATGAAGAGTATAGCCAGTACATACATGAGAGGCTTGATCTTCTTGGTATTCTTGGTGCAGAGATTAATAACAACATAAGAGATGACACCAATGCAGATACCATCAGAAATGCTGTAAGTAAGAGGCATAATAAGTAATGAAAGGAAAGCGGGAATGCTCTCTGTTGCATCCTTAAGATCGATGCCTGTAATTGCACTCATCATAAGGAATCCTACGAATACAAGAGCGGGAGCTGTTGCAAATCCGGGGATTGATATGAAAAGAGGTGAAAGAATAAGTGAAACAAGGAAAAGCAAACCGGTAACTACAGAAGTAAGACCGGTGCGTCCGCCTGCAGATACACCTGAAGAACTTTCCACGAATGTTGTAGTTGTGGAGGTTCCGAGAACAGCACCTGCACTTGTTGCAATAGCATCTGCAAGAAGTGCGGGACGAATGCGTGGAAGCTTTCCTTCCTTATCGAGCATATCAGCCTTATCAGCGCATCCGATAAGAGTTCCGAGTGTATCAAAGACATCAACGAAAAGGAATGCAAACATTATAACGATAAAATCAATTGCCTTGAATCCGGCAAAAGCATCTGCTGAGAAGCATGCTCCGAAGGTTTCTCCGAGTGATGCAAAACTGAATTCAGCAAAGCTTGAAGGAATTGTCGAATAGAATCCGAGTTCGGCATTGGGAGAATAGATTCCTGCAAGTTCACAGATAATACCAAGGATCCATGTTGCAAAGATTCCGATAAGGATCGATCCCTTTACCTTATTGATGTGAAGGATTGCAATGATAAGTGTTCCGATTATGGTAAGAAGAGCCCAGATACCGGTTGTTGAGAATTCTGTATTGAAATCAACGATCGTAACAAGTGTAGAACCGCCTACAACAACCTTACCATTCTGAAGACCTATGAATGCAACGAAAAGTCCGATACCAACTGAAACACCCTTCTTGAGCTGAAGAGGGATAGCGTTGAAAATAGCTTCTCTTACAGGGGTTACGGAAAGAACAACGAAAATAAGTCCTTCTATAAATACTGCAAACAATGCAAACTGCCATGAATAACCCATTGCTCCGCATACGGTATATGCAAAATATGCATTAAGTCCGAGGCCGGGAGCAAGAGCAAAAGGATAGTTGGCAAGAAATGCCATACAGATAGTTCCGATAAAAGCAGATAAAGCGGTTGCCATGAGAACAGCCTGCGGATTCATTCCCGAAGCGGAAAGAATACTGGGATTGACAGCCAGGATGTAAGCCATGGCCATGAAGGTTGTGATACCGGCAATAACTTCGGTTTTTACGTCAGTACCGTTTTCCTTCAGTTTAAAAGTTTTTTCTAGCATTATTTTCTCCTTTCTCTGTAACCAGAGATAAAATGGATTTTATATGGATCCGGATACAATCCTTTTAGTCCTGGTATTGCATCTGGCGATCATCTCCTCAGGATCAAATCCCAGATCAAATTCACCATTCATATAAAGAATCTTTCCGGCGACCATAGTCATTATAACATTAGAAACAGAACCTGCATAAACAATATTTTTAACAATATTATTAAGCGGCTGCATATTTGGTTTGTTCAGGTCCATCATCACGATATCTGCAGGTTTTCCGGGAGCTATGAGTCCTGAATCTTCAAGTCCCATGCATGAAGCCGATCCCTTAATTGCCATATCAAGGATAAACGAAGCATCCATACATGCCGCATCATCCTCTGCAAGTTTACATAATACGCTCGTCAGATACATTTCCTTGAACATATTAAGCGAATTATTGCTTGCGGGACCGTCAGTTCCAAGCGCAAGTTTCACCTTATGATCAAAGAGTTTTTTCAGTGGAGCAATACCACTTGCCAGTTTACAGTTAGACCCTGAATTGATAACTACGTGTATTCCTTTATCTGCTGCAATATTGATCTCTTCATCAGTCAGATGAACGCCATGATATATTCCGCCGCCATTATCAAACATTCCGAGCATATCCAGGAATTTAAGCGGTGTAGAACCGTTTCTGGTAATACACTCTTCCACTTCCGACCTTGTTTCTGACAGATGACAGAAAACAGGACACTTCAGGACATGTGCAATTTCGGAAAGCCTTTGCAGCTTTTCCCTGCTGCATGTATATTCTGCGTGAAAACCGACCATATAACTTATAAGAGGATCTAAAGCGTTAAGTCTTTTATATTCATCCTGTAATTGTTCCAATGATGAAGTAAAATCATTCAGTCCCGAAACTATAACAGCTCTCATACCTGCATCAGCAAATACCCTGGCGGTAACATCGGGTCTCAGATACATATCCATCGCAGATACAGTGCCTCCGGATACATATTCCATTATTGCAAGCTTTTGAAAATCCGCTATATCATCATCTGTAAGCTTTGCCTCGTTTGGAAAGATATCTTCCTTTAGCCACAGTGGTGTGGGTTTATCATCTGCCAGAGACCTTAAGAATGTCATGGCAGAATGTGTATGAGCATTATTAAAGCCTCTCATAAGAAGATTTCCATGACAGTTTATTTCCCTGTCAGGAACCTCCGTATAAGAGACTTTATCCTTATCATATATAACCTTTTCAATAAGACCGTCTGAAACGATGACTTCTCCCGTACGGATATCATATCCGCTGTTCAGATCAAGGATCGTGGCATTGTAAAGACGGATCTTCATACATTTCCTCACTTCATTGATTCTGATGAAAAGGCTTCGGGAAGCAGTTCACCTAAACTGTATATCTTACGATCATCAATACTCTTGGCAACGATGACAGTCATTTCGCTCCCACCGAATTCAGATAAAAACTGCCTGCACACACCGCACGGATAAGCATAATCTTTTACTTCAGAAGCGTCTTTTGGTGCCCCGACTATTGCAATTGCTTTAAAAACCTTATCTCCTTCAGATACCGCCTTAAGCGCTGCGCACCTTTCGGCACATATCGTTGCTCCGTATGAGGAATTCTCAACATTACAGCCTCTGTATATTTTTTCACTTTCCGTAAGCAGTGCAGCTCCAACGGCATATCCGGAATATGGACAATACGATTTCGTCCTGGCCTCGAACGCATTTAATATGAGTTCGGATACAGCTTCTTCGTTCATATAGGCAGCTCCTTAAAATGCAGCAATGGACTTTCTGACCAGCTCTTCAAATCTTGCAGCTACCGAATCTGCAGCTTTCTGAACCTCTTCATGATTCAGTTCTTCCCCTGTGATTCCGGCTGCCATATTACTAATAACGGAAATACCGCATACCCTCATTCCGGCATGTCTTGCAGCTATAGCTTCAATCGCAGTACTCATTCCTACAGCACTTCCGCCGAGAAGTCTGAGTGCCTTGACATCTGCAGGAGATTCATATGAAGGACCGCTGACCTGAACATAAATACCCTTAAAAAGTTCACTGTTCAGTTTATCCGCAGTCTCGGTTATGATACCACAGAGATCCTTATCATAGATTCTGGTCATATCAGGGAATCTCGTTCCAAGTTCCTCGACATTGGAGCCAACCAGAGGATTTCTTACAAAGATTGATATCTGATCTTCGATGAGCATTAGACATCCCGGATGAAAAGTTTCATTTATGCCGCCTGCAGCATTTGTAAGGAAAAGGATTTTTGCTCCGAGCATATACATGAGTCTTACGGGCATTACAACATCCACAGGTTCATAACCCTCATACATGTGAACTCTGCCCTTCATACATACAATTTTCTTATCTCCGTCATAACCGAAGATAAACTTGCCGGAATGTCCCTGGACCGTAGAAACGGGAAAACCGGGAATATCGGAATATGGAATCTCACAAACAGTCTTAATGGTATCCGCATATGATCCGAGACCCGATCCAAGGATCAGTGCTATCTCGGGTTCAAAATCAGTAATTGATCTTACAGCGAGCAGAGCTGATTGGAGCTTTTCATATTCTTTACTCATGAAGTCACCTTTTTGTAAGCTTTCTTTCCGCGTCTTACGATCTTTCCGTCCCTAAGATCATCAGCGGAATACAGTGTTTTAACATCAGTAACCTTCTCATCATCAACGGTAACGCCGCCCTGTTCAACAGCACGTCTTGCTTCATTTCTTGTAGGACAGAGTCCTGCTTTTACGAGGATTCCGAGAATATCTATCTTACCGTCTCTGTAATCAGCATCTTCTATCTTAACGGTAGGAATATCTGCATTTGAAAGGTCTCCGCCTCCAAAAAGTGCTGCAGAACCGGCTTCTGCCTTATCAGCTTCCTCCTTGCCGTGTACAAGTTCGGTAAGCTCATGTGCAAGGATCTTCTTGGCATCATTTATTCTGGAAGCATCCCACTTTTCAATCTCTTCTATCCTTTCAAGAGGAAGGAATGTGAGCATTCTCAGGCACTTAAATACATCGGCATCTCCGACATTTCTCCAGTACTGATAGAAATCAAAAGGTGAAGTCTTATCAGGATCAAGCCATACAGCATTTCCTGCTGTTTTACCCATCTTGTTTCCATTGGAATCCGTCAGAAGAGTTATGGTCATGGCGTGTGCATCCTTACCGAGCTTTCTTCTGATAAGTTCAGTACCACCAAGCATATTGCTCCACTGGTCATCCCCGCCGAACTCAAGATTACAGTTGAACTTCTGGAACATGTAATAGAAGTCATAGGACTGCATTATCATGTAGTTAAACTCAAGGAATGAAAGTCCCTTTTCCATACGCTGCTTGTAACACTCTGCTCTGAGCATGTTATTGACCGAAAAGCATGCACCAACTTCACGCAGAAGTTCAATATAGTTAAGATTCATAAGCCAGTCGGCATTGTTGACCATCATGGCTTTGCCTTCACCGAAATCGATGAACTTCTCCATCTGCTTTTTGAAGCACTCAGCGTTGTGATCGATATCCTCTCTGGTAAGCATCTTTCTCATATCAGATCTTCCTGAAGGATCTCCGATCATGGTTGTACCGCCACCGATAAGAGCGATAGGCTTATTTCCTGCCTGCTGAAGTCTCTTCATAAGAGTAAGCGCCATGAAATGACCCGCTGTGAGTGAATCAGCAGTGCAGTCAAATCCGATATAAAAGGTTGCCTTACCGTTATTGATAAGTTCCCTGATCTCTTCCTCATCTGTAACCTGAGCGATAAGGCCTCTTGCCTTCAGCTCTTCAAAAATACCCATTTCAAAAATCTCCTTTAAATCATTTATTAAGTATGATCATATCACCATGTGATTATACTAAAGAATACGAAAAATGTCTTTATATCGGAATTATAATCATATATTTAAAATATGATATATTACCTATCTGGTTTCCATAAGCTTGATCATTGCCTTATCAAGGCCACTCACGGAAAGCTTATACATCGGGAACATCTGCTTAACAGCTGTCTCAGCTTCTCTCCAGGGTGCATTTCCGGGTGCCATCTTGGGATTAAGCCATACCACCTTCTTATAATGCCTCTTAACTGATTTAAGCCATTCCTCTCCGCTTAATCCGTCATTAGGCCCTCTGTAATTACCCGTAGTAGAATACAGTTCTTCGGGGGCCATAGCGGCATCTCCGACTATTATGACCTTATAATCCGAATCAGTATTCCTGAAAAGCCACTTGGTTTCTACCCAGTCACCGTTCTCACATTCGGGAGTTTTATACAGGTGCGAGTATATACAGTTATGGAAATAATAGCATTTTACTTCTTTGTAATGATTACTCTTATTGACCGCCTGGAACAGATCGTTCAAAAGCGATGAATAAGGTATCATGGTGCCGCCTGAATCCATCAGAAGAAGCAGTTTAACAGAGTTCTTGCGGGGTTTTCTCATCTCAATCTTAAGAACTCCTCCCTGATTACAGGTTTCATCAACCGTCTTATCAATATCAAGTTCTCTTTCGGGAGTATCAAGCCTTGAAGAAAACTGTCTCAGTCTTCTGAATGCAAGCTGGAACTGACGGTTTGTCATAACCCTGTCATCCCTGAAATCCCTGTACTTCTTGGCACCTATAACCGCAAATGCAGACTGATATCCGGTCATTCCTCCGACTCTTACACCGCCTATATTTCCACCGGTATTACCAAAGGAAGTCTTTCCCATGGTGCCGATCCAGAATGAACCTCCATTGTGCTCAGAATCCTGATCCTTCAGACGCTGCTTGAACTTCTGCTCTACATCATCCTTATCGATGATGATGCCTTCACCTTCCATCTTGTTCAGATGATCCTTGGCCTCCATCTCAGCAAGCTGCATAAGATCTGATTTATCAAGCCACCTGAGCATTTCCTTGCCAATCTCGGTATCCTTCTTAACAGCAGAAAAGCACTCCTCAAACGCCTCATCATACTTGTCATAATCCGTCTCACTCTTTACAAGTATCATACGGGCGCCATGATAAAACCTCGACAGCTGACCGCCTATCAGTCCGCTGTCAAGAGCATTCTCAAGATCAAGCCACTCACCTAACGTGACATGAATCCCATGTTTTCTTAAACTCTCAAAAAAATTTAGAAACATATTATCAATATCATATGCGGGTCCTGCCACGAAGAAAAAAGTCTCCTTTCTTCAGTGCCAGGCGGAAATGCTGATTATTTAAAGTTTTAGTTCTGGCCGCAGGCCATTTGCGAAAATACATCGCAAATGACCAGGCGAGCGCATTTCTCGCAGGCACTTCGACGTCGACGTTTTTTCGTTCGTGTCACCCGCATCTTTCATTATATAAATCTGATCACTGTATAATCTGTCTTAAAACAGAACAAGAATTAATTACTCGAAATTATGATGTAAAGTCTGCTCCAGATCCTCGTCCTTCTTAACCACGACTCCCACATAAGGCAGCTTCGCCTTGATCTGTCCATAAGGAATTCCGCCTATCTGAAGTGCATTGATCCAGTCGATAAGCTCAGAAGTTGAAGGTTTCTTGCGGATATCGCGGATATCACGGATCTGATAGAAAACATCCATAGCCTCGTTAAGCAGATGCTCTTCAACATCAGGAAAATGCACCTTTATTATCTCTTCCATCAATTCTTTTCCGGGGAACTCTATATAATGGAATATGCATCTTCTGAGGAATGCATCAGGAAGTTCTTTTTCCGCATTTGATGTGATAATTACTATAGGTCTCTGCTTTGCCTTTACAGTTCGTTTGGTCTCATGAATATAGAATTCCATCTGATCAAGTTCCCAGAGAAGGTCATTGGGGAATTCAAGATCCGCCTTGTCTATCTCATCGATAAGAAGAACCACCTGCTCATCACTGTCAAAAGCCTCTCCGAGCTTTCCGAGCTTGATGTAATGGGCAATATCATCGACTCCGCCTTCACCAAACTGACCATCATAAAGTCTCTGTATCGTATCATACATATAAAGACCGTCCTGAGCCTTGGTTGTAGACTTGATGTTCCAGATGATCAGCTTCTTACCGAGTGCTTCAGCCACGGATTCGGCAAGCATTGTCTTACCTGTTCCGGGCTCACCCTTTATAAGAAGCGGTTTCTTCAGTGCGATGGCTATATTGACTGAATCCATAAGTTCAGGACTCGCTACATAACCTTTAGTTCCTTCAAATTTGCTCATTTATATTATCTCCGTTAAAAAATTTTTCGAGTTCATTTCTCAGGTCTGACATATTGATCGATTTTAAAAGATATCCTTCAGGCCTTAATCTGATGACGGATTTTACACTTTCCCTGTCAGATTTGCTTGTAAGAAATATTACGGGAATATCCTTTGAAGTCTCTTCGCTTCTTATCATCTCAAGTATTTCAGGTCCGGATGCGATCGGCATCATATAATCAAGCAAAATAAGATCCGCATGATTTTTGGCAAGCCATGTAAGAGCCTGAATTCCGGAATTGGCCATGATAACTTTATATTTATCCTTAAGCCAGTCTCTTATTGTGCGAAGATAAGTCGCATCATCATCAACTATGAGAATACTTTTTTTATCAAGTTCTTCCTGTGCGGCACCCTGAAGATTTGCAAGTATACCGATCAGCACCTGCATATCTATAGGTCTTTCGAGTTTTCCTGCAAGATAGTTATCAGATATATAATTCGATAATATATTAAAATCCGACGGCGAACCTATGATCACCAGTTTCAGGTCATCATCATTACATTTATCTTTCAGGTAGAAAAGAAGATCCTGCTTTTCAAATATCGTCTCATCCACATAAAGAACCACTACCCGCTTCTCATTTATGACGTTCATGATATTGGAACTGTCTGTAGAAGCAAAAGAACACATAAAACCGGCAGTTTCGAGCTTATTTCTTATGGCATTTACCATGAAACTGTCAACCTTGCTGATGATCAGTACCGAATCGGTCATAATGCCTCCTTGGCAGCCTTCTGGACTCCTTCCCAGTTAAGCTGATCCATATTATTCTTAATCTCATCAAGTGCTTTACTATCTTTATCCTTAAAGCTGTAGTTTTTAAGAGTTTCAAATATCATTTCAATGCTGTCATAATCCATGACTGAAGCAAGTTCATATATTGAACTGTATGCATCCTTAAGCATTGAGTCATCAGCAAGCGGTTTATCACTTTCATTTGAAACATTTTCTTCTTCGTTCTTAAGTGATTCGGCAAGCTCGCGGTACTGCATGAGAAGTGTTCCCGTCTTTTCTTCTATGAGAGCGATGTTTTTATCCTTTCCCGCAAATTCCAGCGTCTTTGCAAGTTCAGAAAGTTCCATTGCTCCGATGATCCTGGCAGAGCTTTTAAGTGCATGTACTCTTATCGTATAACCATCGTAATCCTTATTATCAAACAGACTGCAAATCTCATCTGCTTTTGCCTTATAAGTACTCACAAAAATCTCCACAGCTCTTATAAGTCCTTCTTCAGAACCACAGTTATCTATTCCGGTATCAATATCCAGAAATCTGTTGTTTCTGATATATTCGGGCAGCTGAACTTCCTCTTCATCGTTATGCGTCTCTGCTTCTGCAACAGCAGATGCCTTGACTGATACTTTTTCAGTTTCCTCTGCAGCCTGTACATTATCCTTAGAACCGATAACACCGACTTTATCCTTAGGAAGGTAAAGAAGAAGCATTGCATCAAGAATCTCAGCCTCAGTTCCAAACTCGATATAATCAGTATAGCTTTCGTATATTACCTGAGGATTGATATTCATCTCCCTGATGATAAGTATCGAGGGAACCGATGCATTGTTCCAGATATATGTCTTAACAAGTCTGTTAAAAGAATCTTTTAAACCATCCTCGACAAAGATCATATCATAATCATTTTCAGTGATATAGTTTACACATTCATCACCGTCATAAACGACATCAATCTGAGCCATTGTGCAAAGAAGCAGCCTTGCTATACGGTTGATCTCATTTCTGCTCTCACCTGCAATGAGAATTCTTGATCCCGGTGCGATAAGAGGTCTTGAAAAAGTTGAAGCAAGCATCATTCTGGTAATTCCAACCTTCTCGTTAACCTTTACCAGAGTATCCATAGTTGCGATTGGAAGATATTTTCCGAGAGACCTGAGAAGTGAACCTCCGGTAAAAGGCTTGGGAACATATGAATCAAAGCCTTCATTCAGATACTTGTCCCTTTCGCCGCGTACTGCATTTGCGGTAACAACAATGACTGGAGTAAGGTCACAAAGCATATCTCTTCTGATGACATGAAGAGCTTCTACTCCATCCATAACCGGCATCATATGGTCCATAAAGACTGCGTCATATGTATTTTTTCTGATCAGTTCAATTCCTTCTCTGCCGTTTACAGCGCCGTCAACAGTAAAGCCAAACTGCTTAAGCGATTTGATCAGAAGTTCAAGATTCAGCTCATTATCATCAACGCACAATAATCTATACTGTGCGGAATCTCTTCTGTAACCGTATTTATGGGCGCTGTCAGGTGAAATCGTATAGCCGTAACTGCTGTAGGATTTCTTTTTCGGATGAGGCTTACTTTCAACAGATGAAGGATCCTTCCTGCTCAGCTCCTCGGTATAGTGCTGAAGGGAAATAAGTCCCGAATCATCATACTCGCCGGCATCAGCCATGTTATTCACAAGATCCGAGAAAAACTGATTCAGTCTTCTTGCTCCCTTGAAAACATTGGTCGCACTCTCCTTGATCTCAGGATTTGAGTCGGAATTCATTATATCTTCGGAATATCCGAGTATCGCATTAAGAGGTGTCTTGATCTCGTGTGAAAGATGAGAAAGAAATCTTCCCTTTGCTTCATCTGAGGCCTTAACTTTTTCAAGGGCTTTCTTTTCGTCCTCCCTCGCCTGATCAAGTTCCTTCAGGATCTGAAGCAGTCTTATATAATCGGGAGTCTCAAGAGTCAGAAAGACCATTAACATTCCCATGGAACCGATGTAATAGAACATCAGCATATCCGGTGCCACATAAAGATTAATATGGAACAGTATAAGAATTGCGATCAATCCTATACCAAGGAATGTTCTCTGCTGGGATGTGAAAAATTTCCTTTTGAAAAAAGTAATAAGAACGCCTACAACAACAAACATAAGAGGAACCAGATAATATATGATTCCGTAGAGCGGACCGCGTACAAACCTCCCGTCAGGATCATAGTGGAATATGATACCAGTAAAGAGGTTTATTATAATGATCAGCGTATAGATGCAGTTAATAAAATAGCTTGCAATATATAACGCCTTTTTCTGTTTGTATACTCCTGCAAAGACTACCATGTACAGATAATATGCCATTCCGGCGCAGGCACCCATTAGGCAGTCAAAGGTGTTAAAGATCATTCTGAACCAGAGAGGCACCTGATTACCCATACCGGTAATAATAGTTGTGACGACATTCAGTATCGTACCGATGGTAACAAGTGTTGCGAATATCTTGAATCTGAAATTCGTCTCCTCATCGTTGTTATAAGTGCCCAGCACAAATACAAGTAATATCAAATCCATTGGTATTACTGAGAATTCAAAGAACAGATTGTATCCGATATTAGTCAATACTCTGATTCCTTATCCCCTGGTCAGTTTTTGCCTTCCCTGTAGCTTCTTCCGCGCTTATATATGTTACTTGCCACCTTGAAAAGATCGTCATACCCTTCGGAATATTTTCTTATATCATCAACATTACCTATTCCCGGGTATATATCAGAGATATCAAGAACCTCGATCTTATCTGCAGGCACATACTTTATAAGACAATCTTCAAATTCTTCAGCACTTATAGGCTTTCCTATATACGCATCAAATGCATCTCTGTCAAATATATCAAGGATACGATTGCCGGGATTTGAAGTGATGGCAATACACGGTTTGTGTGAATTTATCACGTTATAATTCCCGCCTCTTATACGTCTTATAAGATCTATTCCGTTATCATCCTTCATGTTCTCTTCAACAAAGATAACATCATATTCATTTATGCTTATAAGAGTAAGAGCTTCATCAAAGGTAAGTGCCGTATCAAAAACAACTCCTGTTCCGGAAAGAAGCTGTCTTGCAACGGTGACTGACGTTTCATTATCATCCGCAAAAAGAATCCTTGCTCCGCGTGAAATGAATTTTTCTTTATTTTGGGAGTCCCTGCTATTTTTATCCTTGCTGATATTTCTGATATCACCTATACCTGTCCAGTCAGACACTTCAAAATCCATTCTGAAACTGAATTCCGTTCCTTTTCCTTCTTCCTCATCAACCTCAAGTTCTGAGCTAAGTGCCCTTAATATGCCGCCTGCAAGATAAATGTCAAGATATCCTGCATCACTTTGTGAAAAGATCAGCTTATTATCCGAAGGATCTGATGCAAGAATAGCTCTGAGATTATCTATGTTAACTGAAATCCTCTTCCCGGATATCTTAAAGCAGATACACACGTGGGAATCATCAATATGCGAAAATTCCATTGAAAAATTGATATATCCTTTTTCGGAATTTTTGCAGACAAAAGAAAAAAGATTAATAATGCACCGTTTAATCTTGGGCAGATCTCCGATCAGAAGTTTCGGAGCATTTCTGTCGGCAGAAGCATCAAGTATAAGCCCCTTGTTTCTGAGAAGGGGCCCAACCATTGAAATGGAATCAACCAGAAGAGACGTCAGATCAAATTCATCCCTGGCATTATCGATCAGCCCTCTTTCAACCTTGGTATAATCAAGGGCTCCCTGCATCAGTGCAAGGATATCTTCACCTGATGATCTGATATAGGAAGCTCTTTCCCTTATCACGGGATCGGCAGTTTCTCTAAGAATAAGTTCATCCATACCCATGACAGAGATCATTGAATTTCTTATTTCTCTGGAAAGAGTTGTGAGAAGAAGATTTTTATTATCTTCAGAGCGATTGCTCTTTTTAGTGAGTTCAGCTATCTTGCGTCCCGAGCTTCTTCTGAGATCAAGGTACATAAAAATGAACACGATCAGAAATGGGATCGCGACAAGTAATATTGCAGACAATATTGCAATGTGAAAAGCGGGATTACCACTGAGTATCGGAAACTTCATCCTTCTTTTCTCTTATCATCAGTTCCTTGACTGCAGTTCCGGCATCTTTTCCTTCAAAGAGGATAAGATTAACCTGTTCGATAATGGGAAGGTCCACTTCATATTTTTTACCGAGAGCCATTGCCGCCTTTGCGCTGTAGATACCCTCGACAACCATTCCTACTTCCTTTTGTGCTTCTTCAAGGCTCTTGCCCTGTCCAAGAAGTATTCCGCATCTTCTGTTTCTTGAATGCATACTCGCGCAGGTAACTATAAGATCACCTATTCCGGTAAGTCCGCTGAAGGTCTCGGGCATACATCCCATCTTGGAACCGAGTCTTGAAATCTCGGCAATTCCTCTTGTGATAAGAGCTGCCTTGGCATTATCACCATATCCGAGTCCGTCTGCTATACCTGCAGCAAGCGCAACAACATTCTTAAGTGATCCGCCCAGCTCAACGCCCTTAACATCGGAACTTGTATAAACCCTGAAGGTTTCGGTCATGAAAATGTCCTGTACAAAAAGGGCGGTTTCTCTGTTGTGAGAAGCAACAACTATGGTTGTCGGCATAAGTCTGCTTACTTCTTCGGCATGTGTCGGACCTGAAAGAACGCATACATCCGCTGAAGGAATCTCATCCTTAATCTGTTCCGACAACGTCTCAAGAGTTCCTTCCTCAATGCCCTTTGCAACATCGACGATTATCTGGCCTTCCCTGACGAATGGAGCAAGTCTTCTGGCTGTTGATCTTGTAAAGGAACTTGCAACAGCCATTACAAGAAGATCTCTGTCTGTTACCGCTTCTTTATCATCGGTGGTATATTTAACGCTTTCAGGAATCTTTGCTCCCGGAAGCATCTTGTGCTCATGAGTTGAACTGAGCATTTCTATCTCTGAATCAACAGCGGACCATACCATAACATCATGTCCTGCCGTAGCCAGAAGTATCGTAAGTCCGATACCCCATGTTCCTCCGCCCAAAACAGTGATCTTAGCCATTTATAATCCCCTTTCGAAACTGATCATTTATTTCCTTTTCCGGTATCAGGAAGATTTGCATCATTCTTTTTACCGAGGTAAGTCCTTCGTTCTTCACCCTTTATAAGTCTGAGTATATTGGATCTGTGCTGCCAGTATGCAAGCAGCATAAGGAAAACAGCAATCAAATACATCTCATTCAGCGTAGCCTGAGCGACACCGTCAAACATACCGAAAAGATTCATCTGTCCGGATATAATGAGCTGAATGATGAATCCCGCATAAAGTATGAGTGAACCGAGACTTACGTAATGTGTCAGCAAAAACGGAATGAAGAAATAACTCAGTCCCGTAAAAAAGAAAGACCAGTGAAAACCAAGTATCACTCCGCCCGTTGCAGCAATACCTTTTCCGCCTCTGAAATGCATATAGAACGGAAAGTCATGTGCCAGAACGCATCCGGCTGCACCGTAAATTATAAGAAGATATTTAAGTTCAGGATACGTCTGTCCGAATGTGAACCTGATGATCACGGTGGTAAGTATTGCCTTAAGCATATCCCCGGCAAACACTATCAGACCTGCTTTTGTGCCGAGAACCCTGAGGGCATTGGTAGTTCCGGAATTACCGCTTCCGTAGTCTCTGATGTCCACGCCCTTGCATTTTCCAACGATAAATGCGGTCTGAATGAGTCCGAAGGCATATCCTATGAGAAAACACCATAAACGTGCCATTTTATTCCCCTTTTCTTTCCCTCACAATGAACTTAAGAGGAGTTCCCTTAAAAGCAAAGGTGGATCTGACCTGGTTCTCGATATATCTGATATATGAAAAATGTGCCAGTTCCTTGTCATTTACGAACACGACAAACGTGGGAGGTCTGTTAGCCACCTGGGTAATGTAATAGATCTTGAGAAATCTTCCCTTATCATTGGGAGGCTGCTGCATGGCAACTGCCTCGGCAAGTATCTCATTAAGTGCACCTGTACCTACTCTTCTGTCCTGACTTTCCCTGACCTCATCGATCGTCTCATAGAGCTTAGGCAGTCTCTGACCTGTCATGGCAGATATAAACACTATCTCTGCATAGGGCATGAATGAAAGGACCTGTCTTATGTCTTCCGTATATTTATTAACTGTCTTGTCATCCTTTTCAATGGCATCCCATTTGTTTACCGCTATTATGACAGCTTTTCCCCTGTCATGGGCAATGCCTGCAATCTTGGCATCCTGTTCGGTCACGCCTTCCTTTGCATCGATCACAAGAACCGCAATATCAGCTCTTTCCACGGCACTGACCGTTCTTACGATCATATAATGCTCAAGGTCGTCCTTTATCTTGTTCTTGCGTCTTAACCCGGCAGTATCGATAAAGATATATTCCTTATCTCCAAACTTAACCTTAGTATCGACGGCATCCCTTGTAGTTCCGGCAATATCAGAAACAATAAGCCTGTTTTCACCGAGAAGTTTGTTGATAAGTGAAGATTTTCCGGTATTTGGTTTTCCTATAACGGCAACCTTGGGAATATCCTCTTCTTCCTCAGCTTCAGCCGCTTCGGGAAAATAGGACACAACCTTGTCAAGAAGCTCTCCGAATCCGAGCATGCCCGTTGCAGAAACGGGAAACGGTTCTCCGATGCCCAGATTATAAAATTCATAAACATCGCTCTGCTGTTTTTCAAAGGAATCGACCTTATTTACAACAAGCACAACAGGTTTATGAGATTTACGGAGCATGGAAGCAACACCGGAATCAGCATCCTGAAGCCCGGTCTTAACATCACATACAAACATGATAACATCAGCCGTATCGATAGCAATCTGGGCCTGATCTCTCATGGAACTGAGAAGAAGGTCCTTGGACTCAGGTTCGATACCGCCTGTATCTATAAGTGTAAAATTGTAATTAAGCCATGAAACATCCGCATAGATCCTGTCCCTTGTAACACCGGGTGTATCCTGTACTATGGATATGCGTTCACCGGCAAGGGCATTAAAAAGTGTGGATTTTCCTACATTCGGACGTCCTACAACGGCCACTATGGGTCTGGTACTCATTTACTTCTTTTTCCGTTTCAAAAATTACATGATCAGCTGATCCCAAGGCATGAATCAACAAAGTCATAACCATTAGATTTTATCGTAACCACGCGAACTTGTAAAGCATCCGAGACTTGCGAAACCGTGATGTCATCAAGGAAAACATCGGTTCCGGCTCTTACCACGCTCTCAGGAAGATGTATCTCTGACCCAAAATCCTTCCCCTTCAGCTGGGCAATGATATCCTGCCCTGTAAGAAGGCCCGAAACCGTGATCCTTTCCCCGAAAAAGTCATTCCTGATGGGGATGACATCGATCTTCAGTCCTTTTGCTCTTTCATTTATCATCTCAGCCGACTCCCTGATGATCGGGTAAGCGAGCATGCCGGTTATGAGACTGAAATGCTTTCCGCCATGATCTTCGTCCATTGAACCATCTGAAGTCCTTTTTTCAATCTGTTCGTTCCTCTCATCTATAAAGGACCTGATCATCCCGACACCGTTATCAAGCTGCAGATAACCGTCATATCTTTCAGCTTCGGGCATTTCTCTTCCGGCTGTGAGGTAAAACTCATCGCTTGCATGTACAAAATGAATCCCATGCTTTTCCATGCACTGATCCTGATATTTTTCGATGATATCGATAACCTCTGCGCAGTCATCCTTCTCAAAGGGTTCAAGATGAAACAGACCTTCCCTGTATTTCGACAGACCTACAGGAACAACAGACAGACTTCTGAAGGAGGGAATATATTTCATAAGCTCAGTAATGGTAAATTCAAGTTCTTTACCATCATTAATGCCTTTGCACAGAACTATCTGACCATTCATCTCAATTCCTGCTTCCGCAAGGACATCGATCTTTTTAAGTGATGAGCCTGCAAATCTGTTCCCGAGCATCTTACATCTTAGTTCCGGATTCATTGTATGTATGGACACGTTTACCGGTGACAGATTATATCTTACAATCCTGCTCAGATCCTTCTCGGACAGATTGGTAAGAGTTATATAGTTACCCTGCAGGAATGAAAGTCTTGAATCATCATCCTTAAAATACAGAGTGTCCCTCATCCCCGGCGGCATCTGGTCTATAAAGCAGAAAATACAGTTATTGCTGCATCTTCTGTAATTGTCCATAAGGCCGTTTTCAAATACGAGACCGATATCTTCATTTTCACCCTTTTCGATCTCATATTCCCATTCTTCATCGCCTCTGAGAACGGTAAGAACAAGGTAGTCCGTCAGGGTCATGAACTGGTAATCAAAGATATCCTCTATCTCGGTATCATCTATCCTAATTACAATATCGCCGGGCATAATGCCCAGCGAATCTGCAATGGAACCTTTATTTACACTTTTTATGACATGCTTTTTTTCCAAACTTTCACCTTAAAGTTCAACCCCTCTGCGGGCATTATAATTCTCCAAAACTGCATGCATCTTCTGGGTATTATCCATGACATTGGACATCGAAGAGTCATGATTCATGAAATCGATTATGGACGCAATGAATTTACACATATCAGCTTCGATAAAATAAGGCTTGTCGTAGATCTCAGGAGGCAGATATGTAAGATTTGTGGTAATGACCCTGTCAAAATATCCCTTTTCATAAGCTTCATCAAATAATGACAATCCGTCAGTAAAGAGTCCGAACGTTGTACAGATGAAGACTCTTCTTGCATTCATCTCTTTAAGCTTCTTAGCTGTATCAAGCATACTGCCGCCGGATGAGATCATATCATCAATAATGACAACATCCTTACTGTCTATGTTATCGCCGAGGAATTCATGAGCTACAATAGGGTTCTTACCGTTTACGATCCTGGAATAATCACGTCTCTTATAAAATGTACCGGTATTCAGCCCAAGAACGTTGGCAAAATATATAGCTCTTTCAAGTGCTCCTTCATCGGGTGCGATAACAACCATATGGTCTTCATCAACAATAAGATCTTCTTCATTGGTAAGAAGTGCCTTGATGAACTGATATGGAGGCATGAAATTATCAAAGCCGCTCAGAGGGATGGAATTTGCCACTCTTGGATCATGTGCATCGAAAGTTATGAAATTGATCATGCCCATATTGTGAAGTTCACTGAGCATCTGGGCAGCGTCCATGGATTCCCTGCCGGTCCTGCGGTGCTGTCTTCCTTCATAAAGGAAAGGCATTATGACATTGATCCTTGAAGCCTTGCCGTCAATTGCAGCGATTATCCTCTTGAGATCCTGATAAATGTCATCGGGCGACATATGATTCTCAAATCCGTTCATCTCATAGGTTATTGAGTGGTTGCAGACATCGACAAGAATAAAGATATCCTTGCCTCTTGCCGATTCACGAAGAACAGCCTTGCCCTCCCCGCTTCCGAATCTTGGTATTTCGAATTTCATCCTGTAATCATCCATCTGATATCCCTGGAATGCAGGATCATTCTTTACGAGATCGTTATGTATATCCTTTCTGAAAAGAGCAAGATAGGAATTGATCTTCTCTCCTTTTCCCGCAAAGGAAGGATGGACGATAAGCTTAAGCTGTCCGACAGGCATTGAATTTTCAAGTTCGAGAATATTAGGCATGTTTTTTTCCTTTTTTAGTTTAATTAATGCCAAAGGCATTCGTATTATAACATAATTTTATCTTACGGTTTTATCCGAGCTGAACTCTGGAAGGTCAATGAATGAAGTGAATATATCACCGTCCACTATAACTTCAAATGTACCGTTATGTGCTTCTACAAGGCTCTTTGCAATGAACAGGCCAAGACCGGTTCCTTCACTCTGTCTGCTGGCATCACCTCTGATAAATCTCTCAGTCAGTGCTTCACCCTGGAATCTGGGCCTTACTGCCGAGACATTTTTTATCTTGATGAAGACTCTGCCGCCGAATACGTCAAAGTTTACGTTGATCTTGGTATCCTTCATCGCATACTTGCATATGTTTCCAAAGAGATTATCGAAAACTCTCCACAAAAGTCCCGCATCAGCATATATAAGCACTCTGGGGAATTCCGTGCATACAACTTCAAGATGTCTTTCCTTGAATCTGTCGGAATACTCACCTATTGCCTGGGTAAGAAGCTCTGTCAGATCCGTTGTTTCCTTATGCAGCTCAAACTGACCTGATGAAAGCTTGGATGCCTCAAGAAGGTCTTCAAGGAGCTTCTTTAATCTGATGGACTTTTCACCGATAACCTTAAGATAATCATCCTTCTGCTTCTCGGTAAGATCATCACGTCTTAAAAGATCCGAATAATTAAGTATTGTCGTTATAGGCGTCTTAAGATCGTGTGAAACGTTTGTTATAAGCTCGGTACGGAGAGTTTCCTCCATGATTGAATCATTGACCGCGGATTTGATACCTTCACCGATATTGTTTATGCTTATCGCAA
This sequence comes from uncultured Lachnospiraceae bacterium, assembly GCA_946631295.1. GTDB lineage: Bacteria > Bacillota > Clostridia > Lachnospirales > Lachnospiraceae > AC2028. The sequence continues at coordinate 28,979 of CAMOZY010000027.1, forward strand.
GGTTTCTGTTCTCGGCTCTCAGATTCTGTGCATCGATCTTATAATCAATATCTCCTCCCCTTATCCTCTCAACACCGTCAAGAAGGTCCTTTTTTTCAGCTGTGGTAAGGAACATATTGATACCGACTATGATATCCATGAAAAGCATCAGAAGGAATATCAGCGTTGTATATGCCATATTCTTGGGTATCATGAATATTCCGAGAGACATTCCGCCCAGGTTAAGAACAAGGAAGAATATATATGGAATAAGCACCGTGGCAACAGCACCTTCACTTCCTGAAAGAGTCAGGGCGAAGTGATCGAATATCTCCTTTATAGTTCTTGTGAATGAATACTCATAAAGTATGCCAGCTCTTATTCTTCTCACGAAGGAAAAGAAAAAGAACGCCAGGAATATCGAGCACAGAAAACCGAATGCAGCAAATGCAAGGTATGAAGAGATGCCCGCATTTCTCAGAGGGCCTCCGCTTTCTGCAGAAATACGGCAGTAGTTTTCATTGACGAGTTCTTTGAGATAATTAAGATGAAGGAGTGCAACCCTGAAAACGATAAAAGCAAAAATGAAAAACGCTTCGATCCAGATCTTGTCCTGGGGAAAGACACGGTGTTCATCCTTGCCGTCAACCTCGAAAATTCCGGATATATATGCGATGTATGCAAAGAGTCCCAGCCAGATAAGTGCAAGAAGGGTGATTATCATGCAGAACAGTCTGGCAACCTGTTTTACATCATTATATCTGTATGTCAGATTGTAATAGATATCATCTGCTCTTGATGAAGTATCATCAAGATACATCCAGACATGTGTATTATTCGGATAAACATCGGGGTACTGCTTAATGACATCAGTCAGAACCGATTCACTTATATCCGAAAGGGTTGCATACTCGAGTTCATCATAATAACTGATTATAAAGAGGTTATGATTTGAAAAGCTGTTGGTCAGTTCATCATCATCAAGATATTTGGAGGACTGGTCATTTGTATATGTCCTCATAAGTCCCTTTTCATCCCTGGTCCTTATAAGATACATAAGGTTCATATTAGAAGTATCATATATACGCTGACCTTCACGGTAGATATCATACGCATTCGAAAAGAGTGTGGAAACATCTTCAAGTTCTTCCACAGCAATAAAGAACTCATCCCAGTTCCTGGCCTTTTCTCTTATGAACATATAATTGGGGGTCGAGGGATTGCCTACGATTGGCTCTTTGAATGTGACACTGAACAGGTCCTCATTCCAGTTGGATACCTGAACAAAGTCAGGATATTCCCTGATACAGTATTCAACTACCAGATGCATAAGATCTGCAGGCATCAGTTCTGCCATTGCTCTTTTTACTTCTTCGCTTCCCTCACCGAGTATCAGATCTTCACCTGAGGGAGAATAGTTTGCAGATGTACGGTTTTTGTTTACATTTTCAAATCCCTTGAAATACAGTTTTCCGTACTCATCGAGAGCAAAGTTCTGAACATATATGGGATCGCCGTAATAATACACAAAATCCGTGATATTAAGGCTTCTTGAAGAATAGACTATTCCGCGGCGTCCGTAATTGATCAGGTCCGACATATAAAAATGTGCGGTAACCGTCCTTTCACGGTCATGATAATAATCCGCTATGTCAACGATCTTGTTAACATCAAGCTCCTTGGATGCACCAAGCAGTTTGCATGCAGCAACATACTTCATCATGTCTGAAGCCTGGTGCGCAAAAATATCCGTTATCGCTTCGTCTACGTCATTTGCGTCAGAAGGAAACGGATCAAGAGCATATCTTACATCCCCGTCAAGAAATTCAACGGAAATATAACTGCAGAAAACAATGTCCGCAACAAGTAACACTGCGAACATTGCACATAAATGCATTGATAAATGGATTAATATTTTCTTCAGTAAGGATCTTTTCATAGATCTTCTATCTTATATCCGACTCCCCATACAACCTTAAGGAATTTCGGCTGTCCGGGATTAATCTCGATCTTTTCTCTAATATGTCTTATATGAACCGCTACGGTATTATCCGTTGCAATGGGAGTTTCGTTCCATATTGATTCATAAATCTTATCCGTGGAAAAAACCGTTCCCTTATTCTTAACCAGAAGAAGCAGAATGTTATATTCGATCGGAGTAAGCTTTACCGCTTCTCCATCGACGGTTACCGATTTGGTCTCATCATTTATACAAAGAGACCCCGCATTGTAAACATGGTTATTACCGCCCTCATTGATGCTTCCCAGCATGGTATATCTTCTGAGATTGGATCGTACTCTTGCGGTAAGTTCTGCAGGCGAAAAAGGCTTGGTAACATAATCGTCACCACCGGCATTAAGTCCGAGTATCTTGTCTTCCTCTTCTGATTTTGCCGACAGGAAAATGATCGGAACCGTACTGCTCTTTCTGATCTCTTCAGCAGTCTGTATACCGTCCATTTCAGGCATCATGATATCAAGGATGACCAGCTGGATCTCCTGCTTTGACAGAACCTCCAGAGCCTC
>CAMOZY010000028.1 GCA_946631295.1 uncultured Lachnospiraceae bacterium
ACTTAAGGAAGTTCCTCAACCGTATATTCCCCGACCAGTTCGCCATTTCGCAGAACCGTGATACGGTCACTTACTTCATAAACCTGTTCCAAGAAATGTGTAACAAAAATGATCCCGACCCCTTTTGATTTAAGATCTCTCATAAGGTCGAAGAGCATGTTAACTTCTTTGTCATCAAGTGAAGATGTAGGCTCATCCAGGATGAGTACCTTACACTTCATATCAACCGCACGAGCGATGGCAACCATCTGCTGAACGGCAAGTGAGCAGTTCCCGAGTTCCTGTGTACTTCTTGCAGGAATTCCGAGATTTGAAAGTATCTCGTCTGCTCTTTTTTCGTAGTCCTTACGCTTTACCCAGGCACTTTCCTCACGACCGATGAACATATTCTCCGCAACGGTCAGATTGGGACAAAGCGTGATTTCCTGGTAAACAGTACTGATACCGTTATTCTGAGCATCCTGAGGGGACCTGATGCTTACGGCCTGTCCTTCAACCTTGATCTCACCGCCATCGCTGGCATAAACCCCGGTAAGAACCTTGATCAGGGTTGATTTTCCCGCACCGTTTTCTCCCATGAGTGCATGTATCTCACCCTTCCTCAGAGTGAAATCAACACCGTTCAGAGCACGTACGCCGGGAAATATCTTTACTATGTGACGCATCTGCAATAAGGGATCCGTCTGCATAAAATGTACCTCCTGAAAACCTTTAAAAAACACAGCTGAGCCGTAAATCTTTTCAGCTCAGCTGTGTAGAATGCCGGACTGTTCAAATATTATTCGCCGAGTCCGTAAGTATCGATATCGCTATCGGTAATGGTAGTAGCATCAAATCCCTTTTCTTCATTGATGATTACCTTGTCATTGCTGGTCTTAACGCCCCTGATGAGGTCGCTGATGATCTGAGCCTGGAAAGGTGAGCACTGTCCGTCATAGTTCCAAGCGCCTGCCTTAAGTTCTCTGAGAGCCCACTTGTTGCAGTCGAAGCCCATAACGATAACCTGTCCGTTTACACCATGGGTAATTCCGTGCTCGTCGAGTGCTGCTACAGCGCCCTTAGCCATTCCGTCATTCTCTGCATAGATTACGTTGAAAGATTCTCCGCTGTTGATAACGGATTCAACGATGTTCTTAGCTTCTGCCTCGTCCCATGTAGCGGTCTGCTGAACTACACAATTCATGGCCTTACTGTCGAACTGAGCCTGAAGAGCACCGGTACGTCCGATCTGAGCGTCAGAACCCATAGCACCCTGGATGTGGATTACATTGTACTCAGAAAGATTCTGGTCAAGGAGCCACTTAACTGCTGTGTCGCCTTCAGCTGCCATGTCGGAAACAACTGCTGCCTCGTAAAGGCTCTCATCAACATCGATCATACGGTCAAAGAGATAAACCTTAACACCTGCTTCCTTAGCCTTGGTGAGAACTTCGTCCCAGCCGGTGGTCTCTGCTGCAGAAATAAGAAGATAGTCAACGCCTTCAGTGATGAAGCCCTGAGCTGCCTGAAGCTGCTCATCGTTCTTGATGCTGTAGAAGGTCTTGAGTTCGTAACCGTTTGCTGCTGAGAAAACAGCTTCCATGTCCTTTACATTTGCTTCACGATATCCGGACTCTGAAGGAGGGTTGTTGATAACACCTACCTTGATGGTGCCTGATCCGCTTCCGCCGCCGGAACCTGATCCTGATCCTGAACCGGAGCCCCCACATGCAGACAGTACAAGCGTAAGAGCAAGTACTGCTGTCATAGCCAATGCCTTAAACCTTTTCATAATCATTCCTCCATTTCTCCGCACTATGCGGTATGACATTACAGTAAAACACGCATAGTGCAGAGTAAATGGAGCATGATTTCGAGTTGGTTCAAAATAATTCCGATTTTCAGTGCATGGTAAAAAAACGGTGGATTTTGATTTTATGCCGGTTGAATTTGATTTTATTCAGACTGATTCTGATACTGCTGACGATATTCAGAAGGGGTGATACCGGTATTCTTTTTGAAAATATAACTGAAATAGTGGGAATCGTTATAACCCGATTCCTTTGCTATCTGAGAACTCTTGATATTCGTGGCGCGGAGCATTTCCTTGGCCTTGCTGAGCCTTAAGTATATGAGATACTCAGTGAAAGTCTGTCCGCTCATCTGAGAAAAGACGGTTGAAAAACGGCTGTTGCTCATGCCCACAGCCTTAGCAACATCCTGAAGCATGAGATTCGGATCAGTAAAATGCTGCGACATATAGAGTTTGGCCTCACTGATCACTGAAGTACCGGCTGCATCATCGGAGACTTCACCCATCTCCCTTGTTCCAAGTATTACGGAATTCTTTTCAGAGCGGTCGACAAGAATATGCCTTATATGACGTGCTGTCTTGAAGCTCTTTAATATCTCCTCGGGAGCATCAACAATATCACCTATGCCGACTCTTATCTTGCTGCCTCCGACGCGTTCAAGTTCCCTTACGAGAGATGCTGCGAAAGCATACGCTCTCTCCTCAGCATCCTCCGCCTTATCACCCAGAACAAGAAGTGCGGATCCTGTCCTTGTGGGAGTGGCATACATCACACCTCCGCTGCCCTCAGACAATGCATATGCCACCTCCTGCCCTTCATTTAAGGGATTGAAAGCCGCATCAACAACAGCATAGTAAGGCGCGATACAATTACATCCCATTGTTTCGAGATGTCTGAGAACGTTGAGGGAATCCTCAGCTGCCGAATCTTCTGAATAAAGGGATGCTATAAGTTTTTCCTTTACAAGCCGCTCATCATTACCGAGGCGTGTCCTGAGGCTCGCGGCATGCTCAATTGCTTTTCTTTCATCTTCGAGCTGCTTACTGACCTTATCGAGAGCTTCTCTGAGATTCTCTGAATCAATGGGCTTGAGGAGATATTCGCGAACTCCCAGTTGAAGACACTGACGCGCATATTCAAATTCATCATATCCGCTGAGGACTATGATGCCGATCCAGGGCATCTGTGCACGAAGTGTTCTGCAAAGTTCTATACCGTCCATGAAAGGCATCTTGATATCCGTTATGACTATGTCGGGATTTGTGTCACGTATGATCGGAAGAGCCATTTCCCCGTCCGGCGCTTCTCCCACAAGTGTATAAGGAGTTTCATCCCACGGAAAAGATTCTCTTATTCCCTCTCTGACAACAATCTCATCATCAGCCAGAAATACTTTCATCTTCGAATATCTCCTCTCGTTTCTTGCAGGGTACAATGAATCTTACTTCCGTGCCTTCACTGCCGCTTTCGATCTTCAGTCCGTCATCAAGGTTATAGTACAGCCGGATACGCATATTCACATTAACAAGGCCGAAGCCGCCTCCGCCCTCACTGACTGTCGGCTGTCCCTGTTTCATTCTTTCATTCAGATTGTTCAGTTGCTGCGCTGTCATTCCCAGTCCCGTGTCACGAACGCTGAAGACAAGATTGCCTTCTTCATGCCTTCCTGTAACGGTGATCTTACCGCCTCCGCGCTTGATCTTAATTCCGTGATAAAGGGCGTTTTCAATAAGCGGCTGAAGAAGGAGCTTAAGAATGTAATAATCTCCCATCTCATCGGGAATGTCGATCTCGTAATTCATTATATCGCGGTATCTTGTCTGCTGTATCTTAAGATATCCTTCGATATGTTTCTTTTCCTGGCTTATTGGTATCCAGTCAGCACCGGACGAAAGACTTATCCTAAAGAAATCGCTGAGCGCACTCGTAAGCTGGATGACCTCATCCTTGTCTCCGGCTTCTGCTTTCCATACGATCGCATCCAGAGTGTTATACAGAAAGTGCGGATTGATCTGTGCCTGAAGTGTTCTTAGTTCAGCCTTGCGCAGTTTTTTTGCATCGAGATTACTCTTTTCCATCATGGACTTGAGCTTATCCGCCATCGTATTAACCTGGTCGGTCAGATTTCTCAGCTCAGTCACATCAGTATCTGCAATTTTGGAATCAAATGCGCCTTCCGCTATCTTGGCAGCTGCTTCCTCCAGTCTTTCGATCGGTTCCTTTACGGACTTTTCCGTAAATATTACAGCTCGGTTACTCACCCACAGAGAGATGATGATAATAAAAACCTCAAGAATCGCCGTGATAGCGACTCCGATCACAAGACTCTCACTCATCTTCGCTGTCGAGGTGATCTCCTGTGAGATATAGTCACCAAGCATGCTGTCAACCAGTTCAGCAACCTTACGGACTTCCTCAAGTACCTTTTCATTTTCGACTACAGGAACCTCGTCAAGAATGTTGTCTCTTATAAGATCAACATAGTTCTGCAGAGTCTGCATCGTACGGGACGCGACTGTAAGAGAGAGTCTGTTCTCGGCACCGGTTCTTTCCGAGATCATCTCAATCGTCTCATTGACCTGCCTGATCTCCAGATAGATATTGCTTTCGGAAATACTCTCCCTTCCGCTGACAATATTCCATGCACTTCCGGGAATATCTTCCGTAACAACGGTCTTCAGGCTGATGATGGTCTCCATTCGGACTATGGAATTATGATACTTGATCGCATAGACGATCATAAGCACAAGGCTGATAAAGATCGGCACCACAAGCATGCACACGAGCTTATGACTCATGTCACTGATACGACCGAGAATGCTTTTTTCTCTCCTTATCCTCATGCTTTATCCTCTTAATAACCTCTGGGTGCAATGCTGTTTACATCCATCTCATCACTGAACACCTGCTCTGTGGGATGGATCACCGCCTCAACCTCTTCTCCGTTTTTTAATTTGAACACAATCTCCATGAGTTCATCACCAAGGTTAGGTGTACACTCAACAACACAGTTGATCCTGCCGTCTTTTAAAACATCGATAGCTTCCTGTCCGGCATCGATTGAAATAATGATTATATCCTTACCGGGGATCATGCTCGTCTTCTCAATCTCGGGAAGTGCTCCAAGCGTCATCTCATCATTATGACTGTAAACAACATCTATTTCCTCTCCATAGGTTTCAAGAAGATATCTCATACACTCAGCACCGCGGCTTTTTATGAAATCCCCATCTATGCTTTCAAGGATATGCATTCTGGGATCGGAGCTTATAGTATCGGCAAAGCCTGCCTGACGCTGTTCCATCGGAGTTGAATTCTGCGTACCTGTGATCTCCACGATATTAACTTCTTCAAGTCCGAGTTCGTCAGCCTTACGGATAAGGTACTGGCCTGCCATTACTCCCTCGTTATAAAAGTCAGCACCTATAAGGCAGGTGGTAAGTCCTTCTTTTTCCGTTCTTATATCTCTGTCTACAAGGACGACCGGAATTCCCGCTTCCTTGGCTTCCATAAGAACATTATCCCATCCGTCTTCCACGATAGGGGAAAATGCGATGACATCTACCTTATATGCAATGAAACGCCTGATCGCATCTATCTGATTCTCCTGATTCTGGTTGGCATTTTCAAGCATAAGGCTTATGCCATACTCTTCAGCGGAGTTTTCAATATCCCTTGTGTTACCGATCCTCCATGCGCTCTCCGATCCTATCTGACTGAATCCAAGCAAAAGCCCCGGCTCGTCAGGTTCTTCCACAGCACCGGCACAGCCCGTAAAAAGCAGCAGGGATAACATTATTCCAATCAGTCTGAAAGCTGTTGATCTGAGCATCTTAATGCCTCCGTTTTGAACATCAAAAAGAAATTTTTACACTTTTTACTCATAAGTGTTCATAACTTTCACATTATATCATCAACTTTAACGCCAAAACAAACACCGGAACAAATACCAGGTTCCTAAAAAAACAGGACCCGCCTTTTTGAAGCGAGTCCTTTACTTATCTGTAAAACAAAAAAATCTCGAAACCCTGATGACACGGAGTTTCGAGATACGAGCTGATGACCAGAATCGAACTGGTGACCTCCGCCTTACCAAGGCGACGCTCTACCGACTGAGCCACATCAGCGTAGCGAGGGGGAGATTCGAACTCTCGACACCGCGGGTATGAACCGCGTGCTCTAGCCAACTGAGCTACCTCGCCATAAAAAATGGAACCAATAGGGCTCGAACCTATGACCCTCTGCTTGTAAGGCAGATGCTCTCCCAGCTGAGCTATGATTCCATTTCGAGTGTCGGCTTTTTGCCGACAAAGGCTATTTTACATATATAAGGGTATAATGTCAACAGAAAATTTCAAAATTTTTAAAAAATTTTATTGCATCAAAAAAGTGCCGTAAATACGGCACTTTTTAAGGCTTTTACATTCTGTCCGGAGCGGAAAATCCGAGCATATCGATGCAGGTTTCGAGAACCTTTCTTGTAAAATCAATCAAAGCGATATACTCACCCTTTTTATTCTCATCCTCTTCTGTCAGGATCTTGGTCTCGTGATAGAAGGAATTAAGTGCATTTGCAAGGTCGTAGATATACGCACAGATCCTGTGAGGTGCAAGCTCAGCTTCTGCTGCAGCCATAGTCTGGGCAAAGGATGACAGTGCCTTCATGAGTTCCTTCTCGGATGCATTCACGGGCACACCGATGCTGACCTTAGCAAGATCTCCGCCCTGTGCCTTGTATTTTGCGATTATGGACTTGATACGGACGATCGTATAGAGAATGTAAGGTCCGGTATTTCCTTCGAAAGAAATAAACCTCTCCATGTCAAATACATAATCCTTGACTGCCTGATTGGACAGATCGCCGTAAAGCAGTGCGGAAAGGCCTACAAGATCAGCTGTCTGCCTTGCTTCAGCATCATCGATCTCCTTGTTTTCCTTTATCTTGGAATACATCTCATCCTGAATATCACGGATAAGATCCTCAAGACGCATAACGCCGCCGTCACGGGTCTTGAATGGCTTGCCGTCCTTACCATTCATAGTGCCAAATCCGATATGTGAAAGAGTAACCTTGTCGGAAACAAGGCCTGCCTTTATCGCAGCCCTGAATACCTGTTCAAAATAAAGATCCTGACGCTTGTCAGTGATATAGATTATCTGAGCAGGATCGTACTTTTCAACACGCTCCATGATCGTAGCAAGATCAGTAGTGTTGTAAAGGCTTGCTCCGTCAGATTTAACAACTATGCATGGAGGTATCTCCTTGGTATCGGTATCTTTTTTGACATCTATGACAAGCGCTCCGTCGCTTTCATATGCAACGCCGCTCTCCTTCATACCCTTTACCATATCCGGGATCAGATACTGTACAGTACTCTCACCGTTCCAGAGATCAAAATCAACATGGAGCTTATCATAAATGCGCTTCATGTCGGATACGGATACATTGATTATATGATCCCACAATGCACGGTATCCCCTTACGCCGGTCTGAAGCTTAAGTGTAGCCTCAAGTGCCCTTGCATTGTATTCGGGGTCCTCCTTGCTCTTTGCAGAGGCTGTGGGATAGATTTCCTCAAGATCCCTTACGGTAAAAGGAGGCTCCTTAGGATAGTCTCCGGTAAATGATTCGTCAAAGTAAGGAAGATCCGGCTGCCTGTCCTGAATCTCGGTCATGACAAGTCCCATTGGCTTGCCCCAGTCTCCCATATGCACATCGCCGATAACATTGTGACCCATGAATTTAAGTATGTGCTTGATGCTCTCACCGATTATCGCAGGACGAAGATGTCCTACATGAAGAGCCTTTGCCACATTAGGCCCGCCGTAGTCAACGATTATTGTCCTGCTTTCCGGAAGATCGACTCCGTACTTTTCATCGGATGCCATTTTCTTAATGTAATCTGCGAGGAATTCGGAGCTGATGTTCATGTTGATAAAGCCGGGCATTACTGCCTCGACCTTTTCAAATGCAGGATCATTTTTCAGAATTTCAGTAACGGCATTTGCTATTGCTATGGGAGCACATTTAAACTCCTTGGCAAGAGACATTGCTCCGTTACACTGATATTCACACAGATCCGGGCGATTGGAAACCGAAACCCTTCCCGCTTCCTTCTTATATCCGGCTTCCTCAAAAGCCTTCCCGACATTTTCACTTAACTGTTCAAGTATATTTTTCATAATAACCTCTTATATCATCTAATATTCTCTCATCTGAACTGGGCAGCTATCGAGACAGTCATTATCAAGCCATATATTACGAGTCTCACTGCAATGATTGCAAAAGCGGCAATGACAAGCGGCGATACTTTTCTGTTTTCTTTTTTTGCCATCGATATTTCCAGGATACAGAAGACAATACCGATGAGCGGAAACATGAAACTGAAGATCAGTGCCAAAATCGGTATAGCCTGCGGATTTGTGATAAGCGGACGCGGGCCCGTGCTCGCGCTTCCTGCTCTTCCTTCAGGATCAGACACTCTTATAACAAGTCCAAGTGCTCCGACATTAACAAATACCTTACAGGCTCTTCCATCGGAAGGGATGTTGATATTTCTGTATTCTGTTTTACCATTACTCGTAAATACGACACTGTGATATCCGGCAGGGATATCCTTAGCCACAGCTTCGCCGTTTCTGATGATGAAGCCTATTCTGCAGTCCGGAATATTAACCTCGACAGTATCATACAATCCCTCATTTACAACGATAAGATTGAAGAAATTATCGTTGTCGGCGGGATTGGTATATGCCGGCATCATCTCCTGATAGCCGCAGTATTCGCACACGAGCATGTTGCCTTCGTATTTAAGATTTGCTCCGCAATTGGGACAATTCATTTTATACCTGTCCTTTCGGTAAAAAACGTATCACGAAAGATTATACATAAAACATGCCGGGTTCGCAATTTATACCGATTCATCACCTGCCGGTTTATCACATGCGGCACCGGCTTTGGAATATACGCATCCGCAGAAATTCTGCCTGTAAAGGTCATACTGCTTCGAAAGTTCTATCGACCTCAGATACCCGTTTCGTTTTTTGAAATCAGTCGGAAGATACTTCATTCCCGTATCCTCTTCTATCTTAAGACCTATCCTGTTTATGGCTTCGGAATCCTTAAGAGGTGACAGTGTAAGGGTCGTTGCAAAAAAGTCAAATCCGCCCGTTTTCAAAGCTGCCATGGCGGTACGTCTCATTCTGAGTTCATAGCACTTATGGCATCTTTCTCCTCTCTCGGGGCAGCTCTCAAGTCCCTTTGCCATGGAATAAAAAGAAAAAGGATCATAGTCTGCATCAAGGATCTTTATCTCACTGATCCCTTTCTTCTCCGAGTTGTAGGCATTGATCAGTCTGATCTGTTCTTCTTTCCTTTTGAGGTATTCAGACTCTTCACCGATATTGGGATTGTAATAATAAACCGTGACATTGCATCTGTCACAAAGCCTTTCGATACACGCGCTCGAACACGGAGCACAGCATGAATGAAGGAGGATGGAAAACGGACGGACTATTCCTTCGCAGTCAGAAGAATAAGGAACAGAGGAACCGCCCACTTGTTCACTCAGCATCTCTTCCATTAAATTGTCATAGTTTATTCTGTTCATCTGTCACTTTGCGGTAAGGAAAAAGAAAGTGTTGCCTCATTCACAAATACGGGCCGGAGATCTTAAGATCACCGGCCCCTTTAATGGTCTTATTTGAAATACTTAACTCCGGATTCGAAGATCTTCATATCCTGCTCACCGTAGATGTTAATGGCAACTCCGTTTCCGATACGCTCTGAGTGGCACATCTTACCGAGGACTCTTCCGTCGGGTGATGTGATACCCTCTACGCACCTGAAGGAACCATTGATGTTGTAATACTCATCCATTGAAGTATTGCCTTCAGGATCGGAGTAAACCGTTGCAACCTGACCGTTTTTGAAAAGCTCATCAAGAACATTATCAGGTGCGATAAAACGTCCTTCTCCGTGTGATGCGGGATTTGCATATACATTTCCGAGGCCGGCATCCTGAAGCCAGGGGCTCTTGTCGGAAACTACTTTTATATAAGCCATCTTGGAGATATGTCTGCCGATGGTATTGAATGTCAGCGTAGGTGAATCGGCAGTCTGTCCTGTTATCTTACCGTTAGGTACAAGTCCCAGCTTGATGATAGCCTGGAATCCGTTACAGATACCAAGTACAAGTCCGTCACGCTTATCAAGCATCTCTTCAACAGCTTCCTTGATAGCTGCATTTCTGAAAGCGGTAGCAAAGAACTTCGCGGAACCATCCGGCTCGTCACCTGCGGAGAATCCGCCGGGGAACATGATCATCTGTGCCTGTGAGATAGCCTTTCTGAACTCCTCAACCGACTCTCTGATATCCTCTGCGGTAAGGTTTCTGAATACGCGTACATCTGCATTTGCGCCTGCTCTCTCGAATGCCTTGGCAGAATCGTACTCGCAGTTTGTTCCGGGGAATACAGGGATGAATACTGTGGGCTTTGCAACCTTATTCTTGCATACATAGATATCTGATGCCTTGTATTCGGGAACTTCAACCTTATCATTGTCATCAGTGGATACTGAATGGAATACTCCCTCAAGAGTTCCGGTCCACGCCTTTTTGATTTCATCGTATGAAACGGTGCATCCTGCATATTCAAATCTTGATGCGATAACTTCTCCGACAAGCTCAGCGCCTTCTGCAGCGGTAACCTTGGAAACCATATCAGCAGGAACTTCGGCAACAATATTTCCAAGGCCGTTTCCAAATAACTTCTCTGCAGATACGGAAGATTCGATCTTTGCTCCAAGTCCGCAGCCCATGCCCATCTTAGCTACTGCAACAGCAAGTCCCTTGGAATCAAGAGCATATGCGCTGACAATTGCCTTATCACAGATAAGCTTATAAACAGAATCATAAAGCTTAAGGACCTTATCATAAACAGGCTTATCACTTGCATCCTTTTCAATGCTGAAAAGAACAAGCTTGTTACCTGCTGCCTTAAGTTCGGGAGTAATGACCTTCTTAAGATCGGCAATGTCTACAGCAAATGATACAAGCGTAGGAGGAACATCGATATCACCGAAGGTTCCGGACATGGAGTCCTTACCGCCGATGGAAGGAAGTCCGTATCCGATCTGCGCATCGAAGGATCCGAGGAGGGCTGCAAAAGGCTGGCTCCATCTGGTCGGTCTCTCATCCATTCTTCTGAAATATTCCTGGAAAGTAAGTCTTACCCTGCTTACATCTCCGCCTGATGCCGCAATACGTGCAAGTGATTCGGTAACCGCATAGATGGCACCGTGATAAGGAGACCAGCTTGAAAGATAAGGATCGAATCCGTATGCCATCATGGTAACGGTATCGGTCTTGCCATCGAGTACGGGAAGCTTGGCAATCATTGCCTGCTCCTCGGTAAGCTGATATTTTCCGCCGTAAGGCATTACAACCGAGCCTGCTCCGATGGAGGAGTCAAACATCTCAACAAGCCCCTTCTGCGAGCACTCATTAAGATCTGAAAGCGTATCGGTAAGAGCCTTTGCATAATCGCCCTTCTTTACATCCTCAGCAACATTATCGAGAGCATACTTGTCAAAATAGGAATCAGCAGAAGGAGATTCAACCTCAACCTTCGTCTCCTGATGTGCTCCGTTTGTATCAAGGAATGCTCTTGCTATATTAACTACGTCTGTGCCTCTCCACTGAAGGCGGAGTCTGGGCTCTTCGGTAACTACAGCAACTTCAACTGCCTCGAGGTTCTCCTCTGCGGCATACTTAAGGAATTCCTGTACATCCTTGGGTGCGACAACAACTGCCATTCTCTCCTGTGATTCGGAGATAGCAAGTTCGGTTCCGTCAAGACCTGCATACTTCTTGGGAACCTTATCCATATTAACTATGAGGCCGTCAGCAAGCTCGCCGATAGCAACGCTGACACCGCCTGCACCAAAGTCATTACACTTCTTGATGAGCTTTGTAACCTCAGGACGTCTGAAAAGCCTCTGGATCTTTCTTTCAGTAGGTGCATTACCCTTCTGGACCTCTGCACCGCAGGTATCGATGGACTTGACATTGTGAGCCTTGGACGAACCGGTAGCTCCGCCGATTCCGTCACGTCCTGTTCTTCCGCCGAGAAGAATGATGATATCTCCGGGATCGGAATTTTCCCTGATAACATTCTTCCTGGGAGCGGCACCCATTACAGCACCGATCTCCATACGCTTTGCAACGTAATCGGGATGATATATTTCCTTGACATAACCGGTAGCAAGTCCGATCTGGTTACCGTATGATGAATATCCGCTTGCTGCGGTTCTTACCAGTTTCTTCTGAGGAAGCTTACCGGGAAGTGTTTCGGATACAGGCTTTGTGGGATCAGCAGCACCGGTCACACGCATTGCCTGGTAAACATATCCTCTTCCTGAAAGGGGATCTCTGATAGCTCCGCCGAGACATGTTGCAGCGCCTCCGAAAGGTTCGATCTCGGTGGGATGGTTATGAGTCTCATTCTTGAAAAATACAAGCCACTCTTCGGTCTCTTTCTTACCGTCTTTTTCAATCTCAACGGGAACAACGATGGAGCATGCATTGATCTCGTCGGACTTCTCCTCGTCGTCAAGCTTGCCTTCTTTTCTCAGACGCTTTGCAGCAATGGTTCCGAGATCCATAAGACATGAGAACTTGTCGGGGCGGTCAGCGAATAGATCCTTTCTGGTATTCATGTACTCCTCGAAGGACTTCTCAAAAGCTGCCTTATATGCACCGTCATCGAAGGTCACACCTGTAAGCTCGGTAGAGAATGTGGTGTGGCGGCAGTGATCCGACCAGTATGTATCAAGCACTCTGATCTCGGTAACGGTAGGATCACGGTGTTCATCGTTCTTAAAGTAATTCTGGATATGAAGAAAATCCTTGAAGGTCATCGCAAGTCCGAGAGAATCGTAGAGCTTCTTAAGCTCATCCTCGGGGCTGTCTGCGAATCCGTCGAAGGTCTTTACATCATCAGGCTCGGGATAGTTGACTACAAGAGTCTCCGGCTTATCCATTCCTGCTTCCCTTGAATCAACAGGGTTGATGAGATATCCCTTAATGCGGTCAAACTCTTCATCAGTAACTTCACCGACAACAGCGTAGCATACAGCTGTACGGATGATCGGATCTTCATTCTCATTAAGGAATCTCACGCACTGTACTGCGGAATCTGCTCTCTGATCAAACTGTCCGGGAAGGAATTCTACAGAGAAAACCCTTGCATTATCTGAAAGAGGAAGCTCCTCCCTGTAAAGATCATCAACAGGAGGCTCCGAAAACACGGTCTTGCAGGCATCTTCAAATGTTGCATCCGATATATTCTCAGAATCGTATCTGATGAACACTCTGATATCCTCAATTTTGATACCGAGGAAATTCCTGATATCGTGTCTCAGATGCCTTGCCTGTACGGCATAGGGCTTTTTCTTTTCTACATAGACTCTTCTGACGCTCATACTATTTGCCTTTCTTTGTTGCTTTGTACATTTCCGTAAAAAAGGCCTCAGAAAAGTGATCCCCTTCTGAAGCCATTTTGTATTATCCGATCATTGTGCGATCATGCATCTACCCCAAGAGACTGAAGAATATAAAGTATCTGTCTGTCGAATGAATCCGGTGAAACACCAAGTGTCAGTACTGTGGTCTTCATTCCCTCTATCAGATAGACGATGTTCAGAGCAGCGGTGACAGGATCATCACAAATGAACTCTCCGCTTTCAACGCCTATCTCGATCAGCTTGCTGATCATCTTGACATTGCCGTCAAACTTTTTCTTATAGACGTTATCGCCCTTGGAAGGTCTTAAGTCAAAATAGAATTCATAATATGCACGATTGAGGTTGTTCTTTTTTCTGAACAGTTCCTTCTTCTCTTCCTGAAGGAAAAGAAGGAGAATATCCGCAGCCGTTGCATCATCACTGATCAGTTCGGTGAAATCCTCACCTGATGCAAACTGTGACTTCATCACATCGATAAAAAGATCAGTTGTGCTCTCATAATAAAGATAGAGACCGCCTCTTGAAATGTCGCAGGCATCAACAACGTCCTTCATTGTGACGTTCTTGTAGCCCTTCTCAGCAAAAACCTTAGCTGCCACATCAAGTATGTACTGCTTTTTCTGAATTGATTTGTCACCCATGTGAAATACCCAAAGCCTCCTGCAAATTATGATCGTGTTAACTCATCGTATTAGAGTCCCAGTAGTCCGTGATCTCCCTCATCCTGCTGACAGTCAGATAAAAGATCTGTTCCGAGATTCCCTCTTTCCAGAGTACCGATCTCGTACGTCCTCCAAGAACATACTTACTTAAGATACCGCACAATCCGTCCCAGTCCTTCCAGGTCGCACCCACAATGAACCTTCGTTCCTGGTCGTGGGTCTTGATCCCCTTTCTGGAATAAACATACGGGTAATTGCGGTCCATCAGTCCCGATACGTTGCACGCCTTGATAAAGGCCATAAGTTCTGATGAATAAACGGGAAAAGAGATACTGCTGTCCGCAACACCTTCGCCGGAGTAAGTACTCACCACGGCGCTCTCAGTCGCAGCCTGAAGCCAGGGAAGATAGTCCGTAAGAGGAGTGATCTTCATTTTGTAATCCTGCATCAAGGCCTTAAGGTATTCAGATGAATCATTTACATTTCCCATACAATTCTCCCTGATACCGGCACACCTCCGAAGGTGGCAGACACTGATTATTCTACCATATTTTGGCAATTTGTACAGATATATTAGGAACAACAGAAAGATATCCGAAGACTATACGTCCTCTCTGTCTGTTCCCGATTCACCGCCCTCACCGCGGATCTTGCGTAGCACAGCTTCATCACCATCAGCTATATCAAGAAGAGTCTCAAGACTCTGCAAAAAAAGCCTCTCTCTGTGCCATCTGTTGTTCTCTTCCCTGTCCATATATGCCTTGAAGTGATCCACCTGCCAGGCAATGGCATCAGATATCGTGATGCCTTCCGGCGCAAACTCACCGAGAAGTGATCCATTCTCACACCACCATACGAGTTCCTTCATCACGCCATCACATGAGACAATACGATTCCACAGTTCCTCGCTTCCACCAAGAGATATTATGTATTCATGAAGTCTGCTCTCTTCTATCATCTGAGAAAATCCTTCCTTTGTTTTGATGTTCAGTCCTTTGCAGTTAAACGGAAAATAAAAAAAAGGCGTCATCCGTTATTCGGAAAACGCCTTTGTAAGAGCAGGGGAAGAGAGGATCGAACTCCCATTAACGGTTTTGGAGACCGCCGCACTACCATTGTACTATTCCCCTATTCGGTCTAAAAAAACGACCGAAAGTGATTATACACCAAGGGTATTCCATGAATCAAGTAAAATTTTTTCTTTATCAGATTACCCGGTCGGAAGCCTCTCTGACATTGGAAACTCCTATGATCTGAGTATCGCTTCCGGCGGACTTCTCCGCTTCCTTAAGGCTTGATGCGGGGACGATTATCGTCTTAAACCCGAGCCTTACCGCTTCAGATACTCTCTGAGAAACCTGTGATACGGTCCTTACCTCGCCGGAAAGTCCGACTTCTCCGAACGCTACAACGTCAGGAGAGATACTCTGATTCTTAAACGATGAGACCATAGCCAGTACTATCGCAAGATCAAGTGCAGGTTCTGTTATCTTCATGCCTCCGGTAAGATTTACATACGCATCGCAGTCTCCAAGATGCATTCCGCATCTTTTTTCAAGGACTGCCATAAGAAGATTGACCCTGTTATAATCGACACCTGATGCCTGACGCCTTGGAACGCCCAGATTGGATCTGCAGACAAGGCTCTGAATCTCTATCAAAATAGGTCTGGTACCTTCGACACTGCATGAAACTATGCATCCCGATGCATCAAGCGGTCTTCCGTCGAGAAGATATTCCGAAGGATTGGAAACCTCTGCAAGGCCCTCACTTCTCATCTCAAACACACCGATCTCATTGGTGGAACCGAAACGGTTCTTCACTCCCCTGAGCACGCGATAGGAAGCATGCCTGTCGCCTTCAAAATACAGCACCGTATCAACCATATGCTCCAGAACCCTGGGGCCTGCTACAGTTCCCTCTTTTGTGACATGTCCTACAATGAATACGGATATGCCCAGGACCTTGGCAAGCTGCATCAGTACCTGCGTGGATTCTCTGACCTGCGATACGGAACCCGGAGCGGAAGAAACCTCTTCGTTATACATGGTCTGTATCGAATCTATGACGCAGACATCGGGTTTCATATCCCTTAAAACCTCTGCAACGGTATCCAGACTCGTCTCGCAGAAAAGATTCATGTTCCCGGTAAATTCACCGATCCTGTCCGCTCTCATTTTGATCTGAGCCTTGGATTCCTCTCCGGAAACATATAATACCTTATACCCGGATGCAGACATATTTCTGCATACCTGAAGGAGCAGTGTGGATTTTCCGATTCCGGGATCTCCTCCGATCAGAGTAAGAGAACCCTGCATCACGCCTCCGCCCAGTACTCTGTCAAGTTCACCGATACCTGATGGCATCCTGGTCCCTTCGGTAATAGTTACATCCTTAAGGAGTGTGACATCCGCATTAAAGGCACCCTTTGAAGTCCCTCTTGCGGCAGATGCAATACGAAATGAAGCACTGCCCGGATCTCCCTTTTTTACAGGCTCCTCCACGAATGTATTCCATTCATGGCATCCCGGGCACTGTCCCATCCACTTGGCTGATTCATATCCGCAGCTCTGACAAAAATATAAATTGTTCTGTCTGCTCTTGGCCATTCTTATGCTTTCTTAACAGTGACAAATGCTTTTCTGTCTCCGGACAGATCAAGTGAAAGGCTGAGCTTTCCGCCAAGGCCGGTCTTTACCGCACCTGTATCTCCTCCATCCTCACTGATCTCATAAAGAGTATCATCCTGAAGTCCGAGAGTGATGGATACTGCGCCTTTGCCGCTGACGGTAAATTCCATTCCGTCCGCCGTCTCCTTAAATCCGGTTACTGTTGTTCCGGGAACGGATTCATATACAAAAAGTCCGTTCTTCTCAAATCTGGTAATATCTGCATACGTCTTGACCTTGAGAAGATCTCCTTCAAAAGGGAAATCCTCAACCTTGGTCTTTTCCCTGAGTGTGTGATCTCCGAAAGCCACGGTTCCATTCTCACCTGCATACAGTATTTCAGCCATTCTTTTTTCCTCCGTTTTTTGTTGTAGGCTTACTGACTTTAAAAACAACATCCGATCCCGAGTATGAGCATGTCACGCTGTCACCCGGTTTGACATTCTTCCTGAGTATTTCTTCCGCTAGTCTGTCTTCAACAACATTCTGTATCGCACGCTTAAGCGGTCTTGCACCCATCTTCCTGTCGGCATATTTTTCGATAAGGTGCTTTTTGACAGAAGGAGCGAGCTTAAGATCGATATCCATCTGTTCCTTGCATCTTGTGGCAAGCTGGGATGCGAGAAGATCAACTATGTCCTTAAGATTCTTGTCGCTCAGCTGACTGAATACGACAATGTCATCGATACGGTTGATGAACTCGGGCTTGAAGACTCTCTTAACCTCTTCCATGACTCCCGACTTCATCCTCTCATAATCAGCCTTCTCTCCACCCGATGAAGCACCGAATCCGAGGTTCTTCGGATCAACGATCCTCTGAGCACCTGCATTGGAAGTCATGATTATAATGGTATTCTTGAAGGACACCTTCCTGCCCTTGGAATCCGTCAGATGTCCGTCATCGAGAACCTGAAGCAGTATATTGAACACATCGGGATGTGCCTTCTCAATCTCATCAAAGAGAACTACCGAATATGGATTGTTCCTGATCTTGTCCGTAAGCTGCCCGCCTTCGGAAAAGCCTACATATCCGGGAGGTGAACCGATCATCTTGGTAGTCGAGAAGCTCTCCATATACTCGGACATATCGATCCTGATAAGAGAATCTTCCGAACCGAACATTGCCTCTGCAAGTGCCTTGGACAGCTCGGTTTTTCCCACACCCGTAGGTCCGAGGAAAAGAAATGAACCAACCGGTCTTCTCGGGTCCTTAAGTCCTACCCTTCCTCTTCTCATAGCCTTGGAAATGCCCTCTACAGCTTCCTCCTGACCGATGACCCTCTTATGAAGGATGGATTCGAGCTTGAGAAGTCTTTCGCTCTCTTTTTCATTGAGCTTGGTTACAGGGATCTTCGTCCACATTGCAACTACCTTTGCAATGTCATCCTCACCGATGCTTCCCTTGCGTGCTCCCTTTTTGCTCTCGCTCTTTCTGAGAGCCTTGTCATATTTTTTGATAAGCTCGTCCTGCTTGAGCTTGATCTCTCTTGCCTGAAGGAATGCCTCCATTCTGATGGAAAGTTCGATCTGTCTGTCCATCTTGTTGATCTCATCAAGCATTGCTTTGTGCTTTTCGGGAACTTCAAGAGTTCTGAGATGTGCACTTGCCGCTGCTTCATCGATAAGATCTATCGCCTTGTCGGGAAGATTCCTGTCATTGATATATCTTGCGGAAAGTCTCACTGCAGCCTCGATGGCATCCGCAGTGATCTCGATATTATGGTGATCTTCGTACTTATGCTTGATGCCTTCGAGTATGCGGACGGATTCTTCCTCGGAAGGTTCTTCCACCATAACAGGCTGGAAACGTCTCTCAAGCGCGGCATCCTTCTCAACATACTTGTGATACTCCGCAATGGTAGTTGCACCGATCAGCTGAAGCTCGCCCCTTGCAAGAGAAGGCTTCATGATATTGGAAGCATCTATGGATCCTTCCGCACCGCCGGCACCGATCAGTGTATGTATCTCGTCGAGGAAAAGAATGATATTTCCGCTGTCCTCAACCTCTCTTATTACTCTCTTGATCCTCTCTTCGAATTCTCCGCGATACTTGGAACCTGCGACCATTCCCGGAAGATCAAGTGTAAGAAGTCTCTTGTTCTTAACGGTATCGGGAGCTTCACCTGATGCTATAAGCTGTGCAAGTCCCTCAACCACAGCCGTCTTTCCGACACCAGGTTCACCGATAAGACAGGGATTATTCTTGGTCCTTCTTGACAGTATCTGGATTATCCTCTTGATCTCATCCTTCCTTCCGATAACTGGATCAAGCTTTCCCTCTGATGCGAGTTTGGTCAGATCCCTGGAATACTGATCAAGTATGGACATGCGGTCGCCCTGATCTCCGGAATGCTGCATGAGATCTTCTCTTGCAAGCCTCGGATCCTGGCCCATGGCTGCAAGTGTGTCGGCATATACCTTCATGGGATTGACTCCCATTGTAGCAAGCAGTCTTACCGCAACATTTTCACCTTCCTTGATAAGTGCAAGAAGTATATGCTCGGTTCCTACAAGTTCCTGTCCGAAACGTGCGGCGAGTCTTACAGATTCTTCAAGTATGCCTCTTGCCCTGGGTGAATACTCTTCCTTTGATTCAATGGCAAGTGCAGTGTTGAAACTGATCATATCCCTGATCATGTCAGTCAGCTTGGATGAATCAACATTGTTGGCGGCCAGTACAGAGCCCGCCATGCTCTCCGTATTGAGCACAAGTCCCAGAAGTATATGCTCCGAGCCTACATAGCTCTGGCGAAGCTTCTTGGCCCATTTTACGGCTATACTCAGGGAAATCTTTGCTTTTTCTGAATAATTACCTTCCACAGTCATCTCCTGTATATCTTACTTGGTACGTTCGTATTCTTCGAACACCTGATCAACGAGCTTATGGACATCTTCACGTGTGATATTCCTGCACGATGCCCTTGCGATATCAACTCTCAGGCTTTCCTTTAATTCGGCCAGTGCATTTGCCTTGTCAGGTTCCACGCTTATCACAGCGCCGCGTCTTCTGTCCACCTTGACATATCCCTGCTGTCTGAGAACGGTATATGCCTTGTTGACGGTATGCATATTGATACCGATATCATCTGCCAGCTGTCTGACGGAAGGAAGAGGATCGCCGTCATTTAACCTTGCTGCGGCAATGCCCATAATTATCTGGTCACATAACTGACTGTATATCGCTTCGTCACTGTTAAAATCTATCTCTATATACATCTCTTCCTCCTTTCCCGGAGCCTGCCCGGGCAGTCCGCATACAGGTATTTATCGAAGATGCGGATCCCGTTCCGAAACTGATTTTTTTCAGAAAATCCTGTTATATATAAGATATAACAACAGACAAATCCGGTCAATGAAAACATGGTAAAAACCACGGTAAAAAGTAATGCAAAAAGGACGAACCTCATGGCTCGTCCTTTAAGCAAAATCCGGTGTTACGGATCATTATTTATCGTCATCGTCCCAGTTGAGGAATCCGAATTCGAATTCGTCATCGTCATCATCAATTATGGGCTTTCTGTGATGTTCCTTGGGAGCGGGCTCGGGTCTGGTTCTGTGAGATCTTCTCTCGGGAGCTTCAGCCTCGGGAGCCTTGGGCTGTTCCTGAGCGGGTGCTGCAGCCTGTGCCTTAGGCTCTTCCGCAGTCTGTGCGCTCTGAGCTGCCTGAGGTGCATCATTTACTACACGTCTCTCGGCATTTTCTGAAGGTCTTACAGTGTGTGAACTCTGAGCCTTCTGTACATCTACCGTTCTTCTTTCGCCTGCGGAAGCGGGTCTTGCTGCAGGTCTTTCACCTGCCTGTCTCTCAGGTCTTGCTGCACCCTCAGCGGGTCTTCTGCGTTCTCCTGAAGGAGCTTCCCTTTTTGCGCCATCACGTCCTGCAGCGCTTCTTCCTGCACGCTCGGGAGCCTGACCCTGGGTTCTTCTGCCCTCGCCATGTCCCGCGATACGCTTAGCTCTTTCTCTTTCAGCCTCTGCAAATGCAGCTCTGTCATCAAGATCCTTCCACTTCATGAAGAAGAATACGGCAGCTGCGATCACTGCAACGAGAAGGATTATGAGGATGATAAGTCCGGTTCTGAGGCTCTTTAACTTACCCTTTAAGGATTCGATCTCAGCGGTATTCTCGGACTCTCTGAGGAACATGTTATCGATGTTGTACTGCTTGCCCTGTTCGTAGTCGAGAAGGAACCATCCGTCTGCCTGTTCCTGAGTATCCCAGCGCTTCTGAATGGTTGTCTGGGTAGTCTCTGTGGTAGTAGGTGTGGGCTCGGGCTCACTGGTATCGGTGGAAGGAGCCTTGAGCTCGCCTGACAGATTAACATAGTCGGATCTGATGTAACCGGTAGTGCTGACACCATCCTTGGTAAAAGTGAGATAATACCAGGTGTTTCCGTCTGTTCCCTGCTTGGTTCCGGTAACAGTAAGAGTAAGTCCGTTTGCTGCCTTTGCAACGATCTCACTGTTGGTGGATGCATCAGCTCTTACATTAACGTCTGCTGTTGCGGTTCCGCTGACAGGTTCTACAACCGAGATGCCGTCCGAATTAACGGTCGGAGTGGTGGTAGTTGTTGTGGTGGTTGTAGTGGTGGTAGCAGCAGATGTTGCAGGTGTTGTTCCGTCAGTGATCTGTACAAGATCGGATCTGATGTAACCTGTGGTATTTGCATCCACTGTTATCTGATACCATACATATCCGTCGGTGCCGGTTGTCTGGCTCTTGATATCTATGACATCACCCTTTGAAAGACTTGCGATGGCATCAGACTGTGTTGATGCCGAAGATCTTACATTTGCTGTTGTTGAAGTTACCTGTCCTGCACTTGCCAGAACAGTCATCGCGAACTGCTTACCGAAAATCACCGTAAGAACAGCAGCGATGATAGCGATAGTCAGAAGAACCTGTCTGATCTTTTCACTCATTGCTTTAGTTTTCATTTTTCCGATTACCTCCGCATCATGCTTCATCGATTGCTTTTCCGATGTCATGTCTCATGTATTTGTTATCAAAAGAAACCCATTCGGTTGCTTCGTAAGCTTTTCTTCTCGCATCCTTAAGGTCGCTTCCGAGTGCGGTGATTCCAAGTACTCTTCCGCCATTTGTAACGATGCGTCCGCTCTCGTCGAATTTTGTTCCGGCATGGAAGCAGAATGCATCCTCCTTACCGTCAAAGTTCTCAAGTCCGCTTATGGGGAATCCCTTTTCATATTTTACGGGATATCCGTCACTTGCAAGAACCACGCATACTGCAGCCTTATCAGAGAACTTAAGGTCGATATCACCGAGCTTACCGTCTATGCAGGCATCGAATACATCAAGAATATCGTTCTCAAGTCTCGGAAGAACAACCTGCGCTTCAGGATCTCCGAATCTTGCATTATATTCAAGAACCCTGGGTCCTTTAGGTGTAAGCATAAGTCCGAAGAAGATGACGCCGTGGAAAGGTCTTCCCTCTGCAGCCATCGCATCAACGGTGGGCTGGAAGATATTCTTCTGACAGAAATCATCAACCTCTTTTGTATAGAAGGGGCTGGGTGAGAAATTACCCATTCCTCCGGTATTAAGACCTGTATCTCCGTCTCCGGCTCTCTTGTGGTCCTGTGCGGAGGACATGATCTTAACAGTCTTACCATCAACGAATGAAAGAACGCTGACCTCACGTCCGGTCATGAACTCCTCAATGACCATCTTATTGCCGGCACTGCCAAACTTCTTGTCCTGCATGATAGTCTTAACGCCATCTTCCGCATCGGCAAGAGTCTCACAGATGAGAACTCCCTTTCCGAGTGCAAGACCGTCAGCCTTGAGAACGATAGGAAATTCAGCCTTTGTTCTCAGATACTCAAGAGCCTTATCCGCATCATCAAATGTCTCATATGCTGCGGTAGGGATGTTATATTTCTTCATCAGGTCCTTGGAAAAAGCCTTGCTGCCTTCAATGATCGCAGCATTAGCTCTGGGGCCGAATGCCCTGATGCCTGCCTTTTCAAGTTCGTCGACAAGTCCTCCTACAAGAGGATCATCCATTCCGACAACCACCATATCGATCGCATTTTCCTTGGAGAAGGATACGATCTTGTCGAATTCCATTGCTCCGATGGGAACACATTCCGCAAGTGCCGCAATACCAGCATTACCGGGAGCACAGTAAAGCCTGTCACATCTGGAGCTCTTTGAAACGGCCTGAGCAATTGCATGCTCTCTTCCGCCGCTTCCGACTATAAGTACATTCATGTTACACCTTTCTGACGCTGCGTCCGTTTTCCATACATACGCGTCCGTTCGCAATATCATCGATTGCCTGAGGGAGCAGTATCCATTCTGCCTCCTCCATTACTCTCTTCTGAAGAACCTCGGGGGTATCACCCTCAAGAACCTGTACTGCCTTCTGTGAAATGATCGGACCTTCATCCATGCCTTCGTTTACAAAGTGTACCGTTGCTCCGGTCACCTTAACCCCTCTTTCGAGAGCCTTCTCATGAACCTTAAGTCCGTAATATCCGGTTCCGCAAAAAGAAGGAATAAGTGAAGGATGAATATTAATGATCCTGCCGGGATAACGCTTCACCATCTCTTCGGGTATTCTTACAAGGAAACCTGCAAGGACGATCAGATCCGGCTGAAGCTCTGCAAGTTTATCCAGAAATGCCTTGTGAAAATCATCCCTTACTGCATAATCCTTGGGGCGTACCACAAATGCAGGAATCCCTGCCGCAGCTGCCCTGTCAAGGCTCTTAACACCGGGATTGTTGCTTATGACACCGACTATCTCGGTATTTGTGATCGAGCCTGCCGCAATACCGTCGATTATTGCCTGGAGATTTGTACCGCCTCCACTTACACAGACGACTATCTTTAGCATAAGGTCACTCCCTTTTCGCCCTCGACGCATTTACCTACGATGAATGCCTTCTCCCCTGCTGCATTAAGGATCTCAACTGCCTTATCAGCATCGGCGGGATCAA
Source organism: uncultured Lachnospiraceae bacterium (assembly GCA_946631295.1). Lineage (GTDB taxonomy): Bacteria > Bacillota > Clostridia > Lachnospirales > Lachnospiraceae > AC2028. Next base: position 23,618 of record CAMOZY010000028.1, read on the forward strand.
GTGCAAGTACCATTCCAAGTCCCATATTGTATGTGTTGTACATCATATGCTCTTCGATACCGCCGGTCTTGGCAATAAGTCCGAAGATAGGAGGGATATCATAACTGTTCTTCTCAATCTGAGCATTGATTCCGTCAGGAAGCATTCTGGGAATATTCTCATAGAAGCCGCCTCCGGTGATGTGGCTGCATCCCTTTACCTTAACCCCGCCGTTCTTAAGTGCCTTGAGAGCCTTAACGTAGATTCTGGTAGGAGTAAGGAGAGCCTCACCGAGAGTTTCTCCGAGTTCGTCGTAATACTTCTTCAGTGATTCCTCGCTCATCTCGAATACCTTTCTGATAAGTGAGAAACCATTGGAGTGAATACCGCTTGAAGCAATTCCGACAAGAGTGTCACCCGCCTTGATATCAGCACCGGTGATGAGATCCTTCTTGTCAACAACACCTACGGAAAATCCTGCGATATCATATTCATCATCCGGCATCATTCCGGGATGCTCAGCGGTCTCGCCGCCTACAAGAGCACACTCTGACATCTTGCAGCCTTCTGCTACTCCCTTTACGATCTCTGCGATCTTCTCAGGGATGTTCTTGCCGCATGCGATGTAATCAAGGAAAAACAGGGGTTCTCCGCCCGCACATGCAACATCGTTAACGCACATCGCAACACAGTCGATACCGATAGTATCATGCTTATCGAGGATCATTGCAGCCTTAAGCTTGGTTCCGACACCGTCGGTTCCCGACAAAAGAACGGGCTCCTCCATTCCCTTGAAAGCCGCTGCGGAGAATGCTCCTGAGAATCCTCCGAGTCCGCCCATAACCTCGGGTCTGTTAGTCTCTGCGACACACTTCTTGATCAGTTCTACAGATCTGTATCCCGCTTCGATGTCAACGCCTGCTGCCTTGTAATCAAGTGCCATTTTTTCCACCTTTTCCTAATAACGTTTATTTGTTCTCGAGATATTTCTTATAGCCGATCTCCTGAAGCTTTGCATCCTTATCCTGGACCTGCTTCTTAAGATCTTCAGAATACTTCTTAAGTTTGCCGAGGAGCTTCTTATCCGATGTGGCAAGTATCTTCGCAGCAAGAAGTCCCGCATTTGCACCGCCGTTGATTGCAACCGTTGCAACGGGAATACCGCTGGGCATCTGCACTATCGAATAGAGTGAATCCCTGCCGCCGAGAGATGTCGTATGCATCGGGATTCCGATAACAGGCATGGGGAAAATCGCTGCGCACATTCCGGGAAGGTGTGCTGCCATTCCTGCGCCTGCGATGATAACCTTGAAGCCCTTCTTCTCAGCAGTACTTGCATATTCGAAAAAGATATCCGGCTCCCTGTGTGCTGAGATGATGGTCATCTCATAACCTACTCCAAGCTTGTCGAGGATCTCGGCAGCCTTGGCCATAACGGGCATATCAGAATCACTGCCCATAACTATCCCGACCTGAGCGGGGGGATTCTTCTTCGCTGTACTCATTTATAAAACCTCCTGCGTTTTTACCTATAATAATAGAAAAAAGCAATATCCATGATGATTTTACTAAACTTGATGTGTTCATGCAACACAAAATGTCTATATTTAGTAATTCTTAAAGAGTTTTAAACTATTTTTCACCATATTTGGTGTAAAAATCAAAAAGCCCCGGACAATAAGTCCGAAGCTTTGAGTTTATGCAGGTATCCAGAGCATGAATGCCTCTATTATGAGTGCTACCGAGTTCAGCACTATACCGATTATTCCGGTTATATGGAACGAATCCGGTATCCTCACAGCCATAACGCCAAGAAACCAGCCCACAAGTGCGTACAGGGTGGCAAGAGCGCAGCCGACTCCGAATCCCATCGGAACATCTCCGCCCAGAAGATAGCTGCTTACTATCCCGTAGATAAGGGATCCGAGAGCTATCACACCCAGAATGGCGGACATTATTCCCACATAGGGATGCCGCCTATTTGTGAACATGTATGATCTGCGCATTATAAGTTTAAGCTCAGAACATTATCTTGGATCTGGAGGAAAGAAGCTTTGCTCCGCTGATAACGAGCATGATTCCGGCTCCGAGTCCGAGGATAATTGTTCCGATTCCGATTGCGATATTCCATGCACCGGTCGCTCTTACAACTTTATATACCTTCTCTTCTTCCATTATTTACTCCTTTCAGATCAATGGCCTTTTCGGCCGTCTGTCAGTCATTATTTTGCTCCGTACTGAGCGTAGTATTCGTCAATTGCTTTCTTAAGTTCATCGTCAATCCATACCTTACCCTGTCTTTCGGTATTGTACAGATATTCGGTAACTTCCTTCATCGTAACGATCGCTGCGGTATCGAATCCGTAAGTGCTCTTGATCTCATCGAGGGCGCTGCTGTCAGAGTGAAGTCCCTTCTCCATACGGTTCAGGGATACTATCAGTCCCTTGATTTCTACATTTGCCTGAGCCTTGATGATGGGGAAGGTCTCCTCGATGGACTTGCCTGATGTGGTGACATCCTCGATCATGATGACCTTATCGCCGTCATTAAGCTTGGATCCGAGCAGAATTCCGGTATCTCCGTGATCCTTGACTTCCTTACGGTTTGAGCAGTATCTTACCTCTTTTCCGTAAAGGTTCGAATAAGCGATGGCGGTTGCAACCCCGAGAGGGATTCCCTTGTATGCGGGTCCGAAAAGAACATCAAAATCATCCCCGAAATTGTCATGAATCGCCTTGGCATAGTACTCACCGAGTCTTCCGAGCTGTGAGCCTGTGACATATGCTCCCGCATTCATGAAAAAGGGTGATTTTCTTCCGCTCTTAAGAGTAAAATCACCGAATTTAAGAACCTGGCATTCGATCATAAAATCGATAAATTCCTGCTTGTACTGTTCCATATCAACCTCTCTGTGTTTCATTTTCAATATCCTATGTATTGTAACAATTAAGGTATTTCTTTTCAACATCATTAAACCATTCGATGAACATATAAAGATGTTATCTGTGTTGTGGTTGACGTAATCCGTATATTCGCTTCGGCGGCGGATATGACTACATTTAATACCTGATTTATGGTAAAATGCTCTTACTGTTCCGGATGCCACTCGCACCATCAGACTGACGGTACAGATTCGTATTTGGAGGCATTTTTATGATCAAGTCAGAACTCAGCGAGATCAAGAAGCTCTACACTCCCAAGAACTGCTCCGTGACAAGGATCGCGGGATGCTATGTCGACGGAGAAAAGAACAAAAGATCCGTTTTTGCAAGATCCTTCCAGACTCTTCCCGAAGAAGAGATGTACAAATATTTCGATATCTTCAGAAAGGCTCTCTCGGGCAGCGTCGGAAAAAGTGCCCTGACCCTCGACATCACCAATGAAGCCGAGGAAGAAGGCGGACAGCAGGATTTCCTCTTAAAGCTCAGGAATTCCAAATTAAAGGACGACGATCTGCTTGACGATTACTACGGACGCATCATCTCCTCTTTTGATTATGTCGGAAACTACCTGATCCTCGTTGTCCATGATGTATATGACATTCCCCAGAAAACAAGGGATGAGGAAGTCAACGAAGATGCATCAGAGGATATCTACGAATACATCTTCACCGTCATATGCCCGGTAGACCTTACGGACGCAGGACTTGCATACGATCCGGAGACCAATGAATTCCATGACAGGAAGAGGGACTGGATAGTAAAGCTTCCCACTCTCGGATATCTCTTCCCTGCATTCAATGACAGAAATACCGACATCCACTCAGTCATGTACTACTCCAAGGATGCCGAGAATCTGAACGAACAGTTCATTGAACTCATGCTCGGCGCATTCGAGCCCATGAGCGCAGGTTCACAAAAGGAGACCTTCGAAGCAATCGTCGAAGAAACTCTCGGTGAAGAATGCAGCTTCGGAAGCGTCAAGAACATCCATGAGGAAATGTCCAGGATGATCGCAGATGCCAAGGAACAGCTTGCCCCTCTTACGATGGAAAAGAAGGACATCAAGGGTCTCCTCGAAGCAAGCGGGTCAAGTAATAAGAAACTCAAGACATTTGATGAGACATACGAAAAGGTATCGCCTTCAGACACTCCTCTCATGATGAGCAATGTCTACAGCGCAAGATCATTCGATGTCAGAACCCCCGATGTTGTGGTCAAGGTAAAGCCCGACAGAACGGATCTTGTAAACGAGAAATCCGTTGACGGAAAGGACTGCTTGGTCATCGAACTCAACGGAGAAGTTGTTGTTAACGGAATCAACGTAAGATCAGATATGGAGGTACAGGATGAGTAAAGTTGCCATTTTCCTTGCAGACGGATTTGAAGAGATCGAAGGACTGACAGTTGTTGATATCGTAAGACGCGCAAATATCGAGATTGATATGATCTCCATAAACGGAAGGCTCGAAGTAAAAGGCTCTCACGGAATCCAGGTTAAGGCAGACAAGATCCTTGCCGATATAGATAAGGACGACTACAATCTGCTCGTTCTTCCAGGCGGAAAAGTCGGTACCGAGAACCTCGAAAACTGTGAAGATCTCCTTGATATGATCGGATACTTCTACGGTGCAGGCAAATACATCGCAGCCATCTGTGCAGCACCCAGCATTTTCGCTCACCGCGGATTCCTTATGGGCAAGAAGGCTACCTGCCATCCCGCATTCGAAGAGCATCTCGAAAAAGGAGGAGCATTCCTCACACGTAATTCCGTTGAGATTGATTCCGGCATCATTACCGGACAGGGAATGGGAGCATCCGTGGCATTCGGACTTGCCATCGCAGGCATCCTTGCAGGCGAAGAGACCGCGAATAACATAGCCTCTGCAATCTGCTATAACGCTCCCGCAAAATAATGATAAGGATATCAAAAAAAGATACGGAAATCACAAACAGATAAGGAAATCTACAAATGGAAATCGAAAGAAAATTCTTAATAGACAAGCTTCCGGATGACATTGAAAGTTATCCGTTTCACTGCATAGAACAGGCATATCTGTGCACCAATCCCGTAATAAGGATCCGCAGGGAGGATGAAAACTTCTATCTGACCTACAAAGGATCCGGATTGATGCAGAGGGAAGAATCCAATCTTCCCCTCACTGCAGAAGGCTACTATCACCTTCTTACAAAAGCTGACGGTAATGTCATTTCCAAAAAAAGATATCTCATCCCGCTTGAGCATCCCCAGGTGATTGAGGGAACTCCCAAGCCACCCGATGAGTATACGCTGATGATCGAGCTCGATATCTTCGACAAGCCCTTCGATCCTCTCATTATGGCAGAGGTGGAATTCGGAAGCATTGAAGCTGCTCAGAATTTCCTGCCTCCCGAATGGTTCGGAAAAGACGTAACCTACGAGCCCAAGTATCACAACTCGCATATGGCAATGACTGACCTCACAAAGGAAAGTGCGTTTTAATCAATTAAGGCTTCTGTACCGGATATCCGGTGCAGAAGCCTTTTTGGTCATCTCGGAGCCGGCATATTATCTCTTCCGTACAGATGTACCAGCTTGCTCATCCTCTTGGAAAGCTTAAGTGTCCAGTCAGAATATGAACTCCTCCACTTCCAGTTATCACCGAGCGTTGAAGGCATATTGATGCGCGCTTCATTGTCGAGTTCGAGGAAATCCTGGAGAGGTATTATGCAGGTATCGGCAACACTCGCATAACCGGCTCTTACTATAGCAGCAGGAAGATCCTTTCTCTTATCAACACCGAGATACTTCATCGCATACTTGGCAGTTTTCTTGTCACAGTTAAGTGACCAGTGAAGTATCGTGTCGTTATCATGAGTTCCGGTATAGACAACAAAATTCCTGTCGTAGTTATGAGGTGCATGCTCGCTGTTTCCGGAAGGATCAAATCCGAACTGAATGATCTTCATTCCGGGATAGCCGGTACGCTCCACCATCTTGATAACACCTTCTGTAAGGAATCCGAGGTCCTCTGCAATGACAGGTCTGTCACCAAGTTCCTTCTTCATACATGCAAAGAGATCATATCCGGGACCCTTGATCCACTTTCCGCCTCTTGCATTCTTATCTCCATAAGGCACTGACCAGTACGAATAGAAGCCTCTGAAGTGATCGATACGGACAATGTCATACATATCGAAGCATGCCTTAAGTCTCTTCATCCACCACTTATAACCGGTCTTCTTGTGATATTCCCAGTCATAGAGCGGATTGCCCCAGAGCTGTCCGTCCTCTGTAAAGCAGTCTGGAGGACATCCTGCAACTGCCAAAGGATAGCCCTTCTCATCAAGCTGGAAAAGCTCCGGCTCAGACCATGTATCAGCTCCGTCAGGAGCAACATAGATAGGAATATCACCTATGATCTGAATGCCATTTTCATTGGCATATTTCTTCAGCGCTTTCCACTGTTCATCAAACTTGAACTGCTGAAATCTGTAGAAATCAACATCCTTGGAAAGAAGCTTTGTGTACTTCTCAATCGCTTTCTTTTCACGAAGTCTGATATCATCATCCCACAAAAGGAAACTCTTACCATCGAAGTGATTCTTCAAAGCCATGTAAAGTGCGTAATCATCAAGCCATGATTTATTCTTTTTGCAGAATGAAATGAATGCCTTGTCTGAAAGAAGTCCGCCCTTCACTGCTCTGTTATAAGACTTGCGAAGGATTGCAAAACGAGAGATGAACATCTTCTCATAATCGACATATCTCTCACTTCCACCCCAGTCAAGTGCATCGCATTCAGCAGCTGTTATGAGTTTTTCCTCAATCAGCTTTTCAAGGTCGATGAAATAGGGATTGCCTGCGAAGGTAGAGAAACTCTGATAAGGCGAATCGCCGTAACCCGTAGGTCCAAGCGGAAGGATCTGCCAGAGCGACTGACCCGAAGCCTTAAGATAATCTATCCAGTCGTATGCTGCCTTTCCGAATGTTCCTATGCCGTATTTTCCGGGAAGTGATGAAACAGGAAGGAGCACGCCTGCTCTTCTAATATGTTGTGTCTTAGCCATGATAATTCTCCATTTAGGAAACCGTTTTCGTAACGTATTCTACAATAAAAGCTATATCTTGGCAAGAGGAAAAAAATAACCCCGGAGGATTTTATTCCGAAGAAAATAACAAAAAAGGAAGCCCGCTATAGGCTTCCTTATCATATAAAAGTGAGACACGAGGGAATCGAACCCTCGACAACTTGATTAAAAGTCAAGTGCTCTACCGACTGAGCTAGTGTCTCAAAACGGATCTGTCACGCGATCAGTCAATGAACAGTTCCATACAGGGCTAGCGGGATTCGAACCCACGAGTGCAGGAGTCAAAGTCCTGTGCCTTACCGCTTGG
>CAMOZY010000029.1 GCA_946631295.1 uncultured Lachnospiraceae bacterium
TCCGGAGCCTTCCGGTTTCAACGCAGAACGCACCATAAGCAAGATCATATCCTGTCTCTTCCGCAAGCATATTATGAATATCGGGAGAAAGAGTATGTCTTACAGGATTACCTATAACCCCTGCCAGTTCTGTATGTCCGTTTATCGGTTTCATTTTCCTTCCCTCATTTTCTTCCTGTAACTCTTAAGCACGAACCACTCAAGTCTTCTTTTAAGGACGATCTGTATCTCTTCCTTCGGATCGATGGGACGGGTCAGTATGGTCTCGATACCGCATCTGTTTGCTCCCCATACATCCGTAAATATCTGGTCACCTACAAAAAGCGTGGTTTCAGGTGTTGTGCCCATCAGCTTCATTGCTTCCATGTAACCTTTTTTGGAGGGCTTACCGGCTTTAAAAATATACATGGAATCAACCGCATCCGCAAAGGGCTTAACTCTCTCATCGCGGTTATTTGAAAGGAGCACTGTTTTAAATCCTATATATTTAAGCTTCCTGAACAGTTCAATGCTCTTTTCGTTTGCGGGCGCACCGTGTTCAACCAGTGTGTTGTCTATATCATAAATGATCCCTCTTTTTCCGAGAGCATAATAGCTTTCGTAAGGGATTGCATATGCCGATGCTTCTTCTTTTGTGGGATAAAGATCAGAAAAGTTCATTTGTGCTTCTTATCCGTATCTGCTTCAAAGTGCTATAATCAATCTGGCATTACGTTCTGTTATACCTGACACCTATCAGCCTGTATCAGTTAACAAAAAAATCTGTCTGTACAAAGGTGGCATTTATGGAAAAAAGACTTCTCAATTACATGGCATATATGAAGGGCATCTCTGAAAAAGCCCAAAAAGGAGAACTGACACCTGACGAGATTGCTCTCTACAGAAAGCAGTCCCTTGTCCAGATAGGCTTCTTCCAACATGAAAGATTTATCCATCTGATAGTGACAATGACCTTCGCACTTATGACCGTCATGACACTTATGGGCATATGCGTAACAGGTTATATGCCTCTTATAGCACTTATGGTGCTGCTTCTGATTCTCCTCGTGCCTTACATCAGGCATTATTATATTCTTGAAAACGGGACCCAGACTCTCTACAGGTATTATGATTCTCTCGAAGAGATAAAATGGTCTGAGACTGCCAGATGATTGTCTAACCCAGATGGAAAACCCGGATGAGCAGCATATAGCAGAGGCCATAGTAAAGTGCGACTCCGAGAATATCATTGAGAGTTGATATAAAGGGGCCGGATGCAGCTGCAGGATCCACCTTGATCTTATTGAAGAACAGGGGGATTATCGTTCCGGTTATCGATGCTACAAGCATTGCCACGAGCATTGCAAAGCCTACGCACATGGATACCGTTACCGCATAATTCCAGGCATCACCCTTTGCAAAGTGTATATACAGTCCAACTACCAGAACAGATATCAGTCCCAGGATCAGTCCGTTTCCGAGACCGACCTTCATCTCTTTTAAAACAAGTTTTATCTTATCTCCTGCAGTCAGATCTTCATCCGCTATAACTCTTATGGTAACAGCGAGCGACTGCGTTCCTACATTTCCCGACATTGAAAGTATAAGAGACTGGAAAGCAATGACTACAGGTATTGCTGCAATGACACCCTCGAATGCACCTACAAGCGTGGATGTGAGCATTCCCAGAAGGAGAAGTGCTATCAGCCATGGGATACGCTTTCTGATAGATGCTGATGTTTTCTCATTGAGATCTTCCTCTTCTGAGAGACCTGCCAGCTTTGCATAGTCTTCGCCGAGTTCATCATCGACCGCCTCAACGATATCCTGTGAGGTTATGATTCCCAGTATATGTCCTTCTTCATTCAATACAGGGAGCGAATCTTCAGCGTAATCCCTGATCCTTTCGATACTTTCCGAAACCTTTTCATGGTCTGTCAGGAAAGGATACGAAGTTGCGATCAGCGATTCCAACTGTGTGTAATCCCTTGCAACGATCAGATCCTTAAGATCTATCGCTCCGAAAAATACATCATTATCATCCGTTACATAAATGGTGGAGATATTGTCATTTTCACCCGCCTGACTGATCAGCTCCTTCATTGCGGAGCGCACATCCAGAGAATTCTTTATGACAATGTAATTGGTTGTCATACGGCTACCGATCTCATCATCGTCGTATGACTGGATCATCCTGATCTCTTCTCCGGTCTCTTCATCCATGAGGTCGACCAGTTTCTCAGCAGTCTCTTCATCCATGTTCTCGAGGATGTCGACAGCATCATCGGTATCCATGTTTTCGAGGAACTTGGCCGCCTGCTGTGCGGGGAGATCTGCGAGCAGTTCGTGAGAATCCTCAACATATGCAAGGATCTCTGAGAACCTTTCTTCACCTAATATGGTACACAGGTGCTTCCTGGCATCTGAATCGAGGTCTTCGAATGCTCCCGCAATATCGTTATCATGATAATCCGATAATTTCTCGGCAATTTCTTCGTCAGGAAGGCCGCTTATTATTAATTCTTTTATTTCCTGCTCATAATTTCTGTCATCTGATGGCTGAACTGCATTTATATCTTTTTCTTCCATCTGCAGCCTCCTTTCATATTAAAAACAGATAATCCCCGGTTCCGTGTGCTGTATTTTTTTTACACCGGTACCGGGGATCTATATCTCTTACCGCATAGATTATTTGATCATTGCATGATATTCCTGAAGCGAACGGACATGAACACCCTCACCGGAAAGTTCTGCCTTGATACCTTCTGCAGTAGCTTTTGCTCCTGCGATGGTTGTGATGTAAGGAACATGATGTTTGATCGCATTCTGACGGATGTAGGAATCACTTACATCGTCCTTCTTGGTAGAAGGTGTATCTATGATCAGATCTATCTCTCCGTTCTTGATGGCATCAATGATATTGGGTCTTCCCTCGAAGATCTTGTTGATGCGCTCTGCTTTGATTCCTGCTTCTACGATCTTCTCATAAGTGGAACCTGTTGCGAGAATCTTGAATCCGTCATCTGCAAAGCTCTGTGCGATGGGAAGAAGGTAAGGCTTATCATCATGGTTAACACTTATAAGCACGGTTCCGGAAAGAGGAAGCTCGGTCTTGGTAGCCTCTTCTGCCTTATAGAATGCCTTTCCTACATTATCGGAAAGTCCGAGAACTTCTCCGGTAGATCTCATTTCGGGTCCGAGGATGGGGTCTACTTCAGGGAACATATTGAAGGGGAATACCGCTTCCTTGACTCCGTAGTAAGGAATCACTCTGTCCTTAAGCCCAGGTACGGGTGAAGGATCTCCGGTGATCGCACTCATCATGATCTGTGTTGCAAGACGTACCATGTTTATGTCACATACTTTGGAAACAAGAGGTACGGTACGGGATGCTCTGGGGTTAGCCTCGAGAACATATACAACATCATCCTCGATCGCATACTGCATGTTCATAAGACCTACAACATGCATCTCCTTGGCGATCTTTCTGGTATAATCCTTGATCGTTGCAACCTGCTTTTCAGTAAGATGTTTGGAAGGAAGAATACATGCGGAGTCTCCGGAATGTATACCTGCAAGCTCGATGTGCTCCATTACAGCAGGAACAAATACGTTCTCTCCGTCACTTATTGCATCTGCTTCACACTCGGTGGCATTGTGAAGGAATCTGTCGATAAGGATGGGTCTGTCGGGAGTTACGCCGACTGCCTCTGCCATGTAGACATCCATCTGTTCATCATCGTGTACAACTTCCATTCCTCTTCCGCCGAGGACGTAGGAAGGACGCACCATGACAGGATATCCGATGCGGTGTGCGATTTCCTTGGCACCTTCAACATCAGAAGCCATTCCGGATTCTGCCATGGGAATTCCGAGTCTGTCCATCATATCGCGGAACAGATCTCTGTCCTCTGCCATATCGATGGTCTCGGGAGTGGTTCCGAGGATGTTGACACCGTACTTCTTAAGATCTGCAGCAAGGTTAAGAGGAGTCTGTCCTCCAAACTGAGCGATAACTCCGACGGGCTTCTCTTTTCTGTAGATGCTGAGAACATCTTCAAGAGTAAGAGGCTCGAAATAGAGCTTATCGGATGTATCATAGTCGGTTGAAACGGTCTCAGGATTGCAGTTAACGATAACTGTCTCATATCCGAGCTTCCTAAGTGCAAATGCAGCATGTACACAGCAATAGTCGAATTCGATACCCTGTCCGATACGGTTAGGACCGCCGCCGAGGATCATGACCTTCTTGCTGTTATCTGAAGCTACGCTCTTGTCCTCGATATTGTAGCTTGAATAATAATATGCGCTGTCCTGTGTTCCGCTTACGTGAACGCCTTCCCATGCTTCAACAACGCCTGCTGCCTCGCGGGCATTTCTGATTTCCTCCTCACTGACCTCACAGATCTGTGAAAGATACTTATCGGAGAAGCCGTCCTTCTTAGCCTTGGTAAGCATCTCGGTATCAGGAACCTTACCCTTCGAAGAAGCAATGATTGCCTCCTCTTCTTCAACAAGTTCCTTCATCTGCTCGATGAAGTACTTCTTGATCTTTGTCATCTCATGAAGTTCATCTATATCAGCCCCCTTGCGGAGAGCCTCATACATGATGAACTGTCTTTCGGATGTGGGATTTACGAGTTCTTTCATTAACTCATCAAGGCTCATCTCATGATAATTCTTGACATATCCGAGTCCGTATCTTCCCTTCTCGAGAGAACGGATAGCCTTCTGGAATGCTTCCTTGTAGGTCTTGCCTATACTCATGACCTCACCTACGGCTCTCATCTGAGTTCCGAGATGATCCGATACACCCTTGAATTTTTCGAATGCCCATCTTGCAAACTTGATAACGATGTAGTCGCCGTCGGGAACATACTTATCAAGAGTACCGTACTTGCCGCATTCGATATCCTTAAGATCAAGTCCGCAGGCGAGCATTGCGGAAACAAGCGCGATAGGGAAGCCTGTTGCCTTTGATGCAAGTGCTGAGGATCTTGATGTTCTGGGATTAATCTCTATAACGATGATACGGCCTGATTTGGGGTCGTGAGCAAACTGACAGTTACATCCGCCGATAACCTGAACCTTATCAACTATGCTGTATGCATATTTCTGAAGTCTGTCCTGAACTTCCTGTGAAATGGTAAGCATAGGTGCGGAGCAGAATGAATCTCCGGTATGAACTCCCATGGGATCGATATTTTCGATAAAGCAGACAGTGATCATCTTACCGGTTGAATCTCTTACAACCTCGAGCTCAAGCTCTTCCCATCCGATGACCGACTCTTCTACGAGAACCTGATGTACCATTGAAGCCTGAAGTCCTCTTGCACAAACGGTCTTGAGCTCTTCAACGTTGTATACGAGTCCGCCGCCGGCACCGCCCATGGTATAAGCGGGTCTGAGAACTACGGGATATCCGAGTCTTGATGCTATCTCAACTGCTTCGTCAACAGAGTAGGCAACCTGTGAACGTGCCATTTCGATTCCGAGTTCATCCATTGTGTTCTTGAACTCGATTCTGTCCTCTCCTCTTTCAATGGCATCAACCTGAACGCCGATGACCTTAACGCCGTATTTTTCAAGAACACCTGCCTCTGCAAGCTCAGAGCAGAGGTTAAGTCCTGACTGTCCTCCGAGATTGGGAAGAAGCGCATCGGGACGTTCCTTTTCAATGATCTGTGTAAGACGCTTTACATTGAGAGGCTCTATATAGGTGACATCCGCCGTCTCTGTATCTGTCATTATGGTAGCGGGATTGGAATTGACCAGGATGATCTCGTAGCCGAGCTTTCTCAGAGCTTTGCACGCCTGGGTTCCGGAATAGTCGAATTCGCAGGCCTGACCGATGATGATCGGGCCCGATCCGATAATGAGGATTCGATGGATGTCTGTTCTTTTCATAATGAATCTTCCTTTCTGAGCTTTCGGGCATCTATGCCCGACCTGTTACTATATATACTAATTTATTATCTTACCTTCTTAAGAAGCATGGCAGTCTCTACCTCTTTGGTCCAGGGGAACTGATCCACACATGCATACCTTTCTATCTCATATCCTGCTTCAAGAAGCGGACCCAGGTCTCTTTCAAGAGAAGTCGGTTTGCATGAGATATAAACGATATAGTCAACTCCGTATGAGATGATCTTGGGAAGTGCCTTGGGATGTATTCCGTCTCTGGGGGGATCAAGGATTATGATATCAGGCTTTTCATCTATATCATCAAGTACCTTCAGCACATCCCCGCAAAGGAATTCGCAGTTCGTGATACCGTTTGCAGCGGCATTTTCCCTTGCAGCCTCAACAGCTTCAGGAACTATCTCGACTCCCACTGCTTTTTTTGCGGCGTAAGCCGCTATCTGGGCAATGGTACCGGTACCGCTGTAGAGATCAAATACTGTCTTTCCCTCTGCTCCGCCATCGCACATTTCCACGTATTCCCTTATCAGTGAATACAGGACTTCCGCACTGTATGTATTGGTCTGGAAAAAAGAAAACGGTCCTATCTTAAAATCCAGTCCAAGGAGTTTTTCGTTTATGTATCCCTGTCCATATAAGAGCTTCGTATCATCAGCGATTATGGCATCCGACAGGGTACCGCAGATAATATGTACGATGCCTGTTAGCTTTCCCTTATAGGTCAGGCCTGCAAGCATATTACAGTAATCTTCAAGAAGCTTTGTATCATCACTTCCATAGGCCGCAGCAGAAGCTGTTACCGGACACACAAGTATCTCGCCTGTATGTGCAGCCTTTCTTACCATAAGGTTTCTGAGGTATCCGCTGTGATCCTTTCTGTGATAAAAAGGTATCTTTCTTTCACGGAAAAAATCCCTCGTTTCCGCAATGATAGTTCGGTAATCCTCATCTACGATCAGGCAGTCGCTCACATCAAGAATGTCATGGAACGCGCCTCTTTTGTGAAGGCCCACGTTCAGCTCTCCTCCGATCACTTCATTGCCGAAGGAAAACTCCATCTTGTTGCGGTATCCGTACATGACGGGTGAAGCCTTGATTCCGTCCCAGACCGGCTCTCTTCCGTATAGTTCCTTACTTTGGGATACTCTCGATGCAAGAAGCCTTATGATCTGATCCCCCTTCAGGCTGACCTGGCTATCTCCGGACATAGAAAGATATGCGCAACCTCCGCATTCCCCGAAGTGTGCGCATATCCTGCCTGTCTCAAGTGTACTGCGGTTTTTAACTTCAATAAGAGTGCCCTCGGCCCTCTCTCCATGACTTCTTCCGATACGGATAACGACCTCCTGTCCGGGAAGAGCATTTTTAACTGTAACAATCCCCTCATCACACTTTACTCGTGCTCTGCAGGGGTATTCGCAGCTTTCTACCCAACCTTCGACAATCTGGCCTCTCTTCATGATCAGTTATCCGCTTCGTCTGCGAAGAAATCCTCGTCTTCAAAATCGTCATCTTCGAACTCATCATCGAAGTCCTCGAGATAATCGGGGCTGAAATGACGATATACGAGATATCCTACGATGCATCCGATGGCAATGATACCGACGATTGCAAGGATTATAAGTCCGATATTGGACTTTCTCTCATCCTCTTCCTCGTCAGCGGCCTTGGCCATGAAATTTCCAAGTCCTGCTGCAGCTGCAAGTTCAGCAACTCTGGCAGCCTGTGAGCCGCCGAAATCCTTAAGCTGTTCGAGATCTATACCGATCTTGTTCTTAAGAGCTTCCTTTTTACAGTTCTTACAACTCATAATTACCGCCTTTCGTAATTACATATCCATAAAATCAATTAAGTATATCACTCCTTAACAAGTTTTGCAAAGGAAGCATACATAACTTTCGTGCCATGTGCGTCAAAGTCGACCGTGACCTTGTGGTCCCTGGGTTCCTTTACTATCGAGGTTACCGTTCCCGCGCCAAACTTAAAATGCCTTACCCTGTCCCCGACAGAATAATCTATTGATGCCGGAGCCGTGACCTTCTCTGAACCTTTCTGTATTCCGAGTGAAGCAAATGTATTTTTAGGAAATACGGGTTTAACATTTGAAGAAGCACTGCTTTTGGTGCCCTCGTTTTTTCTTACAACCGGCTTTATATACGAACCTCCTGATGAGCCAAAACCTCCGGTATAACTTTTTTCCTCATACGGATCCTTTTTCTTTTTCGGGATATAACCGTCAAGATACTGTGACGGGATCTCGTTAATGAATCTGCTCACAGGGTTAAACTGAGTCTCTCCCCTGAGCATCCTGGCCTTGGCACATGTCATGATGAGTTCCTTTTCAGCCCTCGTCATTCCGACATATGCAAGTCTTCTTTCTTCCTCGATATCCTCCTCATCGCCCGATGAGATCGACATATATCCAGGGAAAAGACCATCCTCCATACCCGTCAGATATACAACCGGGAATTCAAGTCCCTTGGCTGAGTGGAGAGTCATAAGTACCACTCTCTCGGAATTCATGTCCGCATTGTCAAGGTCACTTACAAGTGCAACCTCTTCGAGAAAATCAGAAAGAGTGGCATCCGGCCTGCTCTCCGCAAAAGAAGCCGCCTTACTTACAAGTTCGTTAACATTTCCGATACGGTCTTCTGCTTTTTCCTCATCAAGGTCCTTGAGGTATTCTTCATAACCTGTAAGTCCTATTATCTGCGAGATCAGTTCACCGAGCGACGCATTGTCCCTGTATGCCCTGAGCACTCCGATCAGGTCCGTAAAAACAGATATCTTAGATGCAGCCTTTCCAAGACCCGGAATATCTCCTGCTTCGCACATTGCGGCAAAAAGAGACTTATCCCTGGCCTCCGCATAGTCCTGAACCTTCTCGAGCGTGGCGTTTCCTATCGAGCGCTTGGGAACATTGACAATCCTCCTTACGGAAAGATCATCCTTTCCTGAATCTATGACCTTCAGATATGCGAGGATATCCTTGATCTCTGCTCTTGAATAAAAGTTAATACCACCAACGACATTGTACGGGATGCCGGCAAAGATAAGACGCTCTTCTATTATTCTGGACTGGGCGTTGGTCCTGTAGAGGACTGCACAGCTTCCGTAACCGTACTCGGTATCCCTGCTATGGCGTTTTATATCCGATACAACAAACTCAGCCTCTTCATAGGCTGTGTCGAATCTGTTGAAAACCGGCTTCCTGCCCTCACCGTTATCAGTCCACAGTCTCTTTTCCTTACGCCCCTCATTATTGGCTATAACGGAGTTGGCAGCATCGAGGATGTACTGTGTCGAACGGTAATTCTGCTCAAGCTTGATAACCTCAGCTTCAGGATAATGCTCTTCAAAGTCCAGTATGTTTCTGATGTTTGCACCGCGGAACCGGTATATTGACTGATCGTCATCGCCGACAACACAGAGGTTTCTGTATTTATCAGCAAGCAGCCTTATAAGTTCGAACTGAGCGGTATTGGTATCCTGATACTCATCGACCAGAATGTACTTAAATCTTTCTCTGTATTTTTCCAGGACTTCGGGAAACTCCTTAAAGAGCTTTACCGTAAGCATGATGATATCGTCAAAATCGAGCGCATTATTTCTGACAAGCATCTCCTGATATTCACGGTAGCATCTCAGATAGACAGTCTTGGTGAAATCATTGAAAACATACTTCTCATATTCGGCAGGATCCATCAGCTCATTTTTGGCAGATGAAATTTCCGACAAAATAGTGCGTTCCTTATATCTTTTAGTATCAATGTTCAGATGCTTGCATACATTCTTCATCACAGCCTTCTGATCATCCGTATCATATACCGTGAATCTGTCATCATATCCGAGCAGATCTATACTAGATCTGAGTATCCTGATACATGCGGAATGAAAGGTCGAGACCCACATATGGTCGGCGTTTTCTCCGACAAGTGATCTGACCCTTTCCTTCATTTCCCCGGCAGCTTTGTTTGTGAATGTCACTGCAAGGATATTGTAGGGATTGATATGTTTTTCCGAGATAAGATATGCGATCCTGTATGTCAGAGTTCTGGTCTTGCCCGATCCTGCTCCGGCAAGTATGAGAAGAGGTCCGTCAGGTGCAGTGACCGCTTTCTTTTGTTCGGGATTTAAACCGTCTGTAAGTCCCATCAGACACTCTCCTTAATAGCACAGAAATTCCAGACCTTGATGTTGAACTCTGTCACCTGGGATCCGCAGTAAGGGCATACCTTTACACCCAGCGTTGTGATTGCGCCACCGCAGTTCGGACAATTGAGTGCATGTCCTGCAGCAGCTATATTCTCTACTTTATCGGAATCCTGAATATAACAGCAGTCTATAGTATATCTTGTCTGGCAGATTGAATCCTTGCTTCCCCTTATAACCTTGCCTTCCTGCTCGGCATAGAATTTGTACTGAATGGCAGACTGGAATCTGACAACGCATCTTCCGGGGAATTTATTATATGTATTGAGCACTGTGTTATGGATCCTGATATCCTCATAGTGCTCCTTTATCTCACGCAGATTAAGGTCATTAAGTCTTAAGAATAATGCCTCCTTCAGTTCCTCGTTTCCGTCCTGAAGCATTCCGGCATTACTTGAATCCAAAGCCATAAGATACTCCCTGAGGCAGTTCTCGGCTCTTGCCTTCATCTCACCTACATTAAACTCAGGGAAATCTCTGGCAATCTTGGGCGCATAAATAGATGATCCGTCAGATACTGATCTTGGTGTCTGAAGATATTCCTGCTCATTCTGTTTAAGGCTTGCGAGCAGATCACTGTTTCCGAATACATCCTGCGAAAACTCGCTTGCCTTTTTCTTGATTTTGAAATAGATGACCAGCCCCGCAACGATAACAAATGCGAGAAGGATCAGAAAGATCATGGAAAAGATAAAAGGTAATGCTACCATGGCTGTCCTTTCAAAAAGCCCGTCCCCGATAAGGGGACGGGCTTCAAAAAATACTCTTTATGGATTACTGCTTGATGTCATTGGCATCAAAGGGGTCTCCGCACTGAGGGCAGAACTTGGGAGGATTTGCAGGATCCTCAGGCTCAAATCCGCACTTGTCGCACTTATAAAGAGGTGCGCCTGCAGGTCTCTTAGCTCCGCAGTTATTGCAGAAGTTACCCTGGTTTACGGTTCCGCATGAACAGGTCCAGCCTGCATCCGAAGGCTTGGGATTGCCGCAGTTCGAGCAGAACTTGCCTGTGTTGCCTGCGGTTCCGCATGAGCATGTCCAGCCGTTTACGGGAGCTGCTGCTCCTGCCATAACGCCGCCCTGCATGGGCTGCTGCTGATACATATTCTGTGCGGGCTGCTGGTACATCTGCTGCTGTGCACCCATCTGGTACATTCCTGCTGCCTGTTGTCCGCCCATCATGCTTGCCATGTTCATTCCTGCGAATGCCATCATGGGGCCGGTGGAAGTATTCTTTGCAGCTGCTTCCATTGCGTTGACGGTTCCGAGAGTCATAGCTGCAGCGCCCATGTTGGGATCTCTGTAGACTGCTCTCTCCTGAGCGTCCTTAAGTCTCTTCTCATCCTCTTCGTTAGCCTTAACGGAGTTGATGGAGATGGAAGCGATATTGATACCACGGAGGTCGCCCCACTGTGAGGAAAGTTCCTCATTGAGGATGTTGCAGAGCTCAGTGGTATGTCCTACAAGCTGATCATACTCGATACGCTGTGCGGAAATCTTGGCGAATGCAGGCTGAAGTGCGCTGCAAAGCTCTGACTTCATGATGGAAGCAAGATTATCCTTGGTGTAGTCACCGGTAACGTTGCCGGATACATGCTTATAGAAAAGAAGGGGATCAACGATCTTGAAGGAGTACTCACCGTTAGCCTTGATGTTGACGGTAAGCTTCATGTTAAGATCGGGATCAACGATCTTGAAAGGAACAGTCTGAGGGGTTCCCCACTTGTTCTGAAGGATCTCCTTGGTGTTGATGAAGTATACTCTCTGATCCTTGCCGGTGTTGCCACCCATTGCAATTCTCTTACCTATGGTCTTGAAAGTGTTGAGAAGATTCTCACCAAGCTTTCCATAGAAAAGAGAAGGTTCAGAAGACTGATCGTAAATGAACTCGCCGGGTTCTGCGCAGAAATCAACAACAGCACCCTGATCTACGATAAGCATACACTGTCCTTCATTGACAGCAATCTTGGAGCCGTTTGAAATGATGTTATCATTTCCCTTTGTGTTCTGATTTCTGGAGCCGTTTGTCCTTACCTGTCCCTTGGTAAGAAGGACATCGTTAGACATAGAATCGCAGTAGAAAAACTCAAGCCACTGATCGGCCATTGTTCCGCCTGCTGCAGCTAAAGCCGCACTGATAAGACCCATATTCCATTCCCTCCTAATAGTAAAATAGTCGTAAGGTTTTATATGAACCTGACACTAAAAAATTATACACAAGAATCCCTTTTCTTGCAAGAAATTCAAGGGTATTTTGAACCACGGAAAAAGGTTCAGTAATACGCATAAAACCGCTTTTGATTTTCCGCATTAAAAAACGTTCACATATCTTTTTTACTACGCTTTATTATGATATCATGATAAAAAAATGAGGTGAATATGGCATCGATACTCTTTTTGAGAAAAGAGAAAAATTTCATGACGGGTGCCATCACAAACGGACTTACCAAGTCCGGATTTGAGATGGTTGAAGAAAGCGTGGCTGTAAACGCAATTCAGAAATATAAGGATGAGTGCACTCTCATTCTCCTGTACACAGACGGTATAGAAGTAATGGAAGACATTTCTTCTGTCCTCGTGTATCTTAAGGATCTTTGTGTTGAAGAAAACAAGCTCCTCTATCTCATAGGTGACCCCAACGAGTTTTCTTTCATCTGCAGGACGATTCCGCAGGCATCACTGTGTGACACCATGGCAAGGCCTCTCGATATGGTAAGGCTGACTGATGACATGAACAAATATACTTCTTCCGATTTCAGTCAGAAAAAGAATATCCTGGTGGTCGATGACGATGCCACATATCTCAAGATTGTCAGGGAATGGCTTAAAAACGAATATAATGTATCGATTGTCACTTCTGCGATGCAGGCGATCACATATATGTCCAACAACCACGTAGATCTTCTGCTGCTCGATTACGAAATGCCGATAACCAGCGGACCGAAGGTTTATGAAATGATGAAGTCCGATCCCGAGATTTCAGGTATACCGGTAATGTTCCTTACAGGAAAGAACGACTTCGACAGCATCGTAAAAGCCATGACATTAAAGCCTGCGGGATATCTGCTTAAAACCATCAACAAAAGTGATCTGATCAAGACACTGAAGCAGTTTTTCGTAACACAAAAATATGGCAAATAAAAAAGCTGTTCTTCGTAACACATAAATATGACAAATAAAATATGCGGCCTGCCGGCCGCATATTTATTTTCACTTACTTTTCATCAGGATCTTCATTCAGGAACTGCTCTTCTGCCATATCATCTATCATATGCTCAATGATGGTCTTCTTAAGGTAGATATCATATCCGAGCTGGCAGATAAATGCGAATTTCTTCAAATATTCTCTCATATCTTCGGGAGCATCATCAAATCCCCTCTCAATCTTCTCCATCTTCTCATCGATGTCTTTTTTAAGTTTTCCTCTGGCACCCTTGCCCGCAGAGATCATCTCAGCATAAAGCTTTTCAACAGAATATCCCTCACCAAGTGTCTCATTCGAAAGCGGAGTAAGAAGTGTCTGGATATCGCTTATCGAAAGGAAGGACTTAAAGTAAAAGATAAACAGGAGCTCCAGCATATGCTCCCTTGAATACTTCTTTTTGAGAGGAGGATGGATCAGATGATTCTTCGCATAATTGTTGATCATGGTCTTGGTAAGGACCTTATCCTTGGAAGGTTTTCTTACAAGACTGGTAAGCTTACGGTCCATAAATGTCGTAAGCTGATCCATATATAATTCCATTGCAGGAAGCTCATCAGGTGAAATGGTATTGATAGTCTTAAGATTATCTATCGCCCTGACAACTGTATCATGAAAGTTTTCTTCACTCATGAGATAACTCCGATCATGTGATTTGAGCATGCAGAAGATTGCCGTTTCGACCACTCTTGAGTTCAGTTACAGCTCTCATTTCTACACTCTGTTCTGTACATTATATAGTTTTAAATACCACATGGCAAGAATATAAATATGTGCTAAAATGATTTCCATGTGCAAAAAAATATTACAACTAATAAAAAAAGATCCCATGCTGCCGGTTTCACTCCTCGCAGCCATTATTTCGTTATTCATCACTCCGCCCACAAAAGATCTGCTGACGGCTATAGATTGGCATACCCTCGGTATTCTTTTCATGATGCTGACCGTCCTCGAAGGCTTCAAGCAGGAGAATCTGTTCAGGCCTCTGCTCAAGCTTGGCTCAGGTCTTAAGACCATGATAACTCTTTCTCTCTTCCTTATCTTCGGGGTGTTCTTTACATCAATGTTTGTGACCAACGATGTTTCTCTGATCATCTTCGTTCCGCTTACGATACTTCTTTTCAGAAGCGTAAAGCGTGAGGAATGCATCCTTCCTGTGATCTCCATGGAAAACATAGCTGCAATAAGGGGATCTCTCCTTATGCCGTTTGGCAGCCCGCAGAATCTCTTTCTTTTCAATAGATCCGGAATAAATGCAGGAAGATTCATACTGCACATGTCACCTCTGTGCATCAGTTCCGCAATACTTCTTTTAATTTTTGTTCTTGTTTACTACAGACGTGAAAAGGGACGCCGTATAGAATTCGAACTTGATCTGAAGCCCTGGTCAGATGATGGAAGGGTCAGACGTATAACATATATGGTCCTGTTCGTAATGATCCTTATCGTTATCGTATCACGTACATCTCTGTGGCCCGCTGCTGTTTTGATCGTTCTGGTCTCTGTACTTGCAGTCAACAGAAAGCTCCTTGGAAGTGTTGACTATGTTCTTCTTGTCACATTCTTCTGCTTCTTTGTCTTCTCATCTTCTATCACAGCAAATCCCGCTATCGGTTCATTCCTTCAGAGAACCGTGACCGGACATGAATATCTGTCAGTCATCCTGGTAAGCCAGGTCATATCAAATGTTCCCGCTTCGATAGTACTCTATCCATTCTCTGAAAATTTTGCGGGACTCATCTACGGAGCCGATACCGCAGGCCTCTGCTCTCTCATCGGTTCTCTCGCCTCTGTGATAAACTACCGCATCTACGTCAGAGAATATCCCGGAAAAGGCAAGGACTTTATCAAAACCTTCACCCTTGTAAGCTGGGCATTCTTCATCATCGTCGTGATCCCCGGATATCTCCTCAGCAGCTGGAGCTTCTTCTGACCGTGCCTCCCCTCTGTGGTGCCTGATAACATTAATTTTTCTTAATGTTACCTGGCACCATTAAAATATTCTTAACTGCGTACGGAATCTTAGGGCTCTTTACTTTCGTTTATTAAAGTGCTAAAATTTCAACTTGTGAAAGTAATTCATTAAAGGAGACTGACTGTAATGAATGACAAATTGAGATCCGAATCGGTTGACCAGCTGTTCAAGGGAATTCTGGAACTTCAGACTGTCGAGGAGTGCTATTCCTTCTTCGAGGATCTGTGCACCATAGGTGAACTTGTAAGTATGTCCCAAAGATTTGAAGTTGCCAAGATGCTCAAGGAAGGACAAACCTATCTTGCAATCTCAGCAAAGACAGGAGCATCCACTGCTACGATAAGCAGAGTAAACAGAAGCCTCACATACGGAAACGACGGATATGACATCGTCCTCGCAAGAATGAAGGATGAGAACGCTGCCGAATAAGATGAACCCGCAATTGGGGGGAGTGAAAATACCGATAGGTGAATATCGGCAGAAAAAAATAATATCAAAATAAACAGCAAAAAGCCGGATCTCAGTGATCCGGCTTTTTATTGGTGCCAGGTA
Source organism: uncultured Lachnospiraceae bacterium (assembly GCA_946631295.1). Taxonomy (GTDB): domain Bacteria; phylum Bacillota; class Clostridia; order Lachnospirales; family Lachnospiraceae; genus AC2028. The sequence goes on from CAMOZY010000029.1 coordinate 15,843, forward strand.
ACATTAAGATTTCTTAATGTTACCTGGCACCATTTAATGGCAACCGTCAAACGTCGTTCTCGTTCTTAACACCTGCCTGTGCATCCACCAGATTCTGCAAAGTGATATGTGCGATCGCAGAAAGTGCTTCCTTGGTGTAGAAGCCCTGGTGTGATGTGATCATCACGTTAGGGAATGAAAGAAGCCTTGCAGTGACAGAGTGGGCCATTATCTCATCAGAGAAGTCCTGATAAACATTACCGGTCTCCTCTTCATATACATCAAGACCGACTCCGAGGAATTTGTTCAGACGGATTCCCTCGATAAGTTCGTTGGTGTCAATGAGTCCTCCTCTTGAAGTGTTGACAAGGATAACACCATCCTTCATCTTCTTGATGGATTCGAGATTGATCATGTGATATGTGGAATCCATCAGAGGACAGTGAAGTGATATAAGGTCACTTTGTGCGAGCAGTTCATCAAGAGATACATATTCCACGAAATCCTTCAGTGAAGGATTCTGATAAACGTCATAAGCGATAACCCTCATACCGAAGCCTCTGCAGATCCTTGCCATTGCAGCACCGATCTTACCTGTTCCGACTATTCCCGCTGTCTTTTCAAAAAAGTTAACTCCACGGAGGCCCTTAAGAGTAAAGTCATTCTCACGGACTTTGTTATATGCCTTGTAAAGTCTTCTGTTAACTGCAAGAGCAAGTCCCATTGCAAGCTCTGCAACAGACTCTGGAGAATAACCGGGAACACGCTTTACGATGATACCGAGTTCCTTAGCCTTTTCTACATCAACATTATTGAAGCCTGCACATCTCATCAGAACATACTTAACGCCGCATTCTTTGAATATCTCAAGCGTCTGGGCACCGACATCTGCACTTACGAAAGCACAGACAGCTTCATAACCCTTTGCAAGAGATGCGGTGATGGGTTCCAGCTCATGATCTATATAATCGATCTCTATTCCGGGAAAGCTCTCCAGTTCCGGATCAAAAGACTTCTTATCATAGATCTTGGCTGCATAAAAAAGTATTTTCATAGTATGTATCTCCTCCATATTATTTCTTTATCGTTGCGGGATCGAAATTCTCAAATATGAATCTTCTCTTTTCGGGAGCGGTTACTTTTTCCTTTCTTCCGAGGAACCATCTTGCAAGATCATTATACGTCGATAATGATACCACCTCAAATCTGCTCTCATCAAAAACTTTTGCAAAATATGTGTAACTCGGCATACTTTTTCCCAGCAGCAGATTTGATATGTCCAATAAGAAAACAGGGAATGACTCGCGTAAAGCAGACATTCCCTGTAATTATACAATATATACTTTTTTGAAACCAAGTCCCTGCAGTTTTAATACGTTGAAGTGTTTTTGAAGCCTGAACTTATTCCTTTGATGATTCGGCTTCATCTGGATCTGCCTGTGCATCAGACCCGGATGGCAACGGAAGCGAATGATCAGAAGCAGTCAAGACCGAACTTTCATCAACGGGTTCGGGTTCATTCTCAGAAGCTTCCTCAAGTGCTACCTTAACCTCCGAAGCAGCGCTCCTTGAATCCTTTCTCTCCTTTGCTCTGAAAGAGAATGAATCCTTATCCCTGGTGAGAGCTCCTTCATCATCCATTACACACTTTCCGTGGAAAAGAGCTTTTTCATCAATGATGATACTGCCTGTATGGATATCCCCGACAACCCTTGAAGTAGATGATAATTCCGCTCTTTCGGGTGCGATGATATTACCCTCAATCTCACCTCCGACAATGATACCGCTGCACTTGACATTTCCGTGTATCATACCGCTTGTACCAAGTACAAGAGTCCCCTCAACATTAACATTGCCGGTTATCTTGCCGTCAATGCGGACACTGCCCGGAGAAGCAAAATCTCCGTCCATGACGGATCCTTTGCCAAGAAGGGTGGTGATATTCAATTTCTGGTTCTTCATTACCTTTACTCCCTTTTTGATTTACGACAGATCATCATGCATGTCCGTAAAAAAGCTCATGACATATCAGCCGCTTATTATCATAACCTCTTCGGGGTTGATGTATTCTCCGTTAAGGATCATCTTGTAACCCACTGAGGTACTTCCCGACTTAAGATTGTAAAGTGTATTACCTGCAGAAACTCTGTCACCTTCGGAAACAACTGCGTCTCCGTCATTCATGTAAACAGTGCAGTAACCGTTGCCGTGATCTATGGTTATAACAGTATAATATCCAAGATCCCTTCTCTCTTCCTGTGAAGAGTCGGTGTTTTCACCGGCAACATAATATTCGGCGATTGAGCCGTCGTCTGTGTCGTGGGGATTGGTTCTGATCTCGATGACAGTTCCTGCTGCCGTAGCTTTGCAGAAGTCACCCTCCGAACCGTTAAAGATAATGACAGGAATCTCGCCATCGGATGTAAGTGTCATCGTGGCAGATCCGCTCATGGGAAAATCAGTTGGAATATACATGCTGTCGATTTCTTCGTTAAGCGAATCAATCTCCTCGTTCTTAACAAGTACAGTCTGGCTCAGCACGTTTATCTCGGAATCCTTGGTGGAAATGACTTCGTTAAGTCCTGCAACTTCTGTCTCAAGAGCAGCGATCCTGTCATTTCTCATATTAATGCCCTCGGTATATCCCTTAATGATACCCGCTTCATTCGCAAAATAACCAATAGTGATGCCAAGAGTGATGCACACAAAGGTAACACCTGTATAGATAAGGCCCTTATGTATTCTGACGGGCTTTACCTTCTCATTGACATCGCTTGAAGCGACTATCATCTGACGTCTTATTTTTTTCTTGTGCCTGGAATCCTTAAGCACATATGTAAATTGTGAAGACATCAAACCTCCGGGTCTCAATTAATTCCGATTATGAGTAACTATAGCATTTTCATAATAAATATGCAAATTTTACGTAACAATCCCGTAACAATTGAGACAAAAAAACAGGACGATCTCCCCATTCACATAATCTATGAACAGAGAAACCGTCCCATCACTTCCCGATTTAGTACTTTATTCACCACAGATTTTTATGATCTCATCCATATCAAGATGTCCGCCATATATGTCCAGTGCAGACCCTATGGTTATATCTATCCTGCCATCGGACAGATCCTTTATCATCCTAATATCTTCATAAGATGCTATACCGCCGGCATATGTTACCGGTGTCTTCCTGTAGCATTTAAGAATATCAAGAACCTCCTTCTGAGGTCCCGATGATTTACCTTCAGAATCCACTGCATGGATAAGGAATTCACCACAGTATCCGGAAAGCTCCTCAAGAAGATCCGGGCTGAATTCCTTTTCGGTCTTCTTCTGCCATCTGTCTGTCATGACAAAGAGTCTGCCATCACATTTCTTACAGCTTAAATCCAGCACAAGATGTTTGGCACCTATGGCCCCTGTTATCTTCTCAAGGTTGTCCATATTGATCTTACCGTCGGAAAAAACATATGAAGTCACGATCACATGAGACGCACCGGCATCGATAAAAGAAGCAGCATTATCTGCATTCACTCCTCCTCCGACCTGCAGTCCTCCCGGATAGGCTTCGAGTGCACCCATACACTGAGAAAGAGAAAGCTCATATTCAGGACTTCCCTTTTTATTCAGTATGATCATATGTCCGCCTGTAAGCGAGCGCTCTCTGAACATACGAGCATAATACGAAGCGTCCCGATCAGAGACATAATTTTCTCTCGCGACTGCTCCTTCATCCCTCAGGGATGATCCTACTATCTGCTTTACCTTTCCGTTGTGAATATCTATACAGGGACGAAATCTCATAACATAACCTTTCCGAAAAAATACAGGACGGCTCCCATATATCTAAATACAGGAACCGTCTCTGATTATACTATGAAAATATTTTATTTGGAAAGTGACGCATCGATCACATCACTCATGTCATAAAATCCTGCGCTTTTTCCTGCAAGGAAGATTGCTGCGCTTACTGCGCCTTTTGCAAATACCGCTCTTGAATAAGCACTGTGAGAAAATGTTATAACCTCATCCTGTCCGGCAAAGATAACATCATGATCTCCGACAATGGTGCCGCCTCTTACAGCACTGATACCGATCTCCTTATCAGGTCTCTTCTCTCTTCTGACAGATCTGTCATAAACATATTCATACTCTCCGCCGAGTGCTTCATTGACAGAATCTGCAAGAGCAAGAGCAGTACCGCTGGGAGCATCAAGTTTCATTCTGTGATGCTTCTCTACAACCTCTACATCAAAGCCGTTGGTTGCAAGAATCGTTGCCGCTTCCTTAAGGAGCTTTTGAAGAAGGTTGATACCAAGGCTCATATTTGCGCTCTTAAGTACCGCGATCTTTTCGGATAATGCCTTAACCCTTCCCATCTGCTCTTCCGAAAGACCGGTAGAACACAGAACAAGAGGAAGATTCTTCTTCTCGCAATAATCCAAAAGCTTATCAACCGCCTTGGCTGATGAAAAATCGATCACAACATCTGCCTGCACATCACATGCATCAACATCCGTAAAAACAGGATATCCGTTTGTTGATATATTATCTGCAATATCAACTCCTGCAACAATCTCAGCATTATCAAACTCTTTTACAATGCCTGTGATCATCTGGCCCATTCTTCCGTTGCAGCCATGCATTATTATTCTTGTCATTTTTGTTTCCTCTGTTAAATCAACAGTCCATAAGCTTCTTTATAAAGACTGTATTTAGACTGTCTATAAATTGTCTTTAAACCGTTATCAGTCCTTTGAAAGATCGTTGAATTTTATAACAGCGCCTTCTGCAACCTGAAGTCCGTAATCTGCAAGAGACTTCTTAAGTCTTGATACATTAGCCTCTTCCATCTCGGTAAGGGGAAGTCTTAAAGGACCTGCGTTCATTCCCATGATATTAAGAGCGGTCTTAACGGGAATGGGATTAACCTCACAAAACAGACTCTTGATAAGATCAATGGCTTCAAGCTGAAGTTTGCAGCTCTTCTTAACATCGCCGTCAAGATATGATGCAACTATATCATGGGTCTGGCGGGGAGCAACATTTGAAAGAACGGAGATGACACCGAGTCCGCCAAGTGCAAGAAGAGGAACAATCTGATCGTCATTACCGGAATAGATTGCAAAATCTTCGTCCATAATGGATGCGAGCATTGCTACCTGTGAAATATCTCCGCTTGCTTCCTTGATTGCTACAACGTTCTTTGCACGCTCATGGATCTCCTTAACGGTCTTAGGCTGGATATTGCATCCGGTTCTTGAAGGAACATTGTAAAGGATAACAGGAATCTTAACGGAATCCGCAGTCTTTACGAAATGCTCTACAAGACCTTTCTGAGTAGCCTTGTTGTAATAAGGTGTTACAAGAAGAAGTGCATCTGCTCCTGCCTTCTCAGCTTCTACTGAAAGATAGATCGCAGTTTCTGTTGAATTTGATCCTGTTCCTGCTATTACGGGAATTCTTCCGTTAACCTTCTCTACAGTATGTCTGATAACGTTCAGATGCTCCTCATGCGAAAGTGTTGAAGCTTCGCCTGTTGTTCCGCATGCAACGATTGCATCAGTTCCGCCTGAGATCTGAAACTCAATCAGTTCATCAAGCTTTTCAAAATTGACACTTCCGTCAGAATGCATGGGTGTTACAAGTGCAACAGCAGCTCCGGTAAAAATTGGTTTACTCATTTTCTTTTCTCCTCTCCTGATTAAAAGGTTTTTGCCGGCCTGCTTTGCTTTCTTCGTAAAAACAAAACAGGCTGACACGTAATAAAATACGGTCAGCCGTTATCAATAAAATCTTTGATAGCTCCCCATCCCTTAAAGGAATGACAGTCATACGACTATTTATCGTATGCCCAGGACCCGGATCCTCGGAAGAACCGTCCCTTCGGCGTATCACCCTTTCATCTGTCATCACTTACGTCCGACGTATCAGACAGATTACTGATGCTCTACGCAACCTCTACCGTTTTTATCAACTTGCCATGAATGATAACACTCCGCATAGCAGGTGTCAACATAACATTTTATAACTCAGTAACTGTTTCCTGATGAATCAACAAACCATCTTTCATCAGCCATTGTTGAAATTAGCTCTCTTACGAAGTCTTGAATCCAGTATCTTCTTTCTGATACGGAGCTTGACCGGAGTAACCTCGAGAAGCTCATCCGTTTCGATGAAATCGAGTGCCTGCTCAAGTGAAAGAACCTTGGGAGGTGTAAGTCTTAATGCTTCATCTGCGGATGAAGATCTTGTATTGGTCATCTGCTTCTTTTTACAGACATTGACTTCGATATCTTCAGATTTACCGGTCTCACCAACGACCATTCCGGAATATACCTTTTCACCGGGTCCGATAAAAAGATTTCCTCTTTCCTGTGCATTGAAAAGTCCGTAGGTAACTGCCTCACCTGCTTCGAATGCGATGAGAGAACCCATCTTTCTGTAGGAGATATCTCCCTTGTAAGGAGCATATCCGTCGAATTCGGTATTGATGACTCCGTTACCCTTGGTATCGGTGAGGAATTCACCTCTGTATCCGATAAGTCCTCTTGAAGGAATGGAGAACTCAAGTCTTGTATATGTTCCGCCGCTGATGGAGCTCATATTCCTGAGCTCACCCTTTCTGGAACCGAGCTTTTCTATGATGGCACCGGTATTGTCATTGGGAACATCGATATATGCGATCTCCATGGGCTCTGTCTTTTTGCCGTTTTCATCGGTCTTGTACAGAACCTCTGCCTTGGATACTGCGAACTCATATCCTTCACGTCTCATCGTCTCGATAAGAACGGAAAGGTGAAGTTCACCTCTTCCGGAGACCTTAAAACGATCGGTATCTTCAGTTTCCTCAACCCTGAGAGAAACGTCTGTATTAAGTTCCTTGAAAAGTCTGTCTCTTAAGTGTCTGGAAGTGACATACTTTCCTTCCTGACCTGCAAGGGGAGAATCGTTTACGCAGAAATCGATGGCAATGGTAGGCTCCGATATCTTCTGGAAAGGAATCGGACTTACATTATCAGGGCTGCAGAGAGTGTCACCGATATGTATCTCTGAAATACCAGATATAGCGACTATCGATCCAATCTTAGCCTCAGTTACTTCAACCTTCTTAAGACCATCGAACTCATAAAGCTTGCTGATCTTAGTCTTGATCAGCTTATCGGGATCATGGTGGTTACAGATAACTACTTCCTGATTGACCTTAACAGATCCGTTCTCCACCTTACCGATTCCGATACGTCCTACGTATTCGTTGTAATCAATGGTAGAGATAAGAACTTGGGTACCTGCATCAGGATCACCCTCGGGTGCGGGAATGTAATCAATGATAGTATCGAAAAGAGGAGCCATGCTGGTTCCCTGGGTATCAGGATCCATGCTCGCTATACCGCTCTTTGCTGAAGCATATACGAAAGGACAGTCAAGCTGTGCATCATCTGCATCAAGTTCAAGAAAAAGCTCCAGAACCTCATCAACAACCTCCCTGGGTCTTGCTTCTGGACGGTCGATCTTATTGATACATACGATAACGGGAAGCTTAAGCTCAAGTGCCTTCCTGAGCACGAACTTGGTCTGGGGCATTGCACCTTCAAATGCGTCAACAACGAGGATAACTCCGTTGACCATCTTAAGTACACGCTCAACCTCTCCGCCGAAATCAGCATGTCCCGGAGTATCGATAATATTGATCTTGGTATTCTTATATGTAACGGCTGTATTCTTGGACAAAATGGTTATACCGCGCTCACGCTCGATATCACCGGAGTCCATTACACGCTCCGCAACTTCCTGGTTCTCTCTGAATACACCGCTCTGCTTAAGCAGCTCATCGACAAGTGTGGTCTTGCCGTGGTCTACATGGGCGATTATGGCAACGTTTCTGATATCTTCTCTCTTGGTGATCATTTTTCTAACTCCTTCTCAAAACCTTAATAATATACCCCAAGAGAACTTTTTTTTCAAGTAAAAAAGGCAGGCCCCTTACGAGACCTGCCTTTTGATCATATAAATTAATCATCAGTCCTTCTGAAGGTTAATATATACGTCGAATCCTGCCTGATAATCGGGATCATAGTAATCATAGAGCATGCCAATGGAGGATTCTCTTTCTTCTGCATTCCACCAGAAACAGTAATTTGTGTCTGAAGGATCATTATCATCAAGAACCCATGCGTCTGTATAAAGATCGCACTCCATCCTGTCTGCAGTAAGATCTACCCAGAATGTGAAGATAGGATTACCTGAATCAGAGCTCCAGTCAGCATTCCAGAGATCCATTTCCTCTGAGAAGCCTTCGAAATAAGGTCTTTCATTACCATTTGAATCCACTGCTATACCTACCTGTGCAATGACATCTTCCCAGGTATAGGTCTCACCTTCCCAGTTTCCGGTTCCTTCAAGATATATATATCCTGTGTAGGTTCCGTACCAGTCATCAACATCCTCAGAAACGGTAGGTTCGGGTTCAGGTTCGGGCTCGGGATCAGGAGTAGGTACCGGTTCAGGCTCTGGATCAGGAGTGGGTACCGGTTCAGGTTCAGGTTCAGGTTCAGGCTCTGGATCTTCTCCACCTGTTACGGTAACCTTGATGGTGATCTCATCTTCTGAATTGGAAGCGGTAACGGTGATCTTAGCCTTACCTTCCTCAAGTCCGGTGATGGTGATGGTTCCGTTCTTTTCCTTGACCTTGACGATGTCGTCATCATCGGTCTCGACCTCAACATCTTCGAGTTCATCGTAGTTCTCGATCTCTACGGTTACCTTGTCGTCAACTTCGACTTCAACCTTGTTATCGGAAACCTCGATTGAAACTGTCTTTGCAGCAGCGCCGGATGCACCACATCCGCAAAGGCTCAGCACCAGTGTAAGCATAGCAAACACTGCTACTGAAATCTTTGAAAATCTCTTTTTCATTTTTTCATCCTCCATTTATTTTTCACAGGAAAATCTGGTTTACCTGTGAATTGACCAAGACATTATACATTATACGAATCAAATGTGAAACACCGATTTATGAAGATGTTTTTTTTCAATAAACCCGTCATCCCTCATTTCTGATGAATGTCATGACATCGTAGCCAAGCCAGCCGTCCTCACCATAGAGGTCACGGGAAATCTCCAAAAACACATCATTGCCTTCAGTCCACCAGTTGGTTATCATATAGTCCTCTTCGACAACGCCAAACTCATCTGGCTTTCCGAGTTCACCATAGACATCGTGCTTGAATGCAGGGTAACCATCCTCATAATACATTTCCATATCTATGTCACTTACAAGAGTCTGGTTCTCATATTCCATAAAGTACACGTTATGATCACTGTAGATCTCGACAATATAAAATGTGGATGAATCCCAGTCATAATAGGTTACATCTCCCTCCACCTCAGTGGAATATAAAGACCAGGAACCGACAGCCTGTTCAGAAAGATCGATATCCGGCAGAGCTTCCCATGTAGGATTATACATGGAATTATATTCATCCGGATTTACCGTGCCGTTAAATACACAGTATGAGTCGTAGAGAACATTCTTAAGAGATACGTCATCCAAATCCTTAAGATACAGATCCTGATAATAGTATCTCTGATAGTATCCTAAGAATACAGGCTTTGTTGTTATCCCTTCGGGGTAAGATCCGATAATATCATAATATTCCGACTCGGATATTGTATCGTCACCGCTAAAATATTCATGGTCATATGAATATTCGTATGTCTCCTGATCCACAGTCTCCTGTACAGAGATGGTCAGATAATCATCAATTACAACTTCTTCACCTTTTTTAATCATCTCGGAAAAAACCGCACCATAGTTGCCGTTTCCGTTATCAAAATTTCCTGTACCGAGATAGTGTACTTCGCTCTTTTCCTTATCGAAATAGCTTTCAAGATATCCGTACTCCATAAGATCCGGAACCTGGTCGCCCGTGACCACGGACGCAGAATAGCTCAGGGAAACAGGTACTATACCGTCTCCATTTTCATTGATCTCATAGATAAGGCTCTCTGAATAGGTTGAATAATCACTGTTTCTTGTAACGATCAGTTCGGCTCTTCCGTTATGGTCAAGATCGGTAATGCAGTATCCGATCTTGTCGATGGCACCATCATCAGGCTCATTTTTTGCCCACTGATCCTTATTGTCTATGAATACCCTGAGCTGATCAAGGAGTGTATCACCGTCTATCTCCTTAACTATCTGAACAGCTGACGGCTTCTCATCCTGATCGTCGTCATCTTCATCATCCTTGTCGTCTTCATCATCGTCATCTTCATCATCATCATCATCTTCTTCTTCATCATCTTCGTCTTCATCATCTTCTTCCATTACCTCAGCAGTCTTGCCGCATCCTGTAACAAAAAGGGATGTGCAGAGAAAACATGACATGATAAGCGCAAGATATTTTCTTTTCATAATTCTCCCTCCAGCATATATTCGCTTACTTGAAAAAATCAAACTGATCTATTTTTCACTTCGGCAGCCTTTTCCTTAAGTTCCCTTGCATTCTTAAGTGTGCTGTCGGATACGGAATCGCTGCCGAGCAGTCTTGCAACCTCAGCTACTGACTCTTCTTCGTCTGCAGCAACAACATCCGTGGTAGTTGAGTTTCTATCGGATGACTTGATGATCATAAAGTGATGATCTGCCATTGCCGCAATCTGTGGAAGATGCGTGATGCAGATAACCTGATGATGTCTTGAAACGCCTGCAAGGCTTCCTGCAACCTTCCATGCCGTGATGCCGCTGATGCCTGAATCGATTTCATCGAAGATAAGAGTTCCCGTATCCTCCTTACCTGCCATAACAGTCTTGACCGCAAGCATCATTCTTGATAGTTCTCCGCCGGATGCAACATCCGCTATAGGCTTTCTGTCTTCTCCGGGATTTACCGAGATAAGGAAATCGACCAGGTCATTTCCTTTCACCCCTGCGTCCGTTTTCTCAAGACTAATCTCAAGATCGACGGTCAGGAAGTTCAGCTCCTTAAGCCTTTCTGTAAGTTCCTTCTGAAGCAGAGGCACATTCTTTTTTCTGAGTGCAGATGCTTTATGAGCCTGTGACTCGTACTCTTTTTCCGCCTCCTTAAGTTTTTCATTAAGCCCGTTTATATATGCATCATAATCTGCATATTTATCAATTATCGCCTGCCTTGATGCGGCATACGCAATGACATCCGCAATAGTTCTTCCGTATTTGCTCTTGAGCTTATTGATAAGATCAAGTCTTTCTTCCGTTCTGACGAATTCCTCTTCGTCAAATTCCATCGAAGACATATATGATCCAAGTTCCATCTGAAGATCAGAAAGTATCGATTCGGCAGTTCTGAGTTCTTCCTCAAATCCGGATAATGCATCATCATATTCTGCTGCGGATGAAAGTTCCTTCAGAGCCATGGAAGTAAGTTCACAGGCGCTTTCCGAATTTTCTCCGCCTATCAGGTCATGAGCCCTGCCAATGCCTTCTGCAATCTTGCGATAATTGCTCATCCTGCGGTAAAGGTTTTCGAGTTCTTCATCTTCACCTTCACGAAGCGCAGCTTCCTCTATCTCATTTAATTCAAACTCAGCAAGTGAAACTTCTCTTTCAGCCGAACCGGTATCCGATAATTCTTCTTCAAGCTTTTCGCGGAGTTCTCTCATTACCAGATATTTTTCCGAGAGGCTTTCAAGAATCTGCGGCATATCCTTTCCACAGTAAAGGTCAAGGATATCAAGGAGCTCGGATCTGTGCAGAAGAGTTTCATAATCGCGCTGCCCGTGTACATCGATCAGTGCCTGTGAAAGCTTCTTCATCTCCTTCACGGCAACATTTGATCCGTTTATCCTGCATGAACTTCTTGTCTGTGAACAGGTTCTCTTGATCAGAACACTTCCGTCATCTTCAAGAGGAATATCAAGATCATTTAAAACCTGAAGAGCCTTCTCTCCCACCTGGTCAAAAACAAGTTCAACGGATGCATTCTCTGCTCCTTTTCTTATCATGGATGTGTCGAACCTGGAACCCAGGGCCATCAGAACAGAGCCCATAAGAAGAGACTTACCGGCGCCTGTTTCGCCCGTAAGTATATTAAGCCCTTCGGAAAATTCGATATCCGCATCCTCGATAAGAGCCAGATTTTTTACGTGTAGATTCTTAAGCATTATTTCCGCCTTTCCCGGGCGGGTCAAGGTTATATTATGATCACGGATTCACGATATCCCTGATCTTTGCCATCAGTGTATCGACCGAAGAAGCCTCACGTATCGCAAGCATCACGGTATCATCACCTGCGATACACCCGGATACCTCCTCAAGATGCATGGCATCTATCGCGGCACCCACAGCCATAGCCATTCCGGAAACAGTTCTGAGTACGATTATGCTCTGAGCCTTGTCCATTGCAACAAATCCGTCCCTGAGCACTCTTGAATATTTCTCCTCCATCGCACCGGAAGGAGAACTTATCCTGACATACTTTAAACCCTTTTTATCTGAAGGCATCTTGGTCAGCGCAAGCTCCCTGATATCTCTGGAAACGGTAGCCTGAGTAGCCTTATAGCCCTCCTTTTCAAGAAGCTCACAGAGTTCTTCCTGGGTTGCTATGTCGTATTTCCCTATAAGATCGATTATGACCTTTTGTCTTGCATCCTTCTTAAGCATCAGGCATCTCCGAGTTTCTTGTGAAGAGTCTCAAGGAAATTAAGATCGTTAAGTTTGATGAACCTGGTATATTTCTCTGACTTTCTGATGCGGACGGTATCTCCCTTTTCAAGGATCACGCGATAACTTCCGTCAAAAGAAAGCTCGATCTTCCCGCCATCTTTTGAATCATCGGGAAGTCTCACTTCTATCTGATCATCAGCAGACAAAATGATGGATGCATGATTAAGTGAGTGCGAACAGATCGAAGTCAGCACCATCACATCAGATGAAGGTTCCACTATGGGACCGCCTGCTGAAAGATTGTATCCCGATGAACCTGTCGGAGTTGTGACAATGATTCCGTCCCCCTTGTACTCATGCAGGAAATGACCATTTACATACACGGGAAGCACGATCATGTTCATCCCGCCAAAGCGGCTCAGGACGATATCATTAAGGGATCTTCCCATAACCTTCTCTCCGTCCGCCTTGATAACCTCACCGCGGAGCATCATCCTTTTTTCAGTGTAGTAATCTCCGTTAAGAAGTCTTTCAAAACTCTCATTCATAGCAGAAGGTTCAATCTCGGTAAGAAATCCGAGCTTGCCTAGATTGACTCCGACAATCGGAATATCAAGCCTCCATGCTTCCCTTGCTGCCTGAAGCACTGTACCATCACCGCCAAGCACTATGATACAGTCATAATCACTGCGTCCCTGGTCTATCTCCGCGTCCTTGTCCTCGGTACGCTTTATATCCGAGATAATTGTATCGGTTCCTATTCCCTTCGCGGAAAAGAATTCGGATACCGCTTCGGTATATTTTCCGTCAGGATCCTTATGTTCATTTGTGTAGATCAGGACTCTCTTCATCACTTAAGCTCCGTATGTGACCTGCCTGCAAGTTCTTCACATCTGCTCTTCCATTCCGGAATATCGGAAAGCCATTTGCCCAAAGACTTACCTTCTTCAAAAGTTTCGATGGCCTCCTTCTCGGAAAGAGACTTTATTTCTTCCGGGACATTCTCTTTTTTTACGAGGTTCATAAGATATTCTATATTGCCCTCGGGTCCCTTTATCGGTGAAAAATCTATTCCAAGAACCTCGAATCCGACAAAATCGGCAAAGCTGACGGTTCTTGAAATGACATCCCTGTGTGTCTCCACATCTCTTACGACACCGTTTTTTCCGACTCTTTCCTTGCCTGCTTCAAACTGCGGTTTGATAAGTGCAACGACACGTCCCCTGTCCTTCAAAAGATTTCTTGCAGGGATGAGTATCTTATCAAGTGAGATAAATGATACATCAATGCTGGCAAAATCAAGCCTGTCAGGAATATCATCAGGAGTCATGAAGCGGAAATTGGTCTGCTCCATAACAACGACTCTATCATCGTTTCTGAGTTTCCAGTCAAGCTGCCCCTTTCCTACATCAACCGAATAAACCTTAGATGCACCATTCTGGAGCATGCAGTCGGTAAAGCCGCCGGTTGATGAACCTATATCCATACAGGTTAACCCTGTAAGATCAAAGCCCCATACCTCCATGGCTTTTTCAAGTTTGAATCCGCCGCGGCTTACATATTTGAGCTGCCTGGATCTTACCTCGATATCCTTACCTTCCGGATCGAGCATAAGACCGGCCTTATCTTCTCTTTGTCCGTCAATGAAAACTTCACCGGCCATGATAAGAGCCTTGGCCTTTTCTCTTGACGGAGCAAATCCTTTGTTTACAAGTATGACATCAAGTCTTTCTTTCATATCAGGATCCTGCCGAAAGTCTTGTTTTGATCGAAGCTGCGATACTTTCTGCATCCAGGCCGATCTCTTTCTTAAGTTCCGAAACACTTCCGTGACGGATGAATCTGTCGGGAACACCGAATGTCAGCACTTCCTTCTGAATATCCTCCTCCGCCATAAGTTCAAGCACAGCACTTCCAAAACCACCCGTAAGAACATTGTCTTCGAGAGTGACAATAAGAGAATGACCGGTGCTGCACTTGATTATCAATTCCCTGTCAAGCGGCTTGACAAATCTGGCATTTACAAGGCTGACGTGAAGCCCTTCTTTTTTCAGGATTTCCCTGACCTGCTC
>CAMOZY010000030.1 GCA_946631295.1 uncultured Lachnospiraceae bacterium
TTCTTGCCCTTACGAGCTGCTCTCTTGGAAGTCTCGAAGGTTCCGAAGCCTACAAGCTGAACCTTTCCCTTCTTCTTGAGCTCCTTGGATACGGTGCTGGTGAAAGCCTTGAGAGCCTTGTCAGCATCAACCTTGGTAAGTCCTGCTTCTTTTGCGATTGCATCAACTAACTCTTGTCTGTTCATTTGAATTCTCCTCCAATAATTTGTGTTGCTTTCCGCAACAATGCTATTTTACTGCTATTTGAAGCATTTTACAATAAAAAAACGCGTATTTTACACACTTTTTTTTAAACTGATAATCAAAACCTTCACAGCCACTGCCTTGCTTTGATGCAGACAGCAAAAAATGACAAGTATCACAACATAAAATGTGATGCAATATCACCTTTTTACCAAGTAAAATATTTATCGTAATGATCAACAGCCCATATTAAAAAGGAGAAAACCATGTTTGATTTCAAGTACTATACCCCGACAAAAGTTATCTTTGGAAAAAACACCGAAAGCAGGGTTGCAGAACTGATAAAAGAATTCGGAGGAACCAAGGTCCTCATCCACTACGGCGGAGGAAGCGTGGTGCGCATCGGACTTCTTAAGAAGGTCACAGATACCCTCGATGAAGCAGGCATAAGCTATGTCGTACTCGGAGGCGCTGTACCCAATCCTCATCTCGGGCTTGTATATGAAGGAATAGAGCTCTGCAAAAAAGAGAGCGTGGATTTCCTTCTTGCAGTAGGCGGAGGAAGTGCAATAGACTCTGCAAAGGCCATCGGATACGGTCTTGCAAACGAAGGAGATGTCTGGGATTTCTATGATTATAAGCGCAAAGCTGAAGGAAGCATCCCCCTCGGAGTCATCCTTACCATCGCAGCTACCGGAAGTGAGATGAGTGATTCCTCAGTCATCACAAAGGAAGAAGGTCTCGTAAAGCGCGGATACAGCAGTGATTTCGGACGTCCGAAGTTTGCGATAATGAATCCCGAGCTTACAATGACCCTTCCCGATTATCAGACAGCATGCGGATGCACAGACATCATGATGCATACGATGGAAAGATATTTTACCAACGGCGGAAACATGGAGATAACAGATTCCATGGCAGAGGGACTTCTTAGAACAGTTAAGAAAAATGCCGTGATATTACGTGATGATCCTAAGAACTATGATGCAAGAGCCGAAGTCATGTGGGCCGGAAGCCTTTCACACAACGGACTTACAGGATGCGGAAATGACGGCGGTGACTGGATGACCCATAAGCTTGAGCATGAACTCGGCGGTCTCTATGACGTTGCACACGGTGCAGGTCTTGCAGCAATCTGGGGAAGCTGGGCGAGATACGTTTACAAAAACTGTCTGCACAGATTCAAAAGATTCGCACTCAATGTCATGGAAGTTGAAAATACCGGAACTGATGAAGAGATCGCTCTTCGCGGAATAGAAGCTATGGAAGACTTCTACAGAAGCATCAACATGCCCACCAATCTCCGTGAGCTCGGAGTAAAGGCAACCGATGAAGATCTCGTAACAATGGCTCACAAGTGCGCTGTCGGTGTCGGCGGAAGCATGGGATCAGCCAAAGTCTTGGACGAAGCTGCAATGCTCGAGATCTTCAGAGCAAGCATGTGATCATACAATATACTTTTCAATAATACTTACAAGTTCTCTTAAAAATTTCTCATCATCCAAAGAAAACCTGTCCTTAACGGGGCTGTCAATGTCGAGTACTCCGATGATCTGACCGCCCCTGAGGATGGGAAGAACTATCTCCGAAGCCGATGCACTGTCGCATGCTATATGTCCCGGAAAAGAATGAACATCCGCCACACGTATCACTTCACATTTTTCTGCAGCGGTTCCGCATACTCCCTTCCCGAGAGGTATACGCGTACATGCAGGCTTGCCCTGGAAAGGTCCGAGCTGCAATTCGCCGTCACGTATCAGATAGAATCCCACCCAGTTAAGATCATTCATTCCGACGTATATCAATGCGGAAATATTTGCATATGATGTTATCTCCCACTTATCATCCCTGATAAGTTCTTCAGCCTGTCCAAGTAATAATGTATAGTCTGTCATAATATATCTCCGGTGGCACAGTTTTTCTGCCACTCTTTTTCAATTTCAGATTGCATTCTCATATGGAACATATTCTTCTTCCATCATGGGAAAAACCCACATCAGACATTATAACATCAGTATATTCAATATTTAATAAGCGGAAAAGTTTTCAGGCAGATAATATTCATAAAAATGTATAATCCAACGAGAACTATGATGTGTTTTCTTTTTACACATGGGCTATAATGTAATGCATGGCAAATAATAACAGGAGCAGGTATATGAAGATCTACGTGGATTATGATGACTGTCTTTGCGAAACAGCCAGGGAATTTACTCATATAGCGGCAAGACTTTTCGGGAAGGATGTTCCATACGAAAAAGTCAGATTTTTCAATCTTCAGGATACATTTGAACTAAATGATGAAGATTATGACCTGCTGATGAAGGAAGGACACAAGCCGGAAATTCTCCTTTCCTATGAAGAGACGCCGGGTGCATCGGAAGTCATAAATGAATTGATCGGTAAAGGACACGAAGTCCTTATAATAACGGGCAGGCCGTACAGCACATTTGAAGTATCACGTAAATGGCTGGACGACCATGGACTTGGACGGGTAAAGCTTCTTTTCCTCAACAAGTACGGAAGGGATTCTTTTTACAGGGAAAGCGACTATAATCTTGAACTTGAAGATTATTACAAAATGCATTTCGATTATGCCATAGAGGATTCCCCGATGGCATTCAGATTCTTCGATCATCTGCCGGAATTAAAAGTAATGGTCTTAGACCGCCCCTGGAATCAGGAATGTGAGTTTCCAAACAGCAATTACACAAGAGTCCCGGGCTGGGAACAAATACGTGAAAATATAATGCACTGAAGGTATTAACAGGATTTAATCATGAGTGATCTTACAAACAAAAAAACAAATGACAACAACAAGGTCATGGATACAGCCAAGTTCTTATATGGCAAGGTAACAACCATCACTTTCGTTCACTACCTGAGGCTGATCTACCGTTCGATAATATTCATAGTTTTACTTATCTGCTATATCATCAACAAGATAAACGGCAAAGAGACGATCATCGACATGATAGAAAGCGTTCCCGTAGTCATAATCTTTGTATGGGCTACGTTTGCTCTCGAGATGTTCTTCCGATTCTTCCCTTCAAAACTTGAAAGTCCGGGATGTCAGAAGCAGTTTGCATGCAATTACCAGAAGTCCGGAAAAACAGATATCAAGATTCAGGATAACAATGCATCAATACTCGTACTGCTGATATGGATTTCCTTTAACATGGTTTTCGGTGCACTTCACATGGCAGGCATACTCGATGACGGTATCATGCTCCTTCTCTGCAGCCTGTACTCTGTCTGCGACGTAATCTGCATCCTCTTTTTCTGCCCGTTCCAGTCATGGTTCATGAAAAACAAGTGCTGCAGCACCTGCAGGATCTATAACTGGGATTATGCCATGATGTTCACACCGCTGTTCTTCGTCCAGAAAAGTTATCTCTGGACTCTGCTTGCACTTTCATTTGTACTTCTTATACGCTGGGAGATAACCTTCTACCGTCATCCCGAGAGGTTTTCCGAAAACACCAACGATTATCTTAAATGCAGGAACTGTACGGAGAAACTCTGCGCTCATAAAAACCAGCTCCGCCGCCTCTGGGTACAGATCGAGGCATATTACAACAAGCGCAGAAAAGATCTCGAAAAATAACTTTAAAAATAAAATCTGTGTCCACTATTTTGTACATTTAATCTGAGAAAATCGCCATATGAGCGATGATCAGAAAACAAACCCCAATAATAAGCAAAGAACATATATAGCCATAGACATGAAAAGCTTCTATGCATCTGCGGAATGTGTTGCAAGAGGTCTTGATCCGCTGAGGGCAAATCTTCTCGTGGCTGATCCGGAGAGGTCGGATCAGACCATATGTCTTGCTGTATCTCCCGCGCTAAAAGCTATCGGCGTCCCGGCAAGGCCAAGACTATTTGAAGCAAAGCAGGCGATCAGAAAATACGAAAGAATACACCACACAAGAATCCTCTACATCATAGCCGTTCCACGCATGGCAATGTATGAACAGATCTCTGCAGCGATATACGGTATATACCTTAAGTATGTATCACCGGATGATGTTCACGTATACAGCATAGATGAATGCTTTATCGACTGTACGCCATATCTGCATTTTTACGAAAAAGCAGCAGCCGAATCCGGACAGGATCCTGCACATCTGATGGCTCTTACAATGATCAGGGACGTTCTGAAAACAACCGGCATCACGGCAACAGTCGGTATAGGCACCAATCTGTACCTTGCCAAAGTTGCCATGGATATCGTGGCCAAGAAAGCTCCCGCGGATAAGGACGGTGTAAGGATTGCAGCTCTTGATGAAGAATCATACAGGCTTCTCCTATGGGAACACAGACCCCTTACTGACTTCTGGCAGATAGGCCACGGAACGGCATTAAGACTTGAGAAAAACTACATGTACACGATGGGGGATATTGCGGAACGCTCGCTTTGGAATGAAGAATGGTTCTACAAGACCTTTGGAATCGATGCGGAGATACTCATAGATCATGCATGGGGAATAGAACCTGTCACGATGTATAACATCAAGCACTACAAGAGCGATAACCACTCTCTTTCGAACGGACAGGTCCTTCCGCGTCCGTACAAATATGATGAAGCCTGCATAGTCCTTCGTGAGATGATCGACATCCTGTGCTGCGACATGTATAAAAAAAGCCTCGTATCATCGAGGTTTACATGGTGGATCAGCTACGACTACAAGAGCCTGGAATATTTTCCGGCGTATGACGGAAGACTGTCAATCGACTGGTACGGAAGACTGCATCCCGCACACTCGAACGGAACCGTAAGATTACCGACGGTCACCAACACCTCCAGAATCGTAACCGAACACATAATGAATGACGTTGACAGAAAAAGCGACCACAGAATCCTGCTGAGAAGACTTGGTGTATGTGCATGTGATGTAACGCATGATGATGGAACGTATCAGCTGGATCTTTTCACGGATTATGATGAGATCCTCAGGGAAAACCATCTGCATTCCGCACTTTTGGAGGTCAGGACCAGATACGGAAGCAATGCACTCTTAAAAGGAATGAACCTGATGGAAGGCGCAACGACCATCGAAAGAAATAATCAGATTGGAGGACACAGAGCGTAGTGTTCTCCATTCCATTCGGATAAAGGAGATATTATAATGAATAGTACAGTGTTAAGTAATACAACGTTCAGATATCAGCATGTACTCGATAAAGGTAGACCTGTACACGATAAGAACGATCCATTTTTTGTCAGACATCCTGCCATGGACCTCGGAAGACGTGCCAAGATCTTCAGTCCGTTTGATGCACTAAAGGGATTTGGCGGTGAACTGGCGAAGGCGCAGGCTGAGGTGACAGACAGCTTCAGAGATGAAAACGACCCCGTAGAAGAATTTCCATAATAGAATTTCCATAAAGGAATCCCCGCAAAAGAATTCCCAAGGAGAATTGAATGTGTACCAGATATGCCCTTGAAAAGGATCTTCCGGAATTAAAAGAAATAATAGATGCATGCACTGCCACCGCTCTCGCATCAAAATTTGTCATCCATCATGGTAAGGCAATAGTCACTGATGGCGAAGTGCATCCCACAGATATCGTTCCGGTCATTGCACCTAATTCAAAAGGAATGAAGAGTGTTTTCCCGATGCAATGGGGTTTTCTTGCAATGGACAATAAGCGGACTCTTTTCAATGCACGCATGGAAACTGCAGAAGAAAAGCCCACTTTTAAGGAAGCATGGCAGTCACACAGATGCATAATCCCGTCTTCATACTATTACGAGTGGAAGCATTACAAAAGCGCAGACGGAAAAGAAAAGACAGGAGAAAAATATATCATCCAGCCCGCAGGCTGCACCATTACATGGCTGTGCGGATTATACAGAATTGAAGATGGATTTCCCGTTTTTGTGGTTCTTACAAAAAAGCCCACCGAAGAGCTCGGCAGGATTCATGACAGAATGCCATTAATGCTTCCAAAGGACAAGATTGAAGACTGGATCAACCCCTCATCTGATCCGAAGGAATTAATTCCCTATGCACTGTCGGATATGGTTATAGAAAAAACAGAATGATGAAAATACTTTAGGATAAGACGCATCTTCTGTTTTTAATAGATCACTTTGTTCAAAGAAGCATATTCATCATACAGTTCACAGGCAGGCTCACTGCCAAGTTCTTCTATGGCAAGCACATCCTTATCCTGCATATTATCCTGAATAAATCTGTAGATAAAATCATCCCTGAAACCGATCTTCTCTGCATCCTCAGGCATTCCGCATACATAAACTTTCTTTATATTGGCCCAGATGATCGCTGACAGACACATAGGGCAGGGATATCCTGTAGCGTATATCTCACATCCTGACAGATCGTGTGTTCCGAGTTTTTCACAGGCCTTGCGGATAGCCATGACTTCTGCATGGGCAGTTGGATCATTATTCGCAAGGACATGATTCGATGATACTGCAACCACTTCTCCGTCCTTAACAACAACTGCACCGAAGGGACCTCCAATGTCCTGCTTCATGGTCTTACGTGCTTCCTCTATACCGAGCTGCATGATTTCAAGATTGTTCATATAATACTCTCGCTTATCGTAATTTTATTCCATACGATTCCATCTTCTGCACTTCTGCATCGCTTATTGTGATCGTATGCGTTATGGTCTGTGACACACGGAAATAATGCTGACGGGTACACACAATATCATTTCCGCTTTTTTCGAAACTGTAATTGATCACATCGGGGTTATAAACTCTGTCGGGCATATTGATCATAACTGAACTCCTGATCATGGATGGAATATCCGAATAGTAATCCTTGTACCTTGTTATGTGACTGAGTACATCTCCATCATAATCATAGTATTCAGCATTAACGATCACTCCGCCGGAGAATGAAATGTCATTTTTGAAGCTCTCGACACTGACAAGTTTTCCGGAGTCATTATACTCAGCCCACTCAAAATAAATCCAGGAAAATGACTGTTTTCCACCGGGCAGGTAATCCATCATACATTCTACCCACAGATTCTTTGATATACAGAATGCAACATTCTTGCTTTTGGTTGCGCCAAGAAAAGTACTTGCAAGGAAACCCGCTCCTCCCAATTCCAGTTCACTGTGATGGAGTTTTCCCTCCGTGTCATATACAAGCTGATAATACTCACGGGGGTCAGAGTTTTTAGGAATGGATTTGCGTTCTTTCTTGTATAAGATCTTACCCTTCTCAATATGCGGTGAGATAAATCTGTCAAACGGATAATCAAGAAATTCGCTGTATCTGAGATACTTCGTATCCCCGCGTTCAATATCAGGATCCGGAGTGTATGTATCCACATACTGCTCCTTGATACTGTTGAACTTCTCCATTATCTTAGTTTCATCGAAATCATGCATAATCCCGTCCCCCGTCAGTCAATTTAATGTCTTTATAAACATAAAAGGACGATTCCGTCAAAAAGGAATCGTCCCTATAGATGCAGGACAGTACTTCTATACAACTATCCCTTTTAATCATTTACATGTCATGGCAAGTTCAGCAGTAGCCCTGTCAACTCCGGCTTCAACAAGATTCTCCACAGTTTTGCCCTCACGAAGCTGTTTGATGGCATCAGCAAGCAAGGCCTGACCTTCCTGTCGACCTTCCTGTCGGCCTTCCTGTCGACCTTCCTGTCGGCCTTCCTGTCGGCCTTCCTGTCGGCCTTCTTCCCGGCTCAGCTCTTTTTCCCAATCTAGTCTATCCCCGAATGTCATATAATTACCCCTTATCTCCGGATTCCGGCGCACATTACTGACGTATTTATCGAGTTCTCTGGTAGCTTCATCCACAACAGAGCTTTTCTTGCTATCCTGCATATATTTTAGCATATTGCGTATACTCTCGCTACCGCGGTTTATTGATTGTCATCAAGGATAGAGTGTTTTTTGTAATCCGCTGATATTATATTTCATCCGCTTTATGTACAAGCTTGGCGTCGACGGATACTGCACCTTTTACGTAAGGCTCCAGTTTCTCTGCGCTCTTTCCGATGCCGCTTCCTCCGGATGTGGCAAAAGCATGAACCGTCTTTCCTGTCCAGTCATATCCCTTGCAGAATGTATTGACTACGTTAGGTGCTGCACCATACCATATCGGGAATCCGACATAAACTGTATCATACTCTATGAAATTCTCTACCTTACCGGAAACAGGAACATCCTTATTTCCGAATTTCTCCTTGTTACATCTTGCAAGCGGATTAGGCCATCTGATATCTGCCGCAGTGTACGGAACCTCCGGCACTATCTCAAATATATCCGCACCTATAGATTCCGCATATTCCTTTGCAACTTTTGCTGTGGTGCCTTCAGCACTGAAATATACAACCAGTGTTTTTCCCATATTTACCTCCTGTTAATATATTTTATTATACCTTATCGATTACTTTTTTTGATCATTTTTCCTAATAACCACCCATAAAAATACCCTCCTTACCGAACTTCAGCAAGGAGGGTAAAGCTTAGAAATTTCCACCGTTCCATCCCCAGTCAAAGGTCGCAGAATACTTTACAGTCATTTGCAGATCAGTACAAGGGTTGTTTACATTTCGCAAAAGATGATACAATATGAAAAGTCCAATAAAAATTTTTTTCCACAATGTGACTTTCCCGGAAGTTCCCCCGTCTATATAGACAAGAGGACCTGAAGGAGGGACCGAATATGAAGATTACAAAGGCTACTGAATATAAAAAACCCCTTTACGCATTAGGTGTTGCTGCAATGATAACTGCTACCATGACGGGCTGCGGACAGAGCCGCGGTGGCGACGTTGACCTTGCAGGCGATACCACCGTGTATGAGGATCCCGATAAAGACGTAGAGCTTGCAGGAGACGTTGCCGGGCCGATAGATTATGATCCCGTAGACTATATGGGCGAAGTCGCAATGCCTGTAGATGATGATTCCCTGACTCTCGACGGTGTTATCGAAATGCCCGTAGATGATGATAATATTGTGGAGCTTGACGGTGACGTGGCAGTGCCCACAGATGATGAACTTGCCACAAGCAAACAGCCCGGACAGTCCGAAGATGAGTCCGAGGATAAGGCAGAGGATAAGAACAAGGATGAAGTGGTTTATATTCCGATATTGGAATACGGCGACCATTTAGACCTCGAAGGCGGCGCACAGTTAAATGATCCCTATGCAAATTAACAGTGGTAAAAAAATATGAATCTTACTCTTCATCTTACAGATAACTGCAACATGGACTGCATCTACTGCATCCGTGAAAAATGTCCCAGGGACATGATCGAAGAGGTATTATATAAGGCCTGTGATCTGGCGTTCTCAAAGGGACCCAGAGCGGGCCTTTGTTTTTTCGGCGGTGAGCCGCTGCTCAAGAAGGACCTGATCTACAAAGCTCTTGATTACTGCGAGGAAAGATCAGCCTTAACCGGCAAAAGGTTTGACTGCAAAATGACCACAAACGGATCCCTCCTTGATGAGGAATTCCTGAAAAGAGCCGTAAAGGCAAATATGGGCATAGGTCTTTCTTTTGACGGAACGGCGCAGAATATCTCCAGGATCTTCGCAGGCGGGCAGCCCACACTTGCGATCGTCGAGGAAAAAGCAAAGCTACTGTTAAAGTACATGCCGGATTCAACTGCTCTTGCCACTATCGCACCACAGGCAGTTCCATACTACTATGAATCAGTTAAGTATCTTCACGGGCTCGGATTTAAGAATATCTCCCTGGTTATTGCATACGGCAGAAAGGTTAACTGGACTGACGAAGATCTGGATGCATTAAGGGAGCAGCTCGTCTTAACCTGCGGATATGTCAAAGAGCTCTTCATGAAGGGAGAGCATGTTTTCATAGGACCGATCTATTCGAAGATCGGAGAATGTATAAGGGATAAAAATCCTTCAGAACGCTGCCATCTCGGAGTCAGACAGATGCCTGTAACACCGGACGGCAGGCTCTATCCATGCACATCCTTTATTGGGGATGATGCTTATCTTCTGGGTAATGTATTCGATGGGGTAAATGATAAGAAGGTCATGGAAATTGCGCAGAAGGCATCCACGCCTGAAACCTGCATAGACTGTGATCTCGTAAAGAGGTGCACCAATTCCTGCGGCTGTGCCAACAGGATGAATACCGGCAATGAAAATACCGTATCCCCTCTTCAGTGTACATATGAACGTATGCTGATTGAGATCAGTGACGCTCTCGGAGAAGAACTCTATCAGGCAGATCCTGTAAGATTCGCCAAGGAATTTGGATAAAGATTGTTTCAGATAAGACTTTCGCCTATTCTTACAGGAATCTCTCCGTCCACACGGTCCCTGTTTTCAATCTCTTCACACAGCTTAAATCCTTTTTCAAAAAGAAGGATTATCGTAGAGCCACCATACTCAAAGTATCCCTTCTCTTCTCCGCATTCCACATTAAAAGCATGTCCGGATTTGTGGTGATTTGAGATCTTTCCAACGAGCATTGCGCCTATCTCCATCTGAATGATGCTGCCGAATTCCGGACTTTTGATAAGCGTATATTCTCTCGTATTCTGAGTAAAAACCTTAAATGTTTCAAGCGCAACCGGCCTTACACAGTGAAGCTCACCCTGTATTCTGCGGCTTACATATGATCTGCCGGCGGCCGGAAAAGAATACCTGTGATAATGGCTCGGGGTAAGCCTGAAAATAAGCGCTGTTCCGCCTGCGAACCTTTTTGAAAGCTTTGAATCCCTCAAAAGTCCGTGCAGACTGTACTTTGAATTTTTAATTTCAAATACGGAATTTTCGTCGATATCAAAAAATGTAAGAAGCCCGTCACAGGGGCTGACCAGTCCGCTCTGAGGGCATAGAGTATATTCAGGTTTTAACTTTCTTGTGAAGAAATCATTAAAAGATCTGTATCCGCCTTCAGGTATTACGAAGCGTTCCGGGTCAATATGATTCTTTCTCACAAACCACGGAACAAAGCGGGCAGATAACTTGGATGACATAAGCAGGGCCGATGCCTCAGACACTCCCGGCCTTACCAGAAGCTTAAGCAGCATCCTTCCCGGAACAGTTCTGTACAGAAAAAGTATGGAAAGCGATTCTTTCTTCATACCATATGCCATCCCATGACAAGTACTTCAAAGAGCTCACCGAGACCAATGATGATAAGAACTATCTTACCGGCCATATTCGGCTTCTTTATTCCAACAGGACTTAAGAATCCTGTTCCGCATACGATGAGCATGATGATAAATCCGAGATTTCCACTGAGGTTTAACTTGCTGTGCACCACATATACCAGCGGAAGAAGCATGGCAATGGTCGTAACAGGAACTCCGTCATAATACTTTCTTCTCTCGGTAGTCCTCTCCTGTCTTTCCTCTTCGCTTACGTTAAAATACGCCAGTCTGATCAGAGCTGCCAGTGCATACAGAGATGAAAAAGTTGCGGCTATCAGCGTCTGCCCGGAGATCATATATACAAACACTGCAGGCATAACTCCAAAATTGATCAGATCACTGAGCGAATCTATCTGTATTCCAAATCTCTTCTCAGGTACGGTTCTCTTTTTTGTGGAGGCAACTGCTCCGTCAAACATATCGCAGATACCTGCTCCGATAAGAAGGAGCACAGCCTTACAATAATCTTCGCGAATTACAACAAGTATTCCGGCAAATCCGAGAAGCATGCCTATATATGTAAGGATAACCGTATAATTATAGTATCCCAGTGGTTTTTTCTTATCCATCTAAAACGTCTCCGATAATCAGATTAATTCAGCAAACCCACAAATGTATGATCATACCGCCATAAAGATCAGTGCTGTATGATTATACCACCATAATACTCGGGATTGCCGTCATCATCACACAGAACAAATGCCCTCGGCTGAAGGACCACATATGTTCCATCCGGTCTGCGGGCGCGGTACTTAAGATCCTTGGGATCTCCTCTTCCACTTATTATTGAATCAACTATTTCAGTATATTTCTCAAGATCATCGGGATGGACATAATCCTGCCACATTTTCCCGACATGATACATATATTCCGACTCAAAACCATAATCATCCACCAGAGCAGCTGACCATCTTGAATAATCATACCTTAAGTCATTCAGGAACACATATCCGCCGTCCGATATCGTAAGAAGCGCTCCGAACATTGCATCAAGCTTTCTTTTTCTGCCATCCGGTATTGGAATCTCCACTTTCGTAACAGTTGCAGTCCTGTTGGCAGGAGATCCGTTTTTGAACATCTTCTTGTTTTTATACATATCAAGATCGGCTTTTTTTACAACATCCGAAAACTTCGCATCGGAAGCAGGATCAAAAACTGTTATTCCGGTTGCGATAACAGGTCCCGAACGTGAACGTCCGTTGGCATAGGATTCCCTTCTCAGATTTTCAAGAAGTTCTTCCCTGATCTCATAATCTTCGCCTGTCAGATAAACGGCAAACTCGTCACCGCCGATACGGTAAATCTGGCTGTTTGGAAAGTTCTCACAGATCATACGGCATGCCTTGCGAATGAATTCATCTCCGAAACTGTGACCTCTCATATCATTATAGCGTTTCAGATCATTGACATCGCATATAACGATTCCGAATTTCAGATCAGAATCCACCGTGCGGATACTTTCATCCAGCGAATCACCGAGTTCCATAAAGGCATTCTTATTCTTAATACCTGTCAGCTCATCAAGTCTTATCTTGCGTTCAGCATTTTGAAGTTTCTCCTGCTGGGCAGCTTTTTCCAGCAGTTCATCATCAATCTTCTCCGTACAGAATAAGATATGCTTCTTATCCTTGCACAGCATATCCACATGTCTGATATGTATTGTTTTTCCGTCTATGATCAGTCTGCAGCCTACGGTATATGAACCGTTCTTCGAAACCTTCTCAACGATGGTCTCTTTATCATGGATAAGCAAAACCAGATCAAGATCTTCAGGATGGACATATTTATCGGCATTAGCCTTAGCCATTGCAAAGAAATCCTCTCCCTCATTCGGAAGATTCAATTTCGTCAGTATCTGTGAAGGAACGAGTACAGTATAATTTCCTGATTCCGCATCCACATAATAGACGCTGTCATAATGCGATGCAAATGTCTCAGCAATCAGGTTGAATGCTGTCTGGTCGATCATCAATGTAGGCCTCCGGTTTTGAAATAAATATAACTGTATTATTTTACCATATAAATGGCCTTGTGCACATTACACAATTTATTGATATGCAATAACATATTAAACGTTATCTAAAAGCGATATCTTAAAGCCTGCTACAGGATATGATAAAATCAAAAAGCAGGCACTAAAACATCAATTTTCTAAAAGGGGAGAAAATATGGAATTTCAGGTAAGGACACACGATAATTTGTTCCATCAGGGAAAAAGAAGAGTCTATTTTACGTGTCATCCGGCGGATTTTGATGCATTTTTCGATACGATCACCGGTGAAATACTGAAAGTACAGGATTGTGCCATCTATTACACTCCGGACATGTCGGAGGACTATGATGAGGACAAAAATCTGGAGCTTGACCAGATGAACCTGCTAGTCATTCCTGTCACCTTGAATCTTCTCAAAGAGCCCTGCCGTGCCATTGATAAAGACCTTGCCTACGCACTTGAAAAACATATTCTGATACTTCCCATAATGATGGAAAGCGGTCTGGACGAACTGTATGAAAACAGATTCGGCAAGATCGAATACCTGGACAGGACGGCTCCCGGCGGCGATCTTACAAGGTATAAGGAGAAACTCTCCGCCTATTTACGAGCTGTTCTGATAAGTGACGAACTCGCTCAAAAAATACGTGCCGCTTTTGACATGTATGTATTCTTAAGCTATCGCAAAAAAGATAAAAAATACGCTAACGAGCTTATGAGGCTGATCCACGCCAATCCTCTCTGCAGGGATATAGCGGTATGGTATGACGAATTCCTGGTTCCCGGAGAAAATTTCGAGGACAGCATACGCGAAGCACTCAGTAAGAGCCGCCTCTTCACCATGGTCATCACCCCGAGCATCACCGAACAGGGTAACTATATCCAGAACATCGAATATCCAGAAGCAAGAAAAGAAGGCAAACCGATACTGCCCGTCGAAATGGCGGCTACGGATGATGATCTCCTCAGAGCCATGTATGAAGGAATCCCCGACTGTGTAATGGGTCATGAAGATGATGACTTCTATGATACTTTTATCAGACTGCTCGCAGATACCGGGCGAAAGGAAATCACAGATAATCCTGAACACAATTTCCTCATAGGGCTTGCATACCTTGAAGGTGTCGATGTCGAGAAAAATCCCGAACGCGGTATTGCGCTTATAAAGCAGGCAGCGGAAGCAGACATCATTGAAGCAGTCAGAAAAATGATGTTCATTTACAGAGATGGAATCGGAACCGACATAAACTGGGAGGAATGGCATAAATGGAGTGAAAAGCTCTATGCTCTCATACAGGAAAAATATAAAGACGATGATGAATATCTCAATGACCTCCAGTTTATAATCGAAAGCTATGATGCAAACGGTGATTTTGATAAGAGTATTGAACTAAGCAGATTTGTTTATGAGGAGACATGCAAAAAGAAAGGCGAAGAAGATTACGATACGATAACTGCTCTAAACGCTCTTGCATACTGCATCATGATTTATGGTGATTATAAGCAGAGCCTGGAACTATTTAAAAAATCTTATGAAACCGGCAAACGTATTTTCGGAGAAAGCAATCCACTCACGATGGCATCACTTTCCGGTACAAGTCAATGCTACATGCAACTGGGAGATTATCCGAAAGCACTTAAGATTGAGCAGGAGGCTTACGAGTATAGAAGAAAACTCTTCGGTGAAAAAGATGAAGGAACCATGGATTCCCTCGAAAGCATTGCAATGATATATGCAGGAATGGGGGATTATGACAAAGCTATCGATCTAGCATCCCGTTCTTACAAGATAAGCGTGGAAATAAAAGGGGAGGTCCATCCCCGCACCCTAACCATATTGAATAATCTATCCTCTTACTACGGAGAAAAAAGAATTTACGATAGAGCCATCGAAGGACTCAAAAAAGTATATGAGGAACGTATAAGATGTTTAGGTGAGGGTAACCAGAATACATTGATAACTCTTCACAATATCGCAACATTTTCAGTATTGTCAGGTCTTTATGAAGATGCTGTTGAGCAGGAGAAAAAAGTATATGACTACTATTGCAAGATATACGGGAAGGATAACCCAAATACTCTCATTGCTCAAAATGCACTCGCTGCCTTCTATGGAAAGCTAAAAAACTACGATGAAGCAATCCGTCTCGGAAAAGATGCATATGAAAGACTATCTCCTATCTTAGGAGAAAATCACCCAACCGCCCTGACAATGAAAGCAAATCTTGCATCATATTACGGCAAGAACGGTGAATTTGAAAAGTCCATAGCCATGCTCGAAGAAGTACATGCATTAATGAAAAGTATTCTTGGAAATATGCACCCCAACTGCGTTTTAACCTCAGGAAATATAGTATATACATACGGTGATAAAGGCGATTACCAAAAAGCTCTCGAACTTGGAAAGGAAGTCCTCGAAAATTATAAAAAAATCTTAGGAGACGAACATCCTGAAACAAAAAGACTTATAGGCGAACTTGAAAAATATGCTGCCAATGCAACCTGATTTAAGTTTTATACATGTAATAAATTCTCATAAAATAGTTTTCAATATTAATAAATATCAAGAATTAAATTATCCATATAAAAACCGGGCGGATTCGAAAGGAACCGCCCGGTTTCACTGTAATGCTCTGTGTATTATCTGCTCTGTATATCATCCAAGTATCTGCATGAAGTTTACATGGTTAATGATGCACCACAGCTCCAATGCACTGCACAGCTTGTCATACTCCCAATATGAATCCTTGGTCTTCTTCAGATCCTTCTTGCCGAAATTGAATTTGTACTTTGTATTATCCTTGGTAACGATGATCACATCTCTTGTAAGGATCTCATAATTGGCAGGAACCACAAGGATATTAAGGATGCTTCCCGCACTGTGTGACTGATTTCCGATGGTAAGTGTCAGTTCATCAAGGAAGATGCGGTCCGGAAGATTCTTCATCTTATGATACAGGATTCCAATCGGAATAACCTCCGTAAAAAGAAGCACCACTCCGCAGATACCTGCAAGTATCATAGCGGTAAAGAAGCCTGCAGAATCCATTCCCGAGACAAGGCTCATTATCAGCATAACGATAAAAGCTACAAACAGGGCAATCATAATGATAGTTCTTATGATAAATTTATTCCTGTTGGCCTTGATCATCTCTGCATTGGGGATGCGGAATTCAATGCCGTTCTTGAAGTACTCTGCGGTAGCTTCAATGTCATGGGTGTTTGTAAATCTTGCCTGTCCGAGGTAAGTGACCAGCTCGGCAAATCTTCCCTTTGAAAGATTGTTGGCATTGATCTTCAGAGTCTTGCCTGATACATCCTTTATATTGATCTCTCTGGATGTACCATAATATATTCCGTTCATGTAATGTCTGGTAACATGTGATCCTGCAAAAGCAGAAAAATCATACTTGGTTACCTTCTTGCCCTTTACGAGTTCAAAGCCATCTTCAAGGACATGCATGTAATATTCCTTGATAAAAATGATACACAGAAGTGCCGCTATAAGACCCGCACTTAATGCTATGATTGCACAAAGTCCGATACTCTCATTGATATCATCAACCACTCCGTACTGGATAAACATTGCGACCATAAAGATTCCCAGGAATACCCAGATGGCTGCATTTCTCTTATTGCTTGATACCCTGAATGTTTTGTCACTGTTTTTCATTTCTTCATTCCTCACTCATGCATTTTATACTCAGTATCTTCTGCTATCATCCCAAGCATGATCCGCGCAAACTTCTCATCAAACTGAGTACCCATTCCCTTTTCTATCTCACTCTTTACGTGGTCCTGAGGGATTATGTCACGATAGCTCCTGTGGCTGGTCATTGCATCATAAGCATCTGCAACCGCTATGATCCTTGCTTCCTCGGGAATATCCTCACCTTTGAGACCATCGGGATAACCGCGTCCATCGTACCTTTCATGATGCCATCTCGCACCTGTCACGAGCTTTGGCATCTCGCTTATGGTTGTCAGGATTTCCGCTCCCATCATGGGATGCTGCTTGATCCTGCCATATTCTTCGTCGGTAAGTTTTCCCTGCTTATTGATGATTGAATCAGGAACACCGATCTTACCTACATCATGCAAAAGACCCATTATGTAGATCTCTTCCTGTCTTTCCTCATCATATCCGTATCTTCTTGCAATCTCTTTTGAATAAACCGCAACTCTTTCGGAATGTCCGTTTGTGTAGGCATCCTTGGCGTCTATAGTCTTGGCAAGAGTAAGCACGACATGCAGGGAAAGACTTTCGAGTTCAGCCGTCTTTTTCGTGACCTCACGATGAAGATCCCTCTGAAGACTTATGAGATCGATAAGGTTTCTGATCCTGATCTTCAGTGCTTCCGATGAGAAGGGCTTTCTGATAAAGTCCAATGCGCCGAGCGAAAGTCCCTTTGCCTCGGAATCGGAATCTTCGTTGGCAGTAAGGAATATCACTGGAACCGCATCACGCTGTTCTTCACGCTCCCACTCCCTCAATGCACAGATGGTCTCAAATCCATCCATGTCAGGCATTCTTATATCCAGCAAAAGAAGATCTGCCTTATTCACCTTTATATAATCCATCAGAAGTCTTCCGCTTTTTAAGCATGTGACTTTAAATCCGGCTTCCGAAAGTATCAGATTGGCCTGCTTGAGTATGACGGCGTCATCATCGACAACCACTACGCGTTCATCCATCTGTGATCCTCTCTCTCAAAAAAGTTCCAGGCTGTATCAGTCTTTAGTTACTTTTATTTCATTTATCACATCCTGTTGTTCCACTTGTTGTTTTCAAAAAACTCATCAATGGAAGCAAGTATATCATCCTTGGGCATGGCCTTGAGAAGATAACCCTGGGGCTTAAGTCTCATGACATTCATTATACTTTCTCTGTCCGATTTTCCGGTAAGGAATATTATGGGAATCTCGGAAGCATTGAACTCGGTTCTTATCATCTCCATGATCTGAGGACCGGGAGTGATGGGCATGTCATAATCAAGAAGTATAAGATCCGGAGTGTGATTGGCTATATAGGTGATGGCCTGCATTCCGGATTTTACGGCAGTTATCCTGTATCTTGGAGAAAGCCAGCCCTGAAGCATTTTCAGGAATGTAAGGTCATCATCAACAAGCAGTATATGCTTGCCGAGCTTTTTCTCTTCTGTAACCTTCGCAATATCCTTCAGCTTCTCCGTGACATTCTTCGCATCAAAGGGACGCTTGAATTCTCTCACGATGCATTTATCAGGAATGTACTGCCTGATCTTCTCCATTTCGCCGCTATAGCCTATAAGGCATATCGGAAGACCCTCATCCTCACACAGGTCCTTCAGATAAACGAGAACATCCGCAGACTCATACACATATTCATCCGCAAGAAGAATAATGATATCTGTATCTTCCTTTACATTCTCAATGCTCTGCACCACAGGCTCTGCATGAACGGTTTCGAATCCGCTTTTCTTAAGATTGGAATCAAGTGCATCCATCATGAAACCGGAACCGCGGCTTACTATAAGTATCTTGGTTGTCATTTATTCCTTCCCCCTGTCAAGTATTCCGGGAATAAGATCATAATCATAATTATCAACTGCTTTGACAAGCAGGTCGTATCTGGTCACTTCATCCTCAGGCATTCTGTATGCACTAAGTGATTCTACTACATGAGCCACTGAATCGAAATCATATGAGGCACAGAATTCAGAGAGTGCGGTGTATGCTTCCTTCAGATAATCATCTGATATAAGAGGTCTTGTATCATCCTCAGGATCAGGCTTATCTGCTTCATTAAGAGGTTCCAGTGATGCTGCAAGCTTTCTGTAATCTTCTATCAGACCGGGCAGTTCATTCTTAAGCTTTTCAACATCTCCCGCATCGCCTGCTTTTTCAAGTTCTGCAGCATGTTCTCCTAGAGAAAGAGCTCCTATGACACGGGACGTACTCTTCAGTGCATGAACTCGGATCGTAGTATTTTTCAGGTCACCTGCATTCCAGAATTTCTCAAGGTCATCTGCATTCTTAGCTGCGGTATCAAGATACATCTTAAGTGTAAGCATATACGACTGCTTTGATCCGCAATGGCCAAGACCGGAGCCCACATCAAGTTCAGGAATGTCAAAGACAAAATCAGGAATCTGAACCTCATCTTCAGCAGACTCATCATCAGGAGGTGCGATCTTCCCCTTCGGAAGATATGCAAGAAGCAGAGTCTCTAATCTGTCAGGATCGATGGGCTTGGTAATATAATCATCAAATCCCGCATTTATATACATCTCACGCATGCCGGATATCGCATTTGCAGTAAGACAGATGATCGGCGTAGCGTCATTGGGTGTTTCCTTAAGACCATGCATTTCAGCAAGCGTCTCGATTCCGTCCTTGTCCGGCATCATATGATCAAGGAAGATCACATCGTAATGCTTGTTTTTGTACATCTGAATCGCTTCATCACCGCTCTCTGCCGTATCGATCTGAATCTTTGTGCGGCTCAGAAGACTTGTAAATACCGTAAGGTTAACAGGAGTATCATCTACAACAAGTACCTTTGCATGAGGCGCGGTAAATTTCTCACGGTAGCCGTTTCTTTCATTAAGCGACTGTCTGAAAGCATCCTCATAATTACAGACAGGATCCCATTTGATAACCTTCTGATCCAGATCAAAAGAAAACACCGAACCCTCTCCATACTTACTCTCGACCTTAAGGTGGCTGCCCATCATTGCAAGGAAGCTCTGTGCTATGGTCATGCCAAGACCGGTGCCCTCGATGTTACGGTTTCTTTTTTCCTCGATGCGTTCGAAAGCCTTGAACAGACGGTCCATATCCTCGGGCTTGATTCCCATACCGGTATCCGCAACGCTTATCTTAAGAATGATCGAATCGGGCGTATCAGCCTTCTTTTCAAAACCTGCAGTAAATGTTATCGATCCTTCCTTCGTATACTTGACTGCATTTGAAAGAATGTTGGTAATGACCTGTTTGATCCTTATCTCATCACCGTGAAGTATAGAAGGAATTTCTTTATCTATTTCGATATTGAAGGCAAGACCCTTGTCCTCAGCCTTCTTCTGCACCATATTGACCAGATCGTTCAGAAGGGACACGAAGCTGTAATCAACATTGATGATATCCATTCTTCCGGCTTCGATCTTCGAAAAATCGAGAATGTCATTAATAAGTCCCAGAAGTGTATTGCCGGCTGTTCTGATGCTTTCCGAATAACCGATGATGGTATCGTCATGGCTGTCACGCAGAACCATCTCATTAAGTCCCAGGATGGCATTCATGGGAGTTCTGATATCATGTGACATAGTAGAAAGGAAATAGGACTTGGCATCATTGGCCTGATTAGCTTTTTCCGCTGCTTCTGAAAGCTTGCGGTTGTAGATCATCAGCACCACAAAATTGAAAACAAGCAAAATGATCAGTCCCACAGAAACGATACCAAGCAGGAGCCAGTCTACAACACGGTTTTTCACGAGATCATCCATCGGTATATAAGCAAGAAGATACCAGACCTTCAGCGACTCAAGCGGGATATATGACAGCACACAGTCATCACCCTTAGAGTTTTTGATGATCATCGAGCCCGTTCCGCCGATTATCTCATTTCTGAAGGAATCGTATTCTTCCTTGGTCACATTATTGTACGACTTGTAATATTCAAAGAAATTGCTGTTTTTTAAGGATTTGCCATGGATGATGTAGTTGCCATCCTTGTCGATGATGCTGACCTCGATACTCTCATACTCACCCTTCAAAAAAACCAGCTTCTGTTCGAGAATGCTTAAAGGAACCACCCTCATCAAAAGGCCGGTCTTTAACTTTCCGGTATCCGGATCCAGAACCTTCACATAATTCATGAAGGCAATGGACTGTATTCCGTTCATGGGATTTGTGTAAGCTCTGGTGATATTGATCACACCATCGGCGTCGCTCACACTGTCGAGATTGTCAAAGATTGAGATATTCTTGTAAGAAACCGAATAATCGCCCGGATTAACGGAGCTTTCCGTGGTTGAGATACCGGAATGGTCAGGATTGTCTATGAAAATAAGATGACCGGATATCTCGGGCGATATCTTAGCCTTTCTGATATATGAGATAGCCTCCTCGGCTGTCATGGGGGTACCGGCCTCTGCGGATCTGTTGACATAATTCGACCAGATATCGCACAGATGCTGCTCATCCTCAAGATAGTTGGTGATGATCTGGTTTACCGTGACGGTCATCTTTTCATATTCACTTATAGCGTTCCGATTACTTTCTTCTACCTTGGAATTCGTATATCTGACGATGAAAATCAGTATGAATCCAATTAAAAGAAGATTGGGAATAATGACCAGCGCCTTTTTCACGCGTTCGCCTCCGAAGAATCCCTGCCTGTATAATCACATACAGAGATATTATACCACAATCTTCCTATATTTAGCGTATTTTTAAGCCCTTATCACTCGAAACTTCCGTACATCGAAACAGCTTCGTCTATTGTGATCTCACCGGTTCCGACCCTGTATGAGGCAACCCTGATCTGTACAGTGAGCTGATCAGTTATTCCGATCTCCTCAGGGGATATAGTGCGGTCTGAAGGAATCTGGCCAAAGGGTGTATAAACCGAGTCAAATGACAGATCATTAGTGGGTGTTACCAGTCTCTTTACAGAGGCCATCTCGTCCAGCTCTTCATTTGAGATAAGAAAACGCATGAACTCATTCGTCATATCAAGATCATCGCAGTCCTTATTGACGGAAAACTGCAGTGAAGGACTGTCTATAAAATATCCGCCCTCTTCTGTCAAAGGTATGGGAGCAAATGAGTAATCAAAAGGAGACTGTGTAAACGCCTCGGACTGGCTTTCTCTTTTTCTGGTGCCGGATACGGTATCTCCGGAGCAGATCATCATCGGAACGTCGCCTTCAAAGAATCTCAGTATTACCTGAGTATAGTTGTCTTCAATCTGACCACACTCATTAAGATCGATACATCCGCTGCTGATCAGATTCTCCACAGACTCAAGTGCGGGACGCATATATTCTCCTGCTGCAGGATTCATATCATTGGCCAGCGCAAGAGCGTCGGGCTTGTCAGCAAGTGTGGCTGCAAACATGGGATATGCAACTATGTACATGAAACAGCTTGAAGAATCAAGACTGTAACCCATCATGGGGCTTGAGTAACCCCTGCTGCGGAATTCCTCGCATACAGTCATAAGCTCTGACCATGTAGTGGGAACGCTGAGTCCTTCCTTTTCAAACAGATCATTATTTACAAGCATGCCGTAACTTCTGGAAAAAACAGGAACTGTCATTACGCTGCCGTTTTCATCTTTGTGAATCAGACTGGGGCGGATACAGTCGAGGTTAAAGCCCAGAGCAGAATCCGAAAGATCCTCCATATGAGATGCGATCGCAGCATATTTATCATTTCCCAGCATCCACGCATAGGAAAAGAAAATATTGGGACTGTCATCGCCTTCAAGTACCGTGCCCAATATGTTTTTATAATCATCAAGCTTCACATAGCTGAGCTGGACATTCGGGTATATCTCATTAAATCTGTCGAATTCAGCCTCAAGCGCCTCGAAATTATCATAGTTTCCGACCACAGTGATACTGCCGCCGGCATTTGTATCAAGCGCAGGAACAAATCCTTCAGATGTCTCTTCTGCGGGTTTGCTGCCACATGCTGTGAGCGATATGGCCATACTTATAACTAATATGAAGCTGATAAACTTTTTCATACTCATTCCCCCTCCAGGGTGTACTAGAACTCTTTAAATGATACTTTAACACAAATAATCAGCCATGCTCCACATGAATAATATTCATAAAACAGGATCATTAGAAGCCCATGGGCAACCGGCAGTGTCGGAAACTGTGATGCTATAGATTTCGACGACTGATAAGTAATTCAGTGACATAACAAGGAATACAGCCTATCGCATAACTGATCAGATCCTCTACGGAAAAGCCTGTTCCTATAATAATTCTGAGCAGTCTGTTTGTAATTCCCAATCTGTCACAGAATCCCCATAATTGCAGGAACTCAACTCCAAAAGTAAATATAAGGATGGCGGTCGGAAGCACGTACCAACACTTAGTCAGGTCCGGCTTCACCGTTCTCCAGAGAGTATATAGCAGTATTACAACAAGCACATCGCCAAGGTAATTCCTGACCCATCCCGTTGCATACATTCCTATCAGCACTTCGATCAGGAGAAGAAGTACAGATGCGATTCCAAATACTGCTCTTCTCATATTCCGGCGTTTTCCTTCATTCTGCACTTTTTATACACTCCCTATCTCTGTATAGATCATCCCATGCTTTCCCATTTCCCGTCACTCCCTGCTCTTTCAGATCATCCTGAAATCCGGTTAGTGCATCGATCAAACAATCATCAAATTGTATTGCAATAAATAATCTCATCATTTATCCCTGATTACATGTTACAAAATACGGATCGGAATATTTCCGACCCGCATCACATTGAATCATTCACTATTATTTCTTCAGCAGCTTTGAGAATTCAAGAGCCTTGCCTGCATCTCCGTCCACCTTAAGCTTTCCGGTAGTAAATGCAAGAACGGGATCGAGCTTTCCGTCGATCAGCTTGTTGAAATTGGTCATGTTGATAGTGATCGCACAGTTCCTGTCAATGTACTCATAAGGCTCAACATTGATCCTGCCGTCCTTAACCTCAACGTAGAATACTCCCGGATTGTTTCCTGTGATATTGATCTGTACTGCCAGGAAATCCCTGTTTGATGCATCCACTTCAGATGCCTTAGTTCTAACCTTAGTTACAAGTTCATCAAATGTCATTTCTTAACCCTCCTCAATGCTGACATTTTACATCTTTGTATATTATACAGGTTCTAAACAAACATTTCCATGTATCTGCGGAATGTTTTGAAGGCTTCCCTGAACGCAGTTATATTCTTTCCGTCTTCAGATCCGTATATTGCAAAGCATATCTCGTCAAAAAACATCCCAAGCTTTTCATCAACTATCACCTGTCTGAAATATTCTGCGACGTTTTCAGGTTTGTTTTCAAATGCTCCACATCCCCATGCACCGAGCACAAGTGTTTTATAATTCCTCTTTGCAGCTGCCTTCAGTATGATCCTTATCCTGCGTATGAATGTATCTTCTATTTTTGTCTTAGACGCCAGAGCAGCTGCACCGAATCGGTTAGGCGCAGGTACTGTTATAACGGCGGTTTTGAAAGGCTGTTCAAGAAGATTCATCTTCTCATCCCGGAACACGAGCACTTCCGGCGAGATGAGCATATAATCGGATTCGACCGAACTGAGATGCATATTGTTATACTTATACATTTCAGTCGCTTCTTTGGATGCAAGAGATGAATACAGCGTACTGCATCTGCACAATGCCTCTTCCTGTGCGGTTGCACCGAGTCTGAATCCGCCTCCCGGATTATGTGCATTCGCAAAATTCATTACAAGCGCATTATCATATGCTTTCGCTGCCGCATATGAATCACTGTTTTTGATCACAATCCGGCACATGTCAGAACCATTAGGTGCAATGGTTTCTTCATTCAGAAGAGCATCGCCCATCTTAGGAGTTATCACTTCCACATGATCATATTTCCCTTCCGGAAAAATAACCTCTTTCCCGGAGACATCATATCTACCTTCAGAACAAATCCTCAATGTTTCATTGGCAACTGCTATAAGATTCATATTCACACCGTATCTTCCTGGAAGCGGGATAAGTGTTCAAAAGGGAGAATCTGCCTGCCTCTGAACAATCCGCATCCGTCGTTGATGAACTGGTTATTGGTATCTCCGGAATATAAATAATCATTCAGAGTTATCATATCTTCACCTTACCATAATTAGGTTTTCTTCCTTCTGATCACATTAACAACAAGCACTACGATCGTTACAAATACGAATCCTGCTGTGTAATTAATGAATATGTCTCTGTATGCTGTGCTGATTTCTCCCACACGTTTTTCATAAATTCTCCCTCCTCACAAAAAATATCCCCTCAAAAACATCCATCGGAAAAATTCATTAAAACAGCAGAAACGCTGAACACAATCCCGAAAAGATATTAGCTATGGCATGGATACACCAGCTGGGCAGTATTGAACCACCTGATACCTTCTCATTAGTGTAGCCCATGCACCAGCCGATACCGCCTGTAAACACTATTACTACCAGTGCCTTGACTGCGCCCACTGCAGAGAAGAACATAACTCCGTGTAACAATCCGAAAAGAAGCGCCTGCACAATATTTCCTGCTGCAAATCCAAACTTATTCGAGATCCTTTTCAAAAGAAATCCTCTGAACAAAATCTCCTCAGGCAATGCCGTATTCAAAATCGCATAGATCAGAATTGCAGGTATTGCAGATGCACCGAGTCCGGAAAAATCTGATGTCGCTGTTTCTACTCCCTTCAGGAAATATAAGATGATTACTGAAAGAATCAGAAATGCGACAGATACACCTGCAATCCAGTAGGGGGTCTTATGCTTTTCGGATTCAGACTTCTTTAATCCGATCCATTTGAAAAATCCGCATTCCTTCCTGGCGGTAATCAGCCACCAGATAAACGGGATCAGCGAAAACAAGATAATCTGTACGATACTGCTGATCAATTTAGATATTGCCAATTCCATGTTTAATATTCTCCCTTACCTCATAAGAAATTTAACTTTCTGAAAGAAACGCCCTCATATGAATTCATATCTTCCAAGAAAAACATCTATATGCTTCTCTATGGTTTTAAATGCCTCCTTCTTCTTATCGGGATTTCTGTCCACCAACTGGATCATGATGGTTATCGGTGAAATGAATTCAAGAGCTATGATCTTCGCATCACCCTTAACCATCTGCCCACGCTTCATCATCTTTTTGAAAATAGATGCATAGACATCCTGAAGATATGTAAGCTGATGCCTTGTGGTCAGATCAGAGAGCAGTTCATTTCTGTACTGCTCCATAGTAATAAGTCTTCTCATTTTTACCGCTGTATCATTGTCAACGGTAAAGTGCAGTGACCTTAAAGCATATGCCTTAAGTTCCGCTCCGGAGTTAATCCTGTCAGGCAGTTCCTTGGTTATCTCCATACCACGGATATACTCAGTCTCTGCCTGTTCCGTTACAACCTTTAAAAGGTCCCCTTTATTCTTAAAATACTTATATATCGTCGGCCCCTTTATTCCGATGGATTCAGCTATCTCATCAACGCTTGTGCCATCATAACCCTTGGTGGAAAACAGATCTCTCGCCGCTTTGATCAAAGGCTCTTTAGCATTTGTTCTGGCCATATAACCCTCTCTTTTCATACAGGAATATTTCTAACGAACGTTAGCTATTATATTCTAACGTTCGTTACCTGTCAAATAAATGTTCACAAAACAAAAAATATGCAGATACCAGATTAGTATCTGCATATTTTTCATCATTTTTATGCATTTAATTCAGATAAGAAATCACGGTGTCTTGGATCCTCCGTCCTCTCCGAGTGTGAAATCACCGATCTCTATGGACGAATCTCCACTTACGAATATAGGTGCTGATACCTCTACGGCATCCTCGTAATCCGGCATGGGCGCATCCGCAAAAATATAGCCGGTAGGTGCTGACAGATAAGGCTTTCCGTCTATAAAGCTTATTCGGATGATATCACTCCATATTATATCCTCAAGCTTATACTCATCAGAATAGTCTCTTTCGATCAGCATGGAAAATGATACCTCTCCATCAGCATTCTGAGCTGTAACGGTCACCTCATGAGTATCCTCATCATAGCTGTACTTAACGCGCTTACCGATTATATCCGTGAAATACTCACCGTCATATCTGGTCAGAACATACTCTTCTCCGTCCCTCTTAACTATGCACAATCCGTAGATGGAAAGACCTGTTCCGGTGCCTTCGCATTCCGCAATGAGATACTCATCCTCACCGTCACCATCGATGTCAGCCTTCTCTATACGGGGACCATATATTCCCATCGCAATATCTACAGGAATACCCTCTTCTCCATCCATGATGACAGATGTGTTCGTATCGTAATCCTGTCTGATGGATACCGATCCATCCTCTGAGAAATATTCATAAATCCTGCCTGCTTCATCAGAAGATCCGCCCTGCTCGGTATCATCTTCTTCAAAATACTCAGGAGGACCGTAAACCTCAGGTCCCTCACCCGTTATATCATCCTCCTCAATCCCGAAATATTCAGGCGGACCATATACAGTGTCAATCGGAACATCAGGAGGCCCATACACTCCGCAGTTAGCGAGGCCGATCATTGCTCCCGTAACCGTCAGCATTGATGCAAATGTAAGTTTACTCTGTCTTTTCATAACATTCTCCTCAAAAAACACCTATACTGGCATTATATATCATTCTTCATCCTTTACAATCTCTCCATCCCAGTCAATGATCCCGCCAAATTCATAGACGTTCTCATAGCCCATATCGGCAAGCTTCTGGGCAGCTTCCTTACTTCGTCTTCCGCTCCTGCAATAGATAAGGATGATCTGGTCCCATTCAGGAAGTTCCTCAGGCGGATCATTTTCTATGCTTTCATTCGGAATCAGAATCGCTCCGGGTATATGTCCCTCAGCATACTCATCCTCACGACGCACATCCACGATCACATGACCATCATCCTGTTCCATCATCTCTTTGGCTTCTTCCATGGATATCGAGGTATATTCAAATGTACGTACCATTCCGTCACCATCCATTATCTGACCTCCCGGTGTGCATCCTGACAAAGCTTCCGCAAAAATAAGACATATTGCCGCACATGTTATAAATCTAAACTTCTTCATAATTTTCTGACCTTCTTATTTATAATTCATTTCTGAACGCAGTATTTCGATAACCTGCTTATCCGCTTCCGTCGCAGGCTCGGACTTTTGCATCAGAAACATCGGGTCTCTTACTATATCTTTAATCATGATTGTCACCTTGCGGCTGTAATGCCCCACAGCCCATGCAGAAATTCAAATTATTTTCTGTTCCACACAATTTACATACCCATGGAGCAGCAGATGGGCGAGCGGATGCCGGTTCCTTCCTGACATACATAAAATAATTATATATCTGATTTCTTAAAGTATTACCTGTTAAATCCAATGTAAACAGTATAGGAGGCATGCCCACTTTTTCAGCAATCTGCTTAATGATTTCGTTCCTTTTTTTCTCATCGTCAGCAGCGGCTGTTAATTCCGTCATGTATTGTTTTTCCAGTTCCTTAACTTTTTGATTCCACTCCCGAGCCGCTCTCTCGCTCATGATATTCCTCTGTTTTTGCAATTACTTTCTGATTGTCCATATCAGAAGACCATAAATATTATATCAGTATTACTTCTCCATATCATGTATACATTTAAATCTAAAAAGGACCGAGAATATACCTTCTCAGTCCCAAA
Organism: uncultured Lachnospiraceae bacterium; assembly: GCA_946631295.1. Lineage (GTDB taxonomy): Bacteria > Bacillota > Clostridia > Lachnospirales > Lachnospiraceae > AC2028. Next base: position 28,748 of record CAMOZY010000030.1, read on the forward strand.
AACGTTTGCGGATGGCAACCCACCCAAAATATATCTGTATCAAGCTATCACCTGCATCATCTGCTGGGCCTTGGTAACCAATATGTCATCCACTGATACATCGAATACTGCTGCCAATACGATCAGATTATCTAAAGTGGGCATTGCTGCACCCTGCTGCCATTTGTAAATAGCCTGGGGAGTTCCGAATCCGAAGACATCCTGCAGATCCCTTACGGATAATCCGGAATCTATTCTTAACTGCATTATTCTCTTACCTGTCCCATTCATATCTATAACGGGTATATTCTTATTCATTTTAGTTTTCTCCTGTTCCGGCAACTGACCGGAACGCGGAGTTCCTTAGTCAGATGCCTTAAAATTGTAAATGGGCTTCATCACATCAATGACATCCACGGATTCCCTGATAACATCAATGATGTCTTCAAGAGACTTATATGCCATAGGTGCTTCGTCCAGTGTCTGTTCGTTAACGGAAGTCGTATAGATGCCCTTCATTGCTTCTTTATACTCTTCCATGGAAAGAGAGCTCTTTGCCTTTGTACGGGACATTAATCTGCCTGCTCCGTGAGGTGCTGAATAATTCCACTCCGGATTTCCCTTACCTATTGCAAGTACGCTTCCGTCTCTCATATTGATGGGGATGAGGACCTTCTCTCCCTTATGAGCTGCCTCATCAAACTTTTCAAGGTCGATATCGTTCTTTCCGAGATTCACGGTATACATTCCGCATCCGATATCGACACCGACTACATTGGGAACAGCCTTATCAACAACAGTCATGGTAGTGCCGATCGTGCAGCCCTTTCCCGCATGCACATCGGGCATGATGCGGATCCTGCTTCCTTCCGTAAAAGGATAATCGCACATCCTGCGAATCTGCTCTATTGCCTCATCCTCTACTACAGTTGAATAGCAGAGTGCTGTATTAACTTTTCCTTTGATCTCTAACATTTCTTCTACCTCTTCCAAAATAGGTCATAAAAAAACCGCTTATCCGTGTCCTGCACAAGATAAGCGGTATCAGTCATCTGATAATATCCGGTATTCCGGTCATAGTATATTATGATTCATCCGACTTCTGTTATCCTGCAATGGACACTCTAATGTATAGCTCTGCTCGTCTACGAGTAGTGCTTCATAATGTTCACTATAAAGATAACTTGTGGATGAAACTAAAAACATCGCTTTTCCTTTCCGGGACATTTCCCTTTCTTTATATCGTACAATAACACAAGAATAAAAAGATGTCATTATATTTATAGTATAATT
>CAMOZY010000031.1 GCA_946631295.1 uncultured Lachnospiraceae bacterium
CCTGCAAAGAAGGCAGCACCTGCGAAGAAGGTAACAGCACCTGCAAAGAAGGTAACAGCCCCTGCAAAGAAGGCAGCACCCGCAAAGAAAGTAACAGCCCCTGCAAAGAAGGCAGCACCCGCAAAGAAAGTAACAGCACCCGCAAAGAAGGCAGCAGCACCTGCAAAGAAGGCAGCACCCGCAAAGAAGGCAGTACCTGCAAAGAAGGTAACAGCGCCCGCAAAGAAGGAGACCCCTGTGAAGAAGTCAGTACCTGCAAAGAAGGAGGCCCCTGCAAAGAAGGCGGCACCCGCAAAGAAGACCGCACCTGTTAAGGATGCCAAGGTTGAAAAGACTGCAGCCAAGCAGGATAAACCCGCAAAGAAACAGGATGCTAAGATAAATAAGAAAGATGAAGAAAAGTCTAAGGCAGCAAAGGCTAAGGCCGGAAAAATCTTAGACAACAGTACCGCTATGACTAAGGATAAGACCAAAGACAAGAATAAAGATACCAAGACCAAAGATTCCAAAGTTAAGGATATCAAGGCTAAAGATACAAAGGATAAAGTCACCAAGACCAAGGATACCGAAAAAAAGGACTCTAAGAATAAGGACAATGCAGCAGGAAAGACCAGGGATAATGCTAAGGATACAGAATCCAAGCCCGGAAAAAAGCCTGCAGATAAAACTGAAAAGAAACCTGAAAAGAAACCCGGATCAAAGCCGGCTGCAGATTCCAAGGCAGCCGCAGATCCTGAGACTGCAGAAGCTAGTATTGAAGAGAAGCTTCAGGAGATAGTCGATACACTTACCAAGAAAGCCAAGAAGGGCAAGAAGGTAATAGAGCTTGATCTATCCGAAGTGACCGAAGCTGTTATGAAGGTTACGGATGATGATGAGAAGATCGATAAGGTTATCGAAATGCTCGCAGCAAATGGTGTTGATGTTCTTTCAATGGAACCCATCGACCCCGGCATGGATATGGACTTTGAGATTGACGAGCCCAGTGCCGATGATCTTGCTGACGCAGAAGATGAAGGCATTGACAGGATTGATATCGATGCGCTTGTAGAAGGTGTCAGCATCGAGGATCCTGTTCGTATGTATCTCAAGGAAATCGGTAAGGTTCCTCTTCTTACTGCAGAAGAAGAGATCGAACTTGCCCAGAGAATGGAAGATGGAGATGAGGATGCCAAGAATGCACTTGCAGAGGCCAACCTCAGACTTGTTGTATCCATTGCGAAGAGATATGTCGGAAGAGGAATGCTCTTCCTTGATCTGATCCAGGAAGGAAATCTCGGACTTATCAAAGCTGTTGAGAAGTTTGATTACAGAAAGGGATACAAGTTCTCTACCTATGCAACATGGTGGATCAGACAGGCAATAACAAGAGCAATCGCTGACCAGGCTCGTACAATAAGAATTCCCGTACATATGGTAGAAACGATCAACAAGCTGATCCGTGTAAGCCGTCAGCTTCTTCAGACACTCGGAAGAGAACCGAGTCCTGAGGAGATAGCTGCAGAGATGGGAATTCCCGAAGAGAAGGTACGTGAGATACTTAAAATTTCTCAGGAACCCGTTTCACTTGAGACCCCCATCGGTGAGGAGGAAGATTCACATCTCGGAGATTTCATTGAGGATGATAATGTACCCGCTCCCGCAGAGGCTGCTACACAGATGCTTCTCAGAGAACAGCTTGATAAGGTACTTGATTCACTTACCGACAGAGAAAAGAAAGTGCTCAGACTTCGTTTCGGACTTGATGACGGAAGACAGCGTACTCTTGAAGAGGTGGGCAAGGAATTCAACGTTACCCGTGAGAGAATCAGACAGATTGAAGCAAAGGCACTTCGTAAGCTTCGTCATCCCAGCCGCTCCAAGCAGCTCAAGGATTATCTGGAGGATACATGATCCTGTCAGCCAGACTTGAAAGCATTATAGAAATGGTTCCGAAAGGCTGTATATGCGCAGATATCGGATGTGATCACGGCTTTGTCGCAATCGAACTTGTATCAAGAGGGATCTGTCCTGTGGTGATAGGTATGGATCTCAGGGAGGGACCTCTTGACAGAGCCAGGGAGAATGTCAGGGAGGCCGGTTTGGAGGAATCCATACACTTAAGACTTTCGAACGGCTTTGAAAAGATCATTCCCGGTGAGGTACAGACCGCTGTGATCGCGGGAATGGGCGGAACGCTTATAACTGATATCATTGAAAAAGGAATGCCTGTGGTTGAAAAGATGGAAGAATTCATTGTCCAGCCACAGTCAAATATCCCGGAGTTCAGGAACCATCTGAGACTTAAGGGATTTGAGATAATCAGGAATAATGTAATATGTGATGCCGGAAAGTATTATTTTCCCATGAAGATAAGATATACGGGAAAGTGCGACAAAACCGCGGAAAACGGAATTACTCCCGAGGACAGGTATGGCGCGGATCTCATCAGTGAAGACAGGGGACTATCTGAATACCTTGAATTCGAAATGAATTCAATGGAGAAGATACTTGAGAGACTTCTTTCCGAAGAGGGCAATCATGATGAACGTATCAGTCAGATGCGTGCACTGATGGAGCTTAATCGTCAGATTTATTCTAAAACAGATTGAGAGGGTATTATATGTACACACTTATCATTGACGGAGAAAAGAGAGAATATTCTTCAGACTCTACCTGGGAAGATGTGGCCAAGGATTATCAGCACAAGTTTGATTCACCTATTGCTGCAATAAGCCTGGATGGTAAGATAAGAGAACTATTCAAAAAGGTATCAAGAAGCGGTGAGGTAAAATTTTTCACCTTTTCGGATACTGTCGGACATCAGACTTATGTCAGAAGTACCGTCATGCTTCTTATGAAGGCAATATGGGATCTGTACGGTGAAGAAGTGGCCAACAGAGTCAGGGCAGATTTTACCATCAGAAGAGGACTGTTCATTAATCCGAACGGTATGATCGAGCCTACCAAAGAGAATGCTGAAAAGATCAAAAAGCGCATGCTTGAGATCGTCGATGCGGGAACTCCTTATATGAAGAGACAGTATCCCATCGATGATGCGATGGATATCTTTTCCAAGAGAGGAATGCAGGATAAGGTAAAGCTCTTTAAATACAGAAGAACATCCAGCGTCAATATCTATGAGATGGATGGATACAGGGATTACTATTACGGATATATGTTGCCCAATGCTTCATATATCAAGTATTTTGATGTGATAAATTATGACATCGGATTCATGCTCATTGTTCCTTCCAAGAATGCTCCTACCGAGATTCCTAAGTTTGAAGAGAGCAGGCTTCTTTATGATACTTTCCAGAGATCTCATGACTGGTGTGTTCATGTCGGAATAGAAAACGTAGGAGATCTTAACGAGCGTATATGTTCAGGACATATGGAAGATCTGATCCTTGTTCAGGAGGCTGAGCAGGAGAGACGTATTGCGGAGATTGCAGCAGAGATAGCATCCAGAAAGGATGTCAAGTTTGTAATGATCGCAGGTCCTTCATCTTCCGGCAAGACCAGTTTCTCACACAGGCTTTCTGTTCAGCTCAGAACATTCGGACTCAAACCTCACGCCATAGGTCTTGATGATTATTTTGTAAACCGTGAGGATACTCCCAGAGATGAAAACGGTGATTACAATTTCGAATGTATAGAGGCTATAGATACCAAGGGCTTTAATGATGATATGCTTAAGCTTCTTGATGGTGAGAGAGTTGAACTTCCTGCATTCAATTTCAAGATAGGCCGCAGAGAATACCATGGCAATTACATGCAGCTCGAATCGGATGACATCCTTGTTATTGAAGGAATACACGGACTCAATCCCAAGATGAGTTATGCTCTTCCCGAGGAAAGTAAGTTCAAGATCTATATTTCTGCACTTACTTCCATCAATATCGATGAGCACAACAGGATTCCTACCACGGATGCAAGACTTCTGAGACGCCTTGTCAGAGATGCAAGGACCAGAGGCTCGGATGCACACAGAACTCTTTCGATGTGGGCATCTGTAAGAAGAGGTGAGGAAGAAAATATCTTCCCCTTCCAGGAAGAAGCCAACGTTATGTTCAATTCAGCTCAGGTATATGAGCTTGCTCTTTTGAAACAGTTTGCTGAGCCGCTTCTTTTCAGCATCCAGAAGGGTGATCCCACATATTACGAAGCAAAGAGACTGCTGAAATTCCTTGATTATTTCCTTTCTCTTCCCAGTGAATTCCTTCCGAACAACTCCATCTGCAGAGAGTTTGTCGGCGGATCATGTTTTAACGTGTAAAACAAGGGGAGTAATACACTGAATCGAATAATGCTTGCATTAATGAGATTCAGTGTATTAACTCCCCGCAAAAACATGAGGAAGTAGCGATTTTTCTGAAAAGAAAAATCAGCGGATTCCGAATGTTTTTAGGAATGCGGGAGTTGCGGTAGTAACGAAGCATTCCGTTTTAATAGGTATTTGACACGTGTAGTATAATTGAGATTGAGCGAAATGGACGATCGCGGGGGTAGGTTTTCTATCCGTGAGGAAAGTCCGGGCTCCACAGGGCAGGATGCCGGATAACGTCCGGCGGAGGTGACTCCCGGGAAAGTGCAACAGAAAATAACCGCCTGCGTAAGCAGGTAAGGGTGAAAAGGCGGTGTAAGAGACCACCGTTCGCATGGTAACATGCGGAGCCGTGTAAACCCCATCCGGAGCAAGACCAAACGTAAAGGTTAAGGGCTGCCCGCCCGTCTTTCAGGTAGGTCGCTTGATGCGTATGGCAACATACGTACTAGATAGATGATCGTCACGTGTTTTGACCGCAAGGTCATAAGCATAAGACAGAACCCGGCTTACAGTTTCGCTATTTATAAAAACTTACACAATAAATCGGGAAGTACTTCCCGATTTTTGTGCGAATTGAAATCGGTTTACGGAGGTATTGATCATGACCAGAATTGATGTGGTAAGCGGATTCCTCGGAGCAGGAAAGACAACCCTTATCAAGAAGCTTCTTAAGGATGCTGTTGATGCAAGTAAGACTGTTCTTATAGAGAATGAATTTGGAGAGATAGGAATTGACGGAGGCTTTCTCCAGGAATCGGGTATTGAGATAAAGGAGATGAACTCCGGATGTATCTGCTGCAGTCTTGTCGGAGATTTCGGAACTTCACTTAAGGAAGTTATCACCACCTATTCACCTGAGCGTATTCTGATCGAGCCTTCGGGTGTTGGAAAGCTTTCCGATGTACTTAAGGCTGTAGAGGGTGTTGCCGGTGATCTTGATGTTAAGATCAATTCCGCTGTTGCGGTTGTAGATGCATCCAAGGCCAAAATGTATTCCAAGAATTTCGGAGAGTTCTTTGTCAACCAGATTGAGTATGCCGGAACTGTTATATTAAGCCGTACAGATACTGCATCACCTGAGAAGATTGCAGAGGCAGTCGCCATAGTTAAGGAGCATAATCCTAAGGCTACTCTTATAACCACTCCTCTGGATCAGCTTGATGCCAAGGCAGTTCTTGATGCTATAGAAGGAAACGACAGCATTGATTCACTTCTTGCTGAAATGATGGAGAAAGCAAAGGCTGAGCCTGAGCATCATCATCACCATCATCATGATGACGATGACGATCATGAATGCTGCTGCCACCATCATCATGACGACGATGATGACGATGACGACGATCACGAGTGCTGCCACCATCATCACCACGATGACGATGATGACGATGATCACGAATGCTGCCATCATGACCATGAGCACCATCACCATCATCACGGCCATGATGCAGATGAGATATTTACAAGCTGGGGAATGGAAACTCCCGTCAAGTTTACGATGGAGAGAATTGATTCTATCCTTAAGGCTCTTGATTCCGGCGATTACGGTGTCATCCTCAGAGCAAAGGGTATGGTGCCTGCCGAGGATGGAACATGGATCTATTATGATTATGTTCCCGAAGAGTCCGATGTCAGAACCGGAAAACCTCAGGTTACCGGTAAGATATGCGTTATAGGTTCCGAACTTAAGGAAGATGAACTTGCAAAGCTTTTTGCATAAGGAGAGCAGATGTTCGCAGGTAAGCAAAAATCAGTTTATATCATCAACGGTTTTCTTGAAGCAGGAAAGACCGAATTCATAAAGTTCACTCTGTCACAGGATTATTTCCGCATTAAGGGAAATACACTTCTCATACTTTGTGAGGAAGGAGAGGAAGAGTATCCCGCAGATCTCATGAAGAAATCCAATACGGATATGATCCTTATCGAAGATGAGGAACAGATGAATCCGATCCAGCTTGCTGCCATAGAGAAGACCTACAAGCCTGACCGTATCATAATCGAGTGGAACGGCATGTGGAATTTCAAGGAATTCAAAATGCCATCTAACTGGAAGCTGGCTCAGCAGATAACGGTTATCGATGCATCAACATTTCCGGTCTACTTCACAAATATGAAGTCACTTCTCGCAGAGCAGATCAGAAATTCTGAAATGATCATCTTTAACAGATGTGACAATGTAAGAAACGATCTTCCAACATACAGGAGAAATATCAAGGCAGTCAATCAGGCTGCAGATGTTGTTTTCGAGGATGCAAACGGTGAGATCAACGAGATCTTTGAAGAGGATCTTCCCTATGATCTTTCCAAGGATGAGATTGTTCTGGATACAAATGCTTATGGTATTTTTTATCTGGACGCGATGGATCATCCGGAAAGATATATTGGAAAGAGACTTGTTTTCCAGGCACTTTGTATGACACCTCCCGAATTTCCGAAGGGATTCTTTATACCCGGAAGAATGGCTATGACATGCTGTGCACAGGATATGGCTTTTCTCGGATATGCATGTCAGTACGGTGAGGGACAGGCACCTGTAAAAGACAGGGACTGGGTGGTTGTGACGGTTACCGTAACGAAGGAATTCTTCCCGGATTACGGAGGAGAGGGACCTGTTCTTCATGCGGTATCCATAGAAAAATCGCGTGAGCCCAAGGATGCGGTCGTATCCTTTACAGCCTGATAAATGATCATTTCCCCCCGGCTTATTGCCGGGGATTTTGAATTAAAAGAGACTGAGATGATAAGATATACATTAACCGAATGGATATTCATATTCTGCGTCTATTCCGTGGTCGGATTTATATGGGAGACCTTATTTTGTTCCTTCAGGGAAAGAAAGCTTGTTAACAGAGGCTTTATGAAGGGCCCTTTCCTTCCCATCTATGGCTTTGGTGTATGCAGCATGCTTGTTGCTGCATCGCCCTTTGAAGGACATGTGGTCCTTGCCTGTGTCTCCGGAATGATATGCGCTACGATACTTGAATATGTAACCGGAGATCTTATGGAGCATCTGTTCAAGGTAAGATACTGGGATTATTCGAAAGAAAAATTCAATCTGAACGGATATATATGTCTTGGAGCTTCTCTGGGGTGGTGTGCAGCAACATTTGTGGTTAATGAGATCCTTCAGAAGCTCTTGAATATGATCATGGAGATGATACTTCCTTCCTATATGAAGATCATTGATATAGTGGTCATGACCATAGCAGTAGTGGATTTTGTATTATCATTCAAGGCTGCAATGGATCTTCGTGCTATTCTTGTTAAGATGGAAAAAGCACGTCACGAGATGAAGATCATGCAGAAGCGTCTTGATTTTGTCATCGCACTTGCTTCCGAAGAAGCGAATTCAAAGTATGAGGAATTCAAGGATGGAGTCAGTGCAAAACTTGACCGTATCAGCGATACCTATGACGGAGTAAGCGAAAGGTTCGACAGGATAGGAGATGGTGTAAGTGAAAAGTTCGACCACGCACGCGACAAAGTTAAGACCATGTTCGAATATTCAAGGGAGAACCTTATTGATATAAGTGAAAAGATAATTCCTGATAACGGCCGCAAGGTTAAGGATGAGATCGTATCAATCAGGGATAAGTACACAAATGCCATAAAAGAATATGCATCATCTATCAATCCTGCTGATGCTGTAAAGAGATTTTACATACGTTCTATCTTAAGATCCAACCCTTCGATCACTTCCGATGAATATAAGGAAGCACTTGAAGAACTTAAATCGGAATCCGAGAAAAAAGAATCCGATAAGAATTAAAAAAACATCCCGGCTGAGTCAAAACAGCCGGGATGTTACGTTCCCAGAAGGTCTTATAAGATTTCCACGCGGTTTCTATTCTTATTTAATAAAATCAGAATTTTCCCTTCTGTGAATATTTCTCTTCACAGTATTTGCATCTGTAGACTTCCTTTTCCTCATCTGCAAGGAAGAAGATATGGGGAAGTTCCTGCTCGATGGAAGTTATGCATCTGGGATTGTGGCATTTGATAACGTTCTTTACTTCTCTGGGAAGCTTGAGACTTCTTTTTTCGATTATCTCGCCTGCCTTGATCACATTGATGGTGATGTTGTGATCGATGAATGCGAGAACATCAAGGTCAAGTGTATCTATATCACATTCAACCTTTAAGATATCCTTCTTTCCCATTATCTTGGAACGGGCATTTTTGATTATGGCAACTGTGCAGTCCATCTTATCCAGCCCGAGATGTTCATATATGCTCATGGATTTGCCAGCCTGTATATGGTCGAGGACGAATCCTTCTTCAATCTTTCCTACATTCAGCATATGTTCATTCCTCCGTTTAGCTCCGTAAGCAACATTGATTCAAGTCATGAAAGCAAAGATTACATATCCTCCGTCACTTTCAGATTCAGAAGTGTCATGATCAGAGCCATTCTCACATACATGCCATATTTTACCTGTTTGAAATAGCATGCTCTCGGATCATCATCAACCTCGACGGAGATTTCATTTACCCTGGGAAGGGGATGGAGTACGAGCATATCCTTGCTTGCAAGATCCATCTTTTCCTTGGTCAGGATGTAGAAATCCTTCAGTCTGACATAATCTTCCTCGTTGAAGAATCTTTCCTTCTGTACTCTTGTCATGTAGAGCATATCCAGACCTGAGATCACATCTTCCAGCTTGATGACTTCCTGATAGGGGATGTTCTTTTCCTTCAGCATGTCAGTAATATAGTCTGGGACCTTAAGTTCGGGGGGAGATATGAACACAAAGCTGATATTCTCATACCTTACCAGAGCATTGATGAGAGAGTGTACAGTGCGGCCGAATTTCAGATCTCCACAGAGTCCTATCTTAAATCCGTCCAGTTTGCCATGCATACTCCTTATCGTCATCAGATCCGCAAGTGTCTGAGTGGGATGCTGGTGTCCGCCGTCACCTGCGTTAATGACAGGAATCTCGGATTTCGATGCCGCAACGAATGCAGCTCCCTCCTTGGGATGTCTCATTGCACAGATATCAGCATACTGTGAGATGACCTTGATAGTATCGGACACGCTTTCTCCCTTTGCGGCGGAAGAAGAACCGGCATCGGAAAAACCGATTACCTTTCCACCAAGACGAAGCATTGCGGCCTCGAATGAAAGTCTTGTTCTGGTGCTGGGTTCGTAAAAAGCGGTGGCAAGGATCCTGCCATCACATACATGTGCGTATTTTTCGGGACTGGCCTCAATGTCTGCAGCCAGATCGAACAGATCATCCAGCTCCTGAGTCGTGAAGTCCAGCGGACTCATCAAATGTCTCATATATCCTCCTTTAATACATTTAGTATTCCAATGTTCCTTAAAAAAGGACTGAAATGAAATTTCAGCCCTTAAATGATCAACTCTTATATGTAACCAGATCGGAAAGCTCTTTGCGGTTAGGTGCAGCGGGTGATTCATCCGCATATCCCACAGCTATGAGTGCTGTGAGTATCTGTCCTTCGGGAATGCCGATGACTTCTGATGCGTTTTCATCATAAAGTCCCATGATAACTGTAGAAAGACCGGCATCAAATGCAGCAAGACAAAAACTCTGAGCTGCAATACCGCAATCAAACATCTGCCATCCGTTTCCTAAGGGAGTGGAAGGTGAGCCGTCTCTTTCATATCCGCTTCTTTTGTCAACAATACTTAGTGCAACCACCATGGGAGCACTTCTCATGATGTCACCGTTCTTAGCCCATATATTGGTACATGCTGCCAGTTTGTCCTTGGCATCACCTGTCAGAACGGTATAACGGGTTACCTGTGTGTTTTTCCAGCTGGGGGAAAAGCGAGCGGTATCCAAAACAGCATCTATCTGTTCTTTTGATACCTCGCGGGATGAATCAAACTTACGTATACTGCGGCGTTCTTTGATGCATTTAACCGTTTCCATGTTTATCCCTCCGTTTAGTCGTGAAAGTTAAGATTTTGATCAGCCTTCTTAAAACTTATCGGAAAAAATTTTAACATTGAGAGTATTTTTTTTCAACGTGATCTTGATTAAGTAGAAGGCGTTATTTTTTGGCCAGAAGGTGACGATAAAACTTTAAAGACGGATTATTTTGTGATATATTTAACTATGTATAAATGTGCGTTTTATCTGTGAGTGAAAGGAGAGGGAGATGGGCTTTTTGAAGAAGCTTGGATACGGTCTTCTGGCGATCATAATCGCCGTATTCGTATTTGTGCTTCTCTGCGCACTTAATCCTTCACTTACCGAAAGCATAAGCGGTATCTTATATGGCAGCGATGGACGCAGCGGTCTTATCGGCGGACGTGTTTCGGAAAACATTGAAGCGGGTTCTCCGGGAGTTTTGCCCGGAGGCGTTGTGATACAGTCTGTTGACGGAACGGATCCTGCATCGCTTGTTCCCTATACACCTTATAACGGGACGATAACCACAATCCCCGAGAATGTTATCGGACGAAACGGGTATACACCTGTTACAGGAACAGGTGAGGAAATCACCGATACACAGGCTAAGGAAGTAAAGGGAAGCATAGATAAGGGCTCTGTCGGTGATGAACTTGAATTTGACCCGCTGATCTATCCCTATTATGCAATGCTTGATAAGACAACACAGGCTCTTTACAGGCAGATATATGCAAATGCCGTGAATGTTGTGTCTTCATTTGCTCCCTGCACAGAGGTCAACACGGATCAGGTGCAGTATGCTTTTGAAGCTGTATTCGGAGATCATCCGGAGCTTTTCTATGTACAGACGGCATATACCGAAAAATATACTTCTAATCGCAAGGTTGTTGAAATAGATCTGGACTATTATACGATTGCCAATGACCTTGAGAATGCAAGAGTGGAATTCGACAGTGCTGCGAGAAATATCGAAGAAGCTGCCAGGCAGTACAGCGATGATTATTCCAGGGAAAAATATGTACACGATACTCTGATAAATACCGTTACGTATGATGCTTCAGCTCCGATGGACCAGAGTGCATACAGCGCACTTGTGCTCGGAAGAAGTGTCTGTGCGGGTTATGCAAGAGCATTTCAGTATGTATGTCAGAGACTTGGAATTCCCGCATATTACTGCGCCGGTTCTTCGGGTGAGGACCATGCCTGGAATATTGTTAAACTCAGTGACGGATATTATAATGTTGACGTTACCTGGGACGATGCGGATCCCGCATCATATGAGTATTTTAACAGGACTGACGGGGATTATGCCGGAACACATGTAAGAAAGAGTCTTTCGGTATATTTACCCGCATGCACGGGCACCCAGTTCAGAGGTCTTGAAAGCGGAGCACCTCCTGCAGAAGGTGAAGAGACCACTCTTCCTGCAGAGCGTGAGGGTTATGATCCGTATTTTGACCCTTATATCAATAACGATCCTCAGATTCCCCTTGATTATGAAACTGAGCATCCCGAATACGAGCCCGATGATACGAATGCCCAGGATGAAGAGGCACCGGCCATTTCAAATGCTGCGGCACAGCTTGCGGTATTCGGATTAAAGGAAAGTGATGCTCTTCCTTCACTGCAGGATTATTATCGGGACTGTAAGGTACAGCTTGTATCCTGCGGAATGGGAGATCACTGTTTCTATAATGTGGTTCCCGAATCTCTTTTCAGAACGATTGAAAGTGAGTACGGAAAAGGCAATTATCTGACCGGATATATGGAAAGTGCGCTTAAGACAATAGGTGCTTCCAACTGCAATATCGTCCTCCAGGCCGAGAGGCTCGGTGGCGGGTATTACCGCATATGGCATAGTGTTTACGTCTGGTAAAAACTGGGAGAATAAAAATGCTTAAATATCTGTTATTCAATATAGGTGTGGACGGATATGCGCTGATCATTCTCGGCATCCTTCTGTATATCAGTATTGTCAGTTTTGACAACACTCAGGATGTACGGTTTATGAGGCGTGCCATCGTCATGCTTTCCCTGGTGCTTCTCTTTGACTGTTTTACATGGATCATGCTGGGAAGACCCGGTTCTTCGATCCATGTGATGATGAACATTGTCATAACGCTTTATTACATATCTCAGATATATGCCGTGATAGTATGGGCTGAATATGTTCAGTACAGAGTCATGAGAAGGGTCATGAGCAGGAAGAATTTTTGGATTTCGATAGTTCTTCCTCTCGGCGCGGTATTTGTTCTTCTTCTGACCAATCCGCTTACCCACTATGTGTTTAATATCACCGCAGGCAATGAATATGAGAGAGGACCGTTAAGTGCTCCCATTGCTCTTCTTGTCATGGGATATCTGCTTGCTACAAGTATCTGGGTCATGTACAAGAGAAGCAAGGAAATGCTTGCAAGCACCAGACGTGAATATGCGATCCTTGCCGGATTTGTCATAGCTCCCTTTATCGGTGCGATCATACAGATGGCAAGATACGGGGTCACACTTATCTGGCCGCTTGCCGCAGTCAGCATGCTTCTCCTTTATATAAACAGATCACGTGATGAGATATCGATCGATGCTCTTACCGGACTCAATAACAGAGGAAGTCTTGATAAGTATCTTCTTGAACGCGTTCATGAAACTTCAGATGAGAGACTGACTCTTATCCTGATGGATGTTGATAAGTTCAAACTCATCAATGATGAACTCGGACATGATATGGGTGACGTTGCACTGAGGGAAGTTGCGGAGATAATAAGACAATCATTCTCCAGCGGACATAATTTCATTTCCAGATACGGCGGAGATGAATTCGTGGTTGTGATCCCTCAGGTTGATGATCCCAGAATGATAGACGGATTTATGAAATCACTTACTTCGAATGTTGAGCATTTTAATTCAAAGGGTGATTTTCCCATCAAGCTCAGCATAAGCTGTGGAACTGCTTTCTATCCGAGAAATGATATCCATACACCTGAAGAACTGCTCAAGGCAGCAGATGCCCAGATGTATGAGGAGAAGGAACGTCATCACCAGCTTATGGGATATAAGAAATAATAAACAGATCGGAGACAGTTTTTTATGAGTGAACAGGTAATAGGAAATTCAGCAGTTCAGAGTGAGGCACCTAAAAAGAAGGTCATGCTGTCAGGTATTCAGCCGAGCGGAGATCTTCATCTTGGAAACTACCTCGGGGCTATCAAAAACTGGGGTGCCAGAGCGGAGGAATTTGACTGCTTCTATTTTATGGCTGACCTTCATACCATAACCGTAAGACAGGAGCCGGCAGAGCTCAGGAGAAGAACTCTTGAACAGCTTGCACTCTATATCGCATGTGGCCTTGATCCGGAAAAGAATACTCTTTTCATTCAGTCACAGGTACCTGCGCATGCACAGCTCGGATGGGTTCTCCAGTGCTATACCATGTTCGGAGAACTTACCAGAATGACTCAGTTTAAGGATAAGTCAGAAAAGCACAAGGATAATATCAATGCCGGACTGTTCGCATATCCTTCTCTTATGGCAGCAGACATTCTTCTCTACAGACCGGATTTTGTCCCTGTTGGAGAAGATCAGAAGCAGCACGTGGAGCTCACCAGAAATATTGCAACACGTTTTAATTCCATTTACGGTGAGGTGTTCAAGATTCCCGAACCTTATATTGCCAAGACCGGTGCAAGGATCTATGGTCTTACCACACCTGATTCCAAGATGAGCAAGTCCATTCCCGAAGGATGTGTATTCCTTATGGATGATCCCGATACCATCGCAAGAAAGTTCAAGCGTGCCGTTACTGATTCCGATACGGAAAAGTGCGTAAGATTCGATAAGGAAAACAAGCCCGGTGTCTCAAATCTCATGAATATCTACAGCACCATCACGGGCAAGACATTCGAAGAAATAGAAGCAGAGTTTGAGGGCAAGGGTTACGGTGTGTTCAAGCCCGCTGTGGGAGAGGCAGTCATTGAAACACTTCGTCCGATCAGGGAAGAAGCTTCCAGGATCATAAAGGATAAGGCTTATCTTGAGTCTGTTTACAAGGACGGTGCGGCAAGAGCTTCCAGAGTCGCTGACAGAACTCTTGCAAAGGTATACAAAAAAGTAGGATTTGCTTTACTGTAAATGATCCGGTTTCTGATAAAGAAAATTAAACAAAAAGGACTGCGTGCTGTTATCATTCTGGGATTCCTTCGTATCAAGCATTTCTTCAGGATGATTCGAAAAGGATATGGCTTTAAAGAGTCTGTAAAAACCTGTCTCGGGATCATCAAACCTGTTGAGTATGATGTCCTGATCAGGGAAAAGGAAGCAAAAGTCCTGCATCCTGAGGGGCTTGAATATGAGCCCCTTGTTTCTGTCATCATTCCTGTTTATAACATCGAGGACAGATTCCTGAGACCCTGTCTTGATTCATGCATGGCTCAGACCTACAGGAATTTCGAAGTATGTGTTTCGGATGATAATTCAAGCCTTGAATCAGTAAGAAAAACTCTTGAGGAATATGAGGCAAAATACGAAAACTTCCATGTGGTATACCGTAAGGAAAATGGAAGAATATCGGAAAATACCAATTCCGCAATGTCGATCGCAAAGGGTGAGTTCATAGCTCTTGTTGACGATGATGATCTGCTTGAACCTTATTCTCTTCTTGAGATGGTAAGGTTTTTAAACGAGCATCCTGATACGGATATGATCTATTCGGATGAGGACATGCTTTCCGAGGACGGAAAATATCGTCATGATCCCAAGTTCAAGCCTGACTGGTCTCCCGATACTTTCTTTTCGATCATGTACACATGTCATCTCTGTGTGATCAGAAAATCACTGGTTGAGCAGGTCGGCGGTTTTGACAAGAGCGCGGATGGCGCCCAGGATTATGACCTTATCATGAAGATATCCGAACTTACTGACAGGATCGGTCATGTGCCACAGGTTCTCTATCACTGGAGGGAGATAAGCGGTTCTACAGCACTTGATATGTCTGCCAAGTCCTATCTTAAGGAGGCTACCGAGAGACTTAAGATCTCTGCCATGGAAAGACGTGGTCATAAAGGGCATCTTGAATGGTGTCCCTTAAAAGAGGTTGTACAGTGCTATGCCGTTTATGATACTGAGCCTTCCGACAAGGTCAGTATTGTGATACCTTCCAAGGATAACTACAAGGTACTTAAGAGATGCATAGAGAGTATCTTTACTGTTCCTACCGGAGTAGACTTTGAAGTAATAGTGGTAGATAACGGATCATCTGACAAAAACAGAGCGAAGATAGAACCTCTTCTTGAACAGCATGGCTGTAAATATGTCTATGAACCCCTTAAGTTTAATTTTTCAAGGATGTGCAATATAGGGGCATCCAATGCATCCGGCAATATCATTCTTTTCCTTAATGACGATATAAAGGTACAGGGTGATGGATGGCTGTCACGTATGGCAGGGCATGCAAAGCTTTCCCATGTCGGCGCAGTGGGCTGTAAACTGTATTATCCCAAAGGACGCATGATACAGCACTGCGGCGTTGTAAATACGGCTGTCGGACCCGGACATGCTTTTTACGGTATTGAAGATGTTGCAATCGTCATGTATGGAGGAAGGAACCTGCTTCCGTATAATTTCAGTGTCGTGACGGGTGCCGCTCTTATGGTCGAAACTGAAAAGTTTAAAGAGGCAGGCGGCTTTGATGAAACTCTTCCCGTGGCTTATAATGATGTTGCATTGTGTTTTTCGCTTCTTGAAAAGGGCTACAGAAATGTACTCAGACCGGATGTTGCGCTTATTCATTATGAATCCGTAAGCAGGGGAGTGGATGAGCAGGATGACGAAAAAAACAGACGAAGAGCAAGGGAAATGGATCATCTGTATGAAATGCATCCTTCGATGAAAGGATACGATCCCTGCTTTAATCCGAATTTCAAAAATGATAATGCCGATTTCAGGTATGAATAAACCTATGATGATCAAGGAGGTGTACTGATGGCACTCAATGAAGCCTGCGCAAAACTGGAAGAAGTTGTTAATGCATATATCTTCCGCAAAAATGAAGAGAATAATCTCAAACTCAGAGAAGAACTGGTGAATTTCATTAACAGAAACGATACCGTCTATACCTCTGTAAGGATACTCAAAAAGGGTGCAACCTTTGATGATGTTGCAGGTGAGGTGAGTGCGGATGGTTCAAGACCTATTTCCATCAGCCTTGTCGGTGCATCTGACGGAGCATGGATACCTGCATTCACATCCGCGGAGCAGAAAAATCTCGGAGCAGGGCATGAACTTCTCGAGACCGGTATAATCTGGCTGCTTGATTATGCTCTTTCTGTTAATGACGTAAGGGGAGTGTCAATCAATCCCTTCGGTGAGCAGATAAATCTTGACCGTGATTCGATCAGAAGTCTTCTCAGGGCAGCAAATGTTGAGATGGATTTCGAGAAGAAGTCCTGATCATCAGTGGATTTAAAAGACGATTAAGAGGTGCGGCTCATGATGAATGAGGACAAATACAGGGGAATAGAATATCCCGAGAGGGAAGCAAGCGAAGAGTTCATCAATGAGGTGATCGCACACCTCGATAATGAACTTGAGATCGGCGCCGTCAAGATGACAGTCGAGATGGATGATCATCAGGAGGAGCATTCCAAAGTATCGCATAAATGTTCCAAGGCTTACGGACGTGAAGCTACCACTATGATAGCCCAGCTCGATATGATCCATGATCTGTATCTTTCCGATCTTGATGAGAATTAATAAAACTTTTAGAACTGATAAAAACCAGTAACGATAAGGGTTTCAAGATAATTGTTAGCACTCAGATGATCTGAGTGCTAATTTTTTATTGACTTTAATTCTGCAAGGACATAAGATGGTTTTGTTTGAAAAATGCAGTGTCAGTAACTGCGTTCAAGGAGGCGAATCATATGAACGAGAAAATGGGAAATCTTTCGATAGACAGCGAAAATATATTCCCGATAATCAAGAAATGGATGTATTCCGATCATGACATTTTTTATCGTGAGCTTGTATCGAACGGATGTGATGCCGTTACCAAACTTAAGAAGCTTGATATGATGGGTGAATACGAACTTCCCGAGGGATTTAAGGGAAGGATCGATGTATGCCTTGACCCCAAGGAAAAGACCATAACCATCAGCGATAACGGTCTTGGAATGACTGCTGATGAAGTTGAGGAGTATATCACCAAGATCGCGTTTTCCGGTGCTACCGACTTCATTGAGAAATATAAGGATAAGAGCAATTCCGACCAGATCATCGGACATTTTGGACTCGGATTTTATTCCGCATTCATGATCGCAGATGAGGTGCATATCGATACTCTTTCCTACAAAGAGGGCGCATCTGCAGTTCACTGGGAGTGTGACGGAAGCACTTCATACAGCATTGCGGATGGTGACAGGACGGAAGTGGGAACTACCATCACACTTTTCGTTAACGAAGACTGTCTTGAGTTCTGTAATGAGTACAAGGCAAGAGAAGTCCTCAGGAAGTACTGCGGATTCATGCCTACAGAGATCTACATGAGCAAGAAGGATGATGATTCCACCGAGACCATCGACCTCGAGGAAAAGAGAGACGATGATGTTGTTGTGGAAGAGATCCATCCTACTGTGGAGAAGAAGGAAGACGGAACTGAGGAGGTTAAGGGAAAGGAACGCCTGAAGATCAAAAAGCGTCCGGAACTCATAAACGATCCCAATCCTCTCTGGGCAAGAACTCCTTCAGAGTGCAAGAAGGAAGATTATCTTGAGTTCTACCGCAAGGTATTCCAGGATTACAAAGAGCCCCTGTTCTGGATACACCTGAATATGGATTATCCTTTTAACATGAAGGGTATTCTTTACTTCCCCAAGATCAATATGGAATATGATTCACTTGAGGGAACGATCAAGCTTTACAACAACCAGGTGTTCATTGCCGATAATATCAAGGAGGTTATCCCTGAGTTCCTGATGCTCTTAAAGGGTGTCATCGACTGTCCGGATCTGCCTCTTAATGTATCGAGAAGCGCACTTCAGAATGACGGATTTGTCACCAAGATTTCCGAGTACATCACCAAGAAGGTTGCAGAGAAACTGTCCGGAATGTGCAAGACCGACAAGGAAGAGTATGAGAAGTACTGGGATGATATTGCTCCTTTCATCAAGTTCGGCTGCCTCAAGGACGACAAGTTCTGCACCAAGATGAATGACTACATCCTCTTTAAGAATATCGATAACAAGTATCTGACACTTCCCGAGTGCCTTGAGACCAAGCCTGTTGACGAAGAGTCCGAAGAGGGCGAAGAAAAGACTGAGGAAAAGGCAGAGGATAAGGCAGAAGAAACTGAGAATTCAGATGCTGAAAAGACTGAAGAATCCGCAGCTGAAGAGGATAAGACCGAAGAAAAGAAGGAAAAGACAATCTACTATGTCACTGATCCTCAGCAGCAGAGTCAGTACATTGCCATGTTCAAGTCTGCCAAGATGGATGCGGTCATCCTTACACATAATATCGATATGCCGTTCATCCAGCAGCTTGAAAGCAAGAATGAAGGTATCAGCTTCAAACGTATCGATGCCGATGTTATCGATGCAATGAAGACCAAGACCTCGAAGAAAGCCGAAGAGGAATTAAACGAACTTACTTCCAAGGTTGAGGGTATCATGAAGAAGGTCCTCAAGAAGGACAAGATCACCATCAAGGTTGAGAAGCTCAAGAACAAGAAGGTTGCTTCAATGCTCACCCTGTCCGAAGAAACCCGCAGAATGCAGGATATGATGAAGATGTATTCCGCAAGAGGAATGGATATGGGCGATTTCGGAAGTGAGGGAGAGACCCTGATACTTAATGCCGGACATCCTCTTGTAAAGTATGTTACCGAGCATGAGGACGGAGAAAACACCAGGATGATCTGTGAGCAGCTCTATGATCTTGCCAAGATCCAGCAGGCTCCTCTTTCGGCTGATGATATGGCTGCATTCATCACAAGAAGCAACGATATCCTTATGCTCCTTACAGGAGAAAAATAAGCAAAAATAGTCTGACTCAGGGTAGAAACATTGCTGAGAAAGAATACGGGACGGTTCCTTTTTTCACTGAATCTGTGAACGAAAGAAACCGTCCTTTTGTTTGCCCTTTTGTTTTCCTTTTTCATTTACTAAATACCCTTTGTTTGCTATAATTTATGTATCTTTGTGGAGGTGGGGATACAGGTAATGCGCCGGGTTCTTTCGAGGATATTACAGGGCAATTACACATCTGAAGATCTTACTCTTGATTTTTCCTGTTCCAGGATCGAGATTGATGTTCCTGCGGGAGAGGAATATGAGAGTTCTTTTCACATTTATTCATCATCCGATATTGTTCCTGAGGGAAAGGTAGTATCATCCGATCTTAGGATGGTACTTATTAATGACACCCTTACAGGCACCGATTCGGAGATCACCTACAGACTTGAAAAAGATTACTGCTATGAGGGAGATACGGTCAAAGGAGTTTTTTCCGTCATCTCCAACATGGGCGAATATTATATTCCTTTTACAATCAATATTGTAAGACCGGTTCCCGATTCATCGATAGGTCCCGTCAAGAATCTGTTCCATTTCACCAATCTTGCAAGAGCTGATTGGAAAGAAGCTGTATCGCTTTTTTATTCAAAGCATTTTCCCTATGTCATTGCTGATGCGGATACACAGACCAAGCTTGCCTATAAAGCTCTCTCAAATCAGAGAGGAAATGAGATGGGAGTTGAAGAATTTCTCATCTATTCCGGCAAGAAGAACAGAGTTGTATATTCATTCAGAAATGGCGACATAAGCATAAATATACCTTCCAGAGAACGTGGCAACGGGCTTAAGGAAGTAAGCATAGAGATAAGCAAGGACGGATGGGGATATACCCATCTTAACGTTAAATGCGAGGGAGAGTATTTCTTCACTGAGACCAAGTCTCTGAATGAAGAGGACTTTTCCGGTAATATCTGTACTCTGAAGCTTTTTGTTGATTCATCCGGATGTGCTCCCGGACTTCATCCCGGCAAGATCATACTGTTCAATAACTATACCGAGCTTGTCATCCCGGTTCATCTGAGCGTGGGAGGAAAAGCCCAGAATGCAGGTGCGCAGCGGTCAAGGAAGGCGCTTTTTGTCAAGGTGACCGACTGCTATATCAGGAATATGCTCGGCAAAGACGGAGGAAGTGCATTCATTGCAGAGCAGAACAGACTGGTCGATCAGATGCTCACTCTCGATGAATATGACATTACCGCCAAGCTCATGCAGGCACATCTCCTTCTTATCCAGGGAAGGGATTCAGAGGCGGAATGGACATGCAGTTATGCTGCCGAGCTTCTTGAAAAGAATGAAAGTGCAAGAGCACTTAATTCCAGATCCTATGTTCTTGACTGTGCATATCTGGATTATCTTCGTATCAGAACCGGAGACAATGCAGCTTCCAAGAGGGCACGCAAGCACCTTGAAGAGATGGCAAAGAGATTCAGGGACGACTGGCGTGTAAGATGGCTTTTTGCAAAGGTACGCTTTGAAGAAAACGGTGATGTATATGCTATGTGGGATGCCATGAAGCATATATGTGAAGAGGGATGCAACAGCCCTGTTATCTACGCTGAGGGTGCTACGCTTTTGAAGGATGAGACCTCTCTTGCTTCAGAGCCTGACAGATACACTCTTCAGACCATTCTCTTTGGAATCAAGAAGAACGTCATCGGCGAGGAGATCAAGGAGAACCTTCTTTATATCTCCGGAAGAAGCCGCACGTCTATACCGCTTCTTCTAAGAAATCTGGAACTGATGTATACCGTAAGCCCCGATAACCGCATTCTCGAAGAAATCTGTTCGCAGCTGATCAGAAGTTTCAGAAGAGACAGGGAATCGGCCGCGTGGTATAAGAAGGCCGCACTTGAAGACATAAGACTTACCAACCTGTATGAAAACTATGTGATGAGTCTGGAAGAGGATGAATTCGATGACATTCCAATGAATGTCCTCAAGTATTTCTCAATGTCGGATACTCTTGATCCTGCTCATACTGCGAGCCTGTATCATTACGTGATAAGACATAAAAAGGAACTCGGTAATCTTGTGGAAGTATATCTTCCGAAGATGGAAAGCTTTGCCATGGATCAGATCGGCAAGGGCATCATCACAAGACATCTTGCCGCATTATATTACGATGTAGTCAGCCCTGCATCACTTGACCGTAACAATGCAAGGATCTTTGCCGATATGCTCTTTTCGGTATGGCTGCAGACCAATGATCCCAAGTTCGTTAAGGCGTTTGTTTACCAGAAGGGATTCAAGCATCCCTGGGAGTATAAGCTTGGTGAAAACGGCGGATGGGTATCGGTCTACGGAAGCGACTACATCATTGCACTGGAGGATTCTTCCGGTAACAGATATATAAAGAGCAGTGAATATACACTTGAGAAACTGATGCTTCCCGGCAAGTTCATGAAGGCGGTATCTGACTGTGTATATGATAATGACAGATTTAACATCGGAATTCTGTCATCCATAAAGGGAGAGGACAGAGTAGATGAGAGCAATATTCTCAGATATCAGAATCTGTCTGTTTCCAATGAACTCGAAAGACATACCGCAGATCAGTATCTTCTGAGGATACTTGATTACTTTGCGGTCAAGGGTGACAGAACATCACTTGTAAACGGTCTTAAGAAAATAGAGCCTGTACTCATGACTCCGGAGAGCAGATGTGAGATCATGAGACTGATGCTCCAGACGACTGATTATAAGTCGATATACGATCTTATCAAATGCTGCGGTCCCTATTTTGCGGACCCGAGATATATGCAGACATTCCTTGACAGGCAGCTTCTTGATGCCGAGGCAGAAGATCCTGTGCTTACCGCATCTGCGATTTACTGCATCAGTCTCGGAAAGAAGGACGGTATCATTCTTAAGTATCTTGCGTCCTATTATCAGGGACAGTGCAAGGATCTCAGAAATATCTGGAAGATGGCAGGCGGATACGGAGTTGACAGGCGGGTCATTGAGGAACGCATGCTCATCCAGATGCTCTACAGCGGTGCTTTTGTAGGCGAGAGAAATGATATATTCGAGGATTACCTTTCACAGGAGCCTGATCCTGATGTTGTAAAAGCATTTCTTCTGCAGTCATGCTACGACTACTTTGTCCATGAAAAGCTTATATCACCCGGTGTGTTTGCTGAACTCGACAAGCTTAAAGAGGAATCCTTCACGCTTCCCAAGGAGGCAGGCCTTGCATATCTGAAATACTATTCAGAAAGTCCGAGGGAGATAACGGACGAGGTAAGAGAGAGGATCATTGAACTTCTTGCCGCGATGATGAAGGAGAGGATACATCTTGGAATGTTCCAGAATTTTCTTTCGGAAGAATCCTTCCCCGAGGGTGACCTCAGAACAAGGCTTCTCGAAGTCATGGATGTAATGAGTGACAGAACTGTCATTGATTACAGAGCGACCGAAGGAAACAGTGCGGTGATCCATTATACATTTACCGGTGATCAGGGAGATTACGGCAAGTATAAGGAAGAGCGCATGAGGGATGTATGCGGAGGTGTATGCTTTAAGGAATTCGTTCTCTTTTTCGGGGAATGCGTTCAGTACTATATCACTGAAGAAACTCCTGCGGGTTCGGAACTCAGAACCAGTGGAGTGCTTAGAAAAAATGATGTACTCGGACCTGCTGAAGGTTCAAAGTTCGGTCTTATTTCCGACATGCTTGTCAGCAATACCCTTCAGGATTACGAGACCTTCGATAAGCTGTACGACGAATATTATAAAAAGGAGTTTCTGAACAAGAAGCTGTTCAGATTGGAATGATATGTTAAAACTTCCGGGGGGCTTTGGCGGCTCCGGAAAAAAGTATATTGTTGGGTTCGATCTTACCGATACATCATGCGGCATCAGTTACTGTTCGGACCAGGGCGACATCCGCACCATATCACTTGTGGCGGGTTCTGAGGAGTATGTCATTCCTATGGCATTGTCCAAGAGGCACGGAGCCGGGCAGTGGTTCTTCGGAAAGGAAGCATACCTTTCGGCTGATGCGGGTGAGAGCGTGCTGGTCGGCAATCTGTACAGCAAGGCTCTGTGGGGAGAGGATACTCATATAGACGGTCTTGTGTATGGTGCAGGCAGTCTCTTTACTCTGTATCTTAAGAGAGCGTTCGGACTTTTGCAGAGTGTCGGATCTTCGGACCGTATGGAAGCTGTAATGTTCACTCTTCCTGAGGTTACCGTACCTGCAATGGAACTTATCAGAGAATCTCTCAGAAGTCTTCATATCAAGACGGACAAGATATTCTTCATGTCCCATTCGGAGAGCTTTTACTATTATGTTGCGGATCAGGGAGATGACAGACTTCATGCAAATCCTGTGCTGTTTACGATAGATGACAGGAAACTCTGCATGACCAAACTTCGCGTGGGCAGACATACTGTTCCCCAGGTTGTACATGCCGAGACCTCGTATTTCGAGCTTCCTCAGGACAGAGGAACGCTTCCCGATGATCTGGACAGCACACTGCTCAAAGCGGTTCAGGGCGGTGCATCCTTCGGACAGGAATATTCATATTATCTGGTCGGAGAACAGTTCACGGAGGATTCGTTATCCAATTCCCTTAAGTACATGTGCGGAAAGGGTAAGGTTTACGGCGGTACGAATCTCTTTTCCAAGGGAGCCGTGATAGCACTTCTTGAAAAGCATGAGATGGCAGAATCTGCTTCCAGGAATAAAAAGAAGACACCTGAAAAGCAGCCGGCGTATATTTTCCTGGGAGATGACAAGCTTACCAGCAATATCGGAATGAAGCTTCTCAGCCAGGGAAGCGAAGTTTATTATGCTCTTCTTGATGCCGGAACATGCTGGTATGAAGCAGAGGGCGGAGTCGAGTTCTATATCTCCGGCGGAAATGAGGTTACACTTTCTGTTTCATCAATAACCGGAGGCGGTAATTCGGATGTCATAATCAGTCTGGAAGGATATGAGGGCGAGCTTACCAGAATGAAGCTTTCAGCCACAATGTCTGATATAAAAACGCTGAATGTTGTAATAGAAGATATGGGACTTGGTGCTTTCACCAGGACCAAAGCAAGTAAGTGGGAAGAGGAGATAGTACTTCCGTAATGGCTTCAAGGATTTCACTCGGAATAGGAATATATTCGCAGGTCCCCTATGTGATACCGGGAATAGAGATACCGGTATACTGCATAGAGGAGCTTTGTGTTGCCTTCAGGGAAAATGCGGTCCTTATCGATGAGCAGATAATGAACAAGGGACTTACCGAGTGGATATACAGAGATCTCGGGCTCAGGGAACTTGCAGATGCCCTGATGGGTATCATGAACGGAAAGAAGCCCACTCTTGGTGAATTCTGCAGATACATAATGGAATACACAGGCCTGTTCGACAGGGCAGCCATTTTTGAGATATGCAAAACTCTTACCATGGGTGCAGGAATGTCGACCATGGAACGCCAGAAGAGACAGGCTGATACCCTTGCAGAAAGCGGCAATTATGAAGCTGCTGTTCATGCATACAGGAATATGATTGATAAATGGACAGAATCGGGTAATGAAGAATCACCCGCTGCCATGACACTTCTTGGCACTGTATATCATAATCTCGGATGTTCGTATGCCGGAATGATGAAGTACAGACTTGCCGCTGCTTCCTTCAAGAAAGCATATGGATATGAACCTACATCCGAGCATCGTCACAGTTATGTTGCGGCGCTCAGGCTCTCGATGACCGGAACCGAATTCATCAAATATGTTGCCGATAACCCTGAACTTGGTCAGGATTCGATAGCCATTGAAAGCGAGATGGATGCACTCAAGAAGGAATATGAAACAGGCGGTGAGGGAATAACTCATCAGATCATGAAGACCACAAGGGCTCAGTTCGAGGGTGCGGATATCTCAAGAGATAACGAGCATATCCTCGAGGGCCTCAAGGAAAAGTACAGAAACCAGATGCCGGTGAATTAAATGGGATTCTTTTCCAGACTGTTAAAAAAAGCATCAAGAAAAGCTCAGGACTTGTTTGAGTATGAAGAAGAGGAAGTCGTATACGACAGGCAGGGTATAGACTTTCATGACCAGACTCAGCGTACGAGATATATCGCAGAGTGCCTTGAGCAGATGTCTGAAGGAAGCCGTGAACTGGATCTTCTTAAGGGCGAGTATGACAAGGTAACATCCTATCTGAAGGATATGGAAGAGATAGAGGCACTTCCGAATTCACAGCGTGCCGAGATCAATTCCCTTGCCAGAAAACTGGTCGAATATGAGGAGGATATCGAGAAATTCCGTTCAAGAAAATCCCCTCTGTCCGATGAACAGTTCGCATCGCTGAGAAGAAGGGAAAAGGATATCCCGGGCGGTCTTGCTTCGATAAAAGAAAACGAACGCATGGCGGTCCTGATAAAAAAAGACCTTAAGAGACTCGATGGGGAGAGAAAGGCTCTTGCATTCAGAAACAACGAGCTTGAAGAAACCATGGAGAATATGCGCGGTATGGCGATAATCTTCACGACTGCCGCGGCGGGGCTTCTCATAATCCTTGCGATCATGCAGTTTGCTCTCGGAATGAACGTATATATAGGATACTTTCTCTGCATAGCAACAGCCGCAATAGCGCTGACGGTCGTATGTGTAAAATATATAGATGCAGATCATGAACTGTCCAAGTCATCCGGAAGTATGGGTAAACTCATCCAGCTTCAGAACACGGTCAAGATCAGATATGTAAATAACCGTAATCTGCTTTCATATCTTTATATGAAATTTGAATGCAAAAACGGCAAGGAACTTGAACAGCTCTGGGAAATGTATACACAGGAAGCAGAGGACAGAAGGCAGTTCAATGAGAATTCCGCAGGTGCGGTGATGGTCAAGGAGGATCTTATCAGACTTCTTGCCAAGTACCATATTGCAAGTCCGGCAAGATGGGTGGATCAGATCCCGGCGCTCCTTGACAAGAGGGAGATGGTTGAACTCAGGCATGGGTATATTCTCAGAAGACAGTCGCTCAGGGAACAGATAGATTATAATGATAATCTGGCACGCTCCGCCAAGGATGAGATCACGGATGTCGCAAAGTCTTATCCGATGTATGCCCAGGAGATACTTGAGATGACGAAAGAATTTGAACCTGAAGAGACTTAAAGATGTGGGTGCATTTATGATCGATGCACCCACAATTATTTTTTACCATTTGCATGAATGACCATAAAAGTGTATATTATTTTGGTCTTTTAAATGACTTTAACAGTGTTTTAAAGAGGAGAAGAAGATGGAAGAACTTAAGCCGGTAAAAGAAGGAAAAGTAAGAGAGATCTATGATAACGGAGATTCTCTTATCATGGTGGCAACGGACAGGATCAGCTGTTTTGACGTGATCCTTCACAACATCGTTACCAAGAAGGGCACGGTCCTTACCCAGATCTCAAAGTTCTGGTTCGATTACACCAAGGACATTGTTCCCAACCACATGATCACTACCGATAATAACGAGATGCCCGAGTATTTCAGACAGCCTCAGTTTGTCGGAAATTCCATGATGTGCAGAAAGCTTGAGATGCTTCCTCTTGAATGCATAGTCAGAGGATATATCACCGGAAGCGGCTGGGCTTCATATCAGAAGAACGGTACTGTATGCGGCATTACCCTTCCCGAGGGACTTAAGGAATCAGAGAAGCTCCCTGAGCCCATCTATACACCTTCCACCAAGGCTGAGATCGGAGACCATGACGAGAATATCTCCTATGAGCAGTCCATCGCACATCTTGAGAAGTTCTATCCCGGCAAGGGCGAGGAATATGCATCAAAGCTTAAGGAACTCACCATCACTCTTTATAAGAAGTGTGCTGATTATGCACTAACCAGAGGAATCATAATCGCTGATACCAAGTTTGAGTTCGGACTTGATGAGGATGGCAATATCGTTCTCGCAGATGAGATGCTCACTCCCGACAGCTCCAGATTCTGGCCCCTTGAAGGATATGAGGCAGGAAAGAGCCAGCCTTCATTCGATAAGCAGTTTGCCCGTGACTGGCTGAAGGCACATGACGGAGAGCATGACTGGACTCTTCCCCAGGATATCGTTGACAAGACCATTGAGAAATATCTTGAAGGTTACAGACTTCTTACAGGCAAGGAACTTTAATATTATACGTTTATTCGTGCTTTTATCAGAAAGGTTTTGCTATGGCAACAGATCGCTATTCAAGCCCGCTTTCCGAGCGCTATGCAAGCAAGGAAATGCAGTTCATTTTTTCACAGGATAAGAAATTCCGTACATGGAGAAAGCTCTGGATCGCTCTTGCAGAGACTGAGATGGAGCTCGGACTTTCAGAGAACGGCAAGCCTGTCATCACTCAGGAGATGATAGACGAACTTAAGGCTCATGCTGAAGACATCAATTATGATGTCGCAAAGGAAAGAGAAAAGCAGGTCCGCCATGATGTAATGAGCCATGTTTTTGCATACGGACAGCAGTGCCCCAAGGCTGCAGGCATCATTCATCTCGGAGCTACAAGCTGCTATGTAGGAGACAATACCGATATTATCCTTATGAAGGAAGCTCTCATTCTTGTCCGTAAGAAGCTTCTTAACGTCATCTCCAATCTTGCACAGTTTGCAGATGAATATAAGGATCTTCCAACACTTGCATTTACCCATTTCCAGCCTGCTCAGCCTACTACTGTAGGTAAGAGAGCAACCCTCTGGATGAATGAGTTCATGATCGATCTTGAGGATCTTGATTATGTTCTCGGAAGCCTGAAGCTTCTTGGCTCAAAGGGAACCACAGGAACCCAGGCATCATTCAAAGAGCTTTTTAACGGAGATGATGAGACTATCGATAAGATAGATCCCATGATCGCTAAGAAGATGGGATTTGATTCGGTTTATCCCGTTTCAGGACAGACTTATTCAAGAAAGGTTGATACCAGAGTGGTAAATGTCCTTGCAGGCATTGCCGCATCAGCTCACAAGATGAGCAACGATATCAGACTTCTCCAGCATCTCAAGCAGGTTGAAGAGCCTTTCGAGAAGAGCCAGATCGGATCATCTGCCATGGCTTACAAGAGAAATCCCATGAGAAGCGAGAGAATAGCATCCCTTGCAAGATATGTAATGGTAGATGCACTCAATCCTGCTATCACTTCAAGCGTTCAGTGGTTTGAGAGAACTCTTGATGATTCGGCAAATAAGAGACTTTCCGTACCCGAAGGCTTCCTTGCTACTGACGGAATACTCGATCTGTGCATGAATATCACCGCACCCGGCGGAATGAAGGTATATCCCAAGGTTATCGAGAAGCAGTTCATGGCAGAGATTCCCTTCATGGCAACCGAAAATATCATGATGGATGCAGTCAAGAACGGCGGAAACCGTCAGGAACTTCATGAGAAGATCAGAACTCTTTCAATGGAAGCAGGCAGACATGTCAAGGAAGAGGGAAGAGATAATGATCTTCTTGAGATGATCGCCGCTGATCCCGATTTCAATATGAGCATCGACGATCTTAAGGCATCGCTTAAGCCTGAGAATTATGTAGGACGTGCGCCCAGACAGGTTGAGGTTTATCTGAGAGATGTTGTCAGACCTGTACTCGATGCAAACAAGGATGTTCTCGGACTTAATGCCGAGATCAATGTATAAAGAATTTAATGCTTTACTAAATGAAAGCGTTAGGCTAAAATAGATGGTCGGGGCTTATGCCCCTGCACAATTGTTTTTAACAGAATTTTGAAAGGCGGAAAATAAATGGTCTCAGCTATCGTTGGTGCTAACTGGGGTGATGAAGGAAAGGGCAAGATGACGGACATGCTTGCCGCTGATTCCGATATCGTCATCAGATTTCAGGGCGGAGCAAATGCAGGACATACCATAGTAAATAACTACGGTAAATTTGCTCTTCATACACTTCCTTCAGGAGTGTTCTATTCACATACCACTTCCATTATCGGTAACGGTGTGGCACTCAACATTCCTCTTCTCATTGATGAGATAAACGGACTGGTTGAGAAGGGCGTTCCCAAGCCTCACATCCTTGTATCGGATCGTGCCCAGATCGTTATGCCTTATCACATTCTCTTTGATAAGTATGAAGAGGAGAGACTTGCCGGTAAATCATTCGGATCCACCAAGTCAGGTATCGCTCCTTTCTATTCTGACAAGTATGCAAAGATCGGCTTCCAGGTAAGTGAGCTTTTCGATGATGAACTTCTTGAGGAAAAGGTTCCCAGAGTACTTGTTCAGAAGAATGTCCTTCTCAGAGAACTTTACAAGAAGGATGAGATAAGCGTAGAGGAGACTCTTGCAACTCTCAGACAGTACAGAGATCTTATCGCTCCCTATGTATGCGACGTTTCTCTTTATCTTGATGAGGCTCTTAAGGCGGGAAAGAAGATCCTTCTCGAGGGTCAGCTTGGAACCATGAAGGATCCCGATCACGGAATCTATCCCATGGTAACATCATCCTCGACTCTTGCATCCTATGGTGCTATCGGAGCAGGTATCCCTCCTTATGAGATCAAGAGGATCGTAACTGTATGTAAGGCATATTCATCCGCAGTAGGAGCCGGTGCTTTCGTATCCGAGATCTTCGGACAGGAAGCTGAAGATCTAAGAAATCACGGCGGAGACGGCGGAGAGTTCGGTGCCACCACAGGACGTCCCAGAAGAGTGGGCTGGTTCGATTGTGTTGCCTCCAGATA
>CAMOZY010000032.1 GCA_946631295.1 uncultured Lachnospiraceae bacterium
CTGTACTCCGTTCCTCCGCCGGATATATTTGTGATATAGCTGTATGGAAGTCTCTGGTAATACAGATCTGTGACAACAGTCTTTCCTCTGTCTGCATCATTGAACAAAGACACAAGCGACACAAGTGTCATAAAGAGCATTGTTCCCGTTGCCGATGCACTCATCATCTTCTTCATGAACTTTTTTCCGACGAAAAATGATGCCATGACAGATGCAATGAAAAATCCCAGAACCATTCCGGACTCATGATAGCTTCCCTCAAAAGAAGACATTGCCGAAGCAAGCCCGTCATAGCTTTCATGATGTGAATACCAGTGAACAAGCCTGCCAAGAAATGCAGCAAACACCCCGGAAAATCCCGCATACATGATCAGCGATACAATTTTCTGAAGACGAACTGATATTTTTTCTTTTCCGGATACGGCAAGAGAAAATGTCATTAACCATGAAGCAGCAAAAGATAATGTCACGATTATGACACCGTATCCGATACGAAGATATCCAGCATATACAGCTGTTACAGTCTGAATGTTCATTGCTCATCCTCCGGCACAGCTGTCGCAAAATAGATAATATCACTTACGGTTCTCTCAACGCCCCAGTCAACATAACTGTATGGCTTATCCCTCCAAATAACCTCAGCCGTCTGTCCTCCGTCAAGAGTGTAGGCATTGACGCATCCCTTAAGCAGCATGATATCCTGTGCGCCCTTAAGTATGCAGCATTCCTTGTAAGGATAAACATGACCGATGGTCATCATCAGATAATGTCCCTCTCCGATCTGACCTATGGCGGACCTTGAATATCTCTGCATGGTTTCACCTATGCGGTAATTCAGATTTTCCTTCGGCACACCGTTGTCGATAAGCACAGGGCCAAATGCAAGTGAAAAGAGAATATCATTATCGTCCACAAACCTCTGTGTCTCCTCCTTATCACGAAGCTCTCCCGCATAAGCAAAGATCATATTTCCCTGTGTATCAAAAAAGCATGTGTCAAGAGAAGGCTCACACCTGTAGACCGTACGATCATACACACAGATACCGAGTGATCTGAACTTATAAAAATCTCCGTTCATCGCAACAACGGCATTAGCTTCCGCAGCAAGACTCGAGGCATACATCTGTGCACTGTATCCGTATGTATCACCCGCAATCTTACGTCTGAGCTGGCTTGGATCAGAGATAAACACCTCGGCAAAATTACAGTAACAGTTATTGCAGAATTCCTTCCAGACTATGGCAAAAATGGAATCATCCGCATAGTAATAGATCTTCTGTCCGGGAGCAAAGGTTACATCAGGATTAAAAACAAGATCAGCATCTCCTATAAGATGATCCGACTCTGCAGCAACATCATAGATCATATAAGGATCTTCAAGTTCATGATACAGAGCTTCACAAGGCTCATATCCCGCAATTGCTTCCTCAGGAATTGAATACAGCTTCGGAATATATACAAGATCTGCAAGCACCATGGATTTTGCATTGTTGGCATATAGTGCGATCTTATCGGAAATATTCTTTTCCGAGACAGGAATGCCGCACACGCCTCCGCCAAGAGCATTCAGAAGTTCATCCGAAGGCTCTATATTCCACATCCCGTCATGATAAGTAAGGCTGATGACAAGATCCTTTGTGATGATAGCTGCCTTTTCAGACAGAGCTCTCTCGGTCGCACTTCTGTATGCATCTTCAATGACCCAGTCCTGATATGAATCGTCAGGATTATATACGTCCCTCCTTGCATGACTCTGAACGATCATCTCAAGTTCATCATCAAGCATCTCCGAAACTCTCGCAGATGCTGAGGGAAGATCGGCATAACTGAGTCTTACAGGAACTGCTGCATTAAGATCACATGTGACCATCTCACCCGTGCATTCGCATGAAAAGCTGTCCGCAAGAAGATGGTAATACATGTCGGAAATATCATCATAGTAAGAACTTCTCTCATACTGAACCTGAATGGCTGATTCATCTGAAGCAGACAATGTCCCACTGATTTCAGGCAAACGGATCAGATTTCCATACAGCACGTCATATCCGTCAGATAATCTTCCCTCTGAAACAGCCGTAAGAAACAGATCAACCTTAACCTGCGGATCACCGCTCGGATGAGCATACAGAAGTTCAACATTAGGATAGAAAATACACGGAAGAAGAATCATGCCTATCAGAGCAATGGACACTATTCCCGTAAAAGGAAGCATCTTCTTCCTTACGGAAAAGAATATGATAAGAGCGGCTGATATAACCACAAATGCCACGAGAAGATATAATGCCAGAGTATGCCCCGCATCAAGCGAAGGCAGCGCATTCTGCATTCTTATGTAACTGTCTCTGAGGATATCTGAGAACACTGATCTATTCCTGATAATGCCGGAAGACATTAATTCCTTTTTATCTATTTATTCGTCAACATCACTTCTGTAAACGAGGTATTAAAGCCATGTCATAACAGATATTCATTATATCAGATTGGAACTGTTATATAAAAGAGTGGACCTATACTATAAAAGTGGACACGAATGGTTACTTATTTAACGCTCTTTTATCATTTATCAGCACGCCATTAACAGATATCCTTGCTATCGCCTCTCTCTCAATGTTATCATCAACTAAAAGTGGAAATATGCAGATTCGCAACGAATTCTCATATGTAATCCCGCATAGTATATTCCCGTCTCATACTCGTCAACTACACTCAGGAGGACTCACATGGCAGATCTTGATATCAAGTTTTTCTCTAACAGTCTTTGCAGACCCACCTCGTTTAAGATGTTCCTTCCAAATGATCCCAGAGCTGATTTCCAGCAGGAAAAGAAGGAAGATGCCCCCATTAAGACTCTTCTTCTTTTACACGGATATACAGGTGACGGCGACATATGGGTTAATAAGGAGCAGGCTGCCCAGTTTAATGTTGCGGTTATTGCCCCCAACGGAGAGAACGGATTCTGGCTTGACGGTGAAGCCACAGGACATAAATATGCCACATTCGTCGGAATAGAACTCATTGATTACGTAAGGAAAACTTTCGGAATTGCAAAAGATCCTGAGACAACAGGAGTCATGGGACTTTCAATGGGTGGCTTCGGAGCACTTCATACCGGACTCATGTTCCCTGACAGATTCGGCAAAATAGCAGCTCTTTCATCTGCACTCATCCATAATGAGGTTGCGAAGATGAAGGAAGGTGATTCCAATCCCGTTGCCAATTATGAATACTATAAGGGATGCTTCGGAGATCCTTCCAAGCTTGCAGAGAGTGATAATAATCCGGATTATCTCGCACATAAGTTAAAAGAAAGTGGGGCGAAGATTCCCGAGATATTCATGGCATGCGGAACAGAGGATTTCCTTCTCGAACGAAACAGAGAATTCCACGCATTCCTCGAAAAAGAAGGAATTGCTCACAAATACGTTGAAGACAAGGGAATCCACGACATGAACTTCTGGAGCAAGTATGCTGCAATCTTCATGCCTGAGATGTTCGCCTGACAAATGATACTTTTAAAACAAGGCCCCCGGAAGAATCCCGGGGGCCTGTTACAATTTCTTATCTTGTCACTTTGTAACAAACATATATGCAGTTCAAAATATACCATAATCCGATTTATGATACAGGCTTCTTCACGACATTCCAAAGTTCCTTACATGTCTTTTCCTTTATTCCAGCTTTAGATAAATACGTCTTATACTTTTTCAGAATTTCAAGTTCATTTTCAATAATGCTTCCGCATTTCCTTGCAGACAATCCCATTTCCTTACCGCTTGTGATCAGATCGTCACGGGTTATGTTTTCTGCTTTTCCATTTACCAGCATCTGATGAGCCTTAAGCCATCTGTTGTCAGGATTGTAGGAAAAAGTAATATCATAAGCAGGCGCAAGACTCCATTCGCCTCTTCTGTTCATAAGAAAAGAGATATTCTTTACATGATCGTCCTGATTCACAAAAAGTACATTGAATACCATGCGTCTATAGAACTGTTCTGTTTCCGAAGTCTTCAGCCCGATTTGCTTCATATAAGCTACAGCCTGCTCATAGCTGCACAGTCCCGGATAGTTATAATCAATATGTGCAAGAGCTGCCAGAGTCTGGGAATGAATCTTTTTATTTCCATCCCGGTCGAAGCGTTTTGTCATGAAATGATGTCTTCCATTTTCTTCATAGATCCGGCATTCATTCATAACTATTCCGCAATCCACAGCCATCAGATAGTATGCATACTCGATAAGAGTATACTGAACTTCATCTTCAAGTCCATGATCTCCGTTTTTACTTACTCCGTCAAATTTCATGAGCCAGTACTCATATCCGTCACCGGCATCAATCTGTCCGCTTTTGACCAGACCTTTGACAGGATTCCATGCTATCAGTGCCTTAGCTCTTGCACCTCCTGCGGATGTTCCGAGCTTAAGGAGCTGACTATATCCTATCTGATCGGATGAGAGTACTTTGGAAGATCTGTCTGACAGAATTTTGAAAGCAAAAGAAACCATCTTTGCGATATTGATATCTTCTTCCAAAGATGCATCCGGTCCTGCTACGGGCTTATATTCCAAAGCACCCATTCCTCTTTTTCCGGTATAACAAAGTCTGTCTATAACGTTGAAATCGGCCCTGTCTCGTCCCTGCTCCGATAACCATCTTTCAATTACTGCATTTCCGAACTTATCGGGAAGTGAATCCGAAAGCAGTCCCGGTGCACCATGGAAGGCATCACCTGCCAAAGCTGGAAATTCATAAATCCTTTCGGATAAAGGCATGGCAATCGGCGAGACTTCTATCCCGCTCCTCACAAAGTCCCTGTCATATTCAAATGAAAGATAATCATTTCCTTTGTTCAGATGGATAATCCCTATCCTTGTCCCCCAAAGGAAAACCTCTGCAGTATCTATCACTCTTCATCACCCCATTTAAAATCCTGTTTTTTATCTCTTTTAGATGAAGCACGCTTTCTCTTTGGTGCATCATTCAAAAAAGCTGAAGGTCTTATGCTCTGATCAGGAATCAGTAAAGATATATTATCTGTAAGCCCCAAAGCATCTAATATTTTAAGAAAATTAGACAATGATATATCCTCTCCGCTTTCAAAACGAGTGATGGTTCGCGGAGAAATCCCTGTTTTCTCAGACAATTCAGCCTGTGTCATCGGATAATATATCCTGTAATCCTTTATAAGTTTTCCAAGTCTGTTTATGTTGATATTATTCATGTTTATTTAGTAATATTTTGCTATTTAATATGCTTATATTTATTTTATTAGCAACGTTTGGCTAATTATATCACCCATCACAATAAATGTCCATGGGTGTACCAAATCAACAATAGGTTTTATAGCATTAAGATTATTTGCATCTGCAGTTTCTGCAGTTTAACTATATATTCTGAGATATAAAAAAGAGCTGACCTCCTTCCCGGAATTCCGGATAAATTCAGGACGTGTCAGCTCTTTGTATTTTCAAAATTCAATCGCAGATTATGGTATCTTTTGCCTGTTATTCTATCACCATCGACGCACAGTCGAGGTTATTCAGAAGGTCATACTTCTTACCTGTCTTGAAGCCTATGACAACCGGCCTCATCGGATATCCCGGATTATTCTCGACAACCTTCGCCATCTCACCGTTTGAAAGCTGTACGTATGAATCGACGGGATAAATGATGACTGAATTCATGAAGCTTGAGATAGCCTTATTATCAAGTTCGGTCGACATTCCGAAGATCATCTCCAGCGCATCTCTCTTGGGGAATCCCTTCTTGTAAGGACGCTCTGTGACAAGGGCGTCATAAATATCAGCTACGGAAATAACTCTTGCAAGTCTGCTTATCGCCTCAGCCCCAACACCAAGAGGATATCCCTTACCGTTCATCTTCTCATGATGCTGAAGTACACCTTTCAGAATGTTATCACTGAACGTACCCTTTTCCTTTAATATCTTGAATCCGAAAAGCGAATGCTGCTTCATGAGAGCAAATTCGTCATCATCAAGTTTTCCGGGTTTATTGAGAACCTCAAGCGGTATATTAGATTTGCCCAGATCATGAAGAAGTCCCGCAATACCGATCTCACGCAGCTCATCCTCACTGAGTCCGTAATTTCTTCCGATGATAAGGCTCATGGTTGCAACATCAACGCTGTGCTTGAATGTGTATTCGTCACTGACCTTGATAAGGTTGATATCGACAGCCACAGCATGGTTGGATTCAATGGCTTTTACCAGCTCACCGGTAACATTATTCGTTGCCTCGAGGAAATTATCCGATTCGACATTTTCATAGAGGTACTGTACTCCCTCTCCTACTCTCTTTATAACCTCGGTACTGAGTGTAACCTTGCTCTTATCCTCGACACGGCTCTTTTCGATCAGCTCCTTGGTGTAAGCGGGAAGCTGTGCTTCCAGGGAATGAATCTCTTCGGGATCCGGTTCGCCCTCCGAAACATATATGCCGCCGATGGATTTCTTCTGAAGATATTCGATCTGGAAATCGTCAAGATAAGCGCCTTTCGCAATAAGCTCGCGACCGGTCTTATCCAGGATGGCCTGGTCTATCTTCATCCCGGGCTGTAATGTTCTTGTACTTACAAACTTACGCTTAACCATCTATCTCCCCGTTATCGAGATATTTCTCATAAGTTGCAAAAAAACTGCAGGTAGTGATCTCGGGATCTTCATTAAGAGTTACGTTCTTCCACATCTCCGTGTTGAGATTCCTTATAAGACTCTCGAGATATTCGTCATATACTTTCTCAAAAGCTTCATTCCTGAGTTTCTCCGTAATGAGCATCTTGTTGGCATCCGTCTGTGCTCTGTCCAGCGTACTGATACACTGCATAAGATACATGCCATCAGAGGTACTCACGATATTGCTTATCTCACCGTTTGAAAGTGAGAATGCCGCCTCTTCAACCGCTTCATCCATCGTTCCCTTTCCGAAGGAAATGACAGATTCTCCTGCTTCATTATACTTGGCAGCTTCTGTTTCAAAATCAAGGCTTCCGTCAAGAAGACCGTTTCTCAGATTAAAAAGAGTATAATAAACCCTCTCCTGATCGCTGTCCGTATACGGGATCAGTGAATCACCGTTACGGTATGCGGTCCTCATATAGATCATACGTACCTTGACGAATCTTGCTTCATCGTCTGATATCTCGGGTGATATATCCCTGATTATCTCATCATAGGCCTTCTGAGCAAGTGCCATCTGCGAGTACATCGATCTGATAAGATCTTCATTTGCACCAAGCGTACTCACCTCAGCTTCCGAAAGAGATGAATAATACTCCTGTGCCGCCTCCGCAACCAGAGCCTGCTCATTCTCATCCAGCTCCAGGCCTCTGTCCAGAGCCATCAGATACATTGTCTTAACCTGAGCCAGCTGGGCTAGTGCGGTATTCTTGATACTCTCTTCAAATGTCACACCATCCGATGTAACATCCCATATCTCATCACCGAATACATTCTCATATGTCTTCTGTATGTTGGTCAGATATATATTGAGCTCGGATAAAGAACATCTCTCGCTGCCGACGACAAAAATCTCATCTTTGTCAAAACCCGTCGTAAGCACAACCTGTGTCCCACCACATCCGGTGAGTAAACATATGACAAGCAGTGCCACGACGGATCTTAATATTTTTCCTGAATAAATTCTGTAAAGCATAAACCAAATAGATCAGTTATGAGCTTTATGATCAAATCTTGATCTCATGTACCCATCCTTCGGGAGCTTCTATGCGGCCCATCTGGATTCCGGTAAGAGTATCGTAAAGCTTCTTGGTAACAGGTCCCATCTCTTCCATTCCGCTGGGGAAGCAGATCTCCTTGCCATGATCGTTGATCTTTCCGACAGGAGAGATAACTGCTGCGGTTCCGCAAAGTCCACACTCTGCCATATCCGCAACTTCCTCGAGAGTGATCTCTCTTTCCTCAGCTTCAAGTCCGAGATATTCTTTTGCAACATATATAAGGCTTCTTCTTGTGATGGAAGGAAGAATGCTCTTTGACTTGGGAGTGACAACCTTGCCGTCCTTGGTAACAAAGAGAAAGTTTGCTCCACCGGTCTCTTCAACCTTGGTTCTTGTTGCAGAATCAAGATACATATTCTCTGCAAATCCTTCAGCATGTGCTGTAACTATTGCATGAAGGCTCATTGCATAGTTAAGTCCTGCCTTGATGTCGCCGGTTCCGTGAGGTGCCGCACGGTCAAAGTCGGATACCTTGATGACAATGGGCTTAGCTCCGCCCTTGAAGTAAGGTCCTACAGGTGTAACAAGTACTCTGAACTGGTACTCATCTGCAGGTTTAACTCCGATAACGGGATTTGAACCGAAGATGTAAGGTCTGACATAAAGAGTTGCGCCGCTTCCGTAAGGAGGAACATATGCAGCATTTGCCTTGACAGTCTTCTCTACAGCATCGATGAACTTTCCTTCGGGAAGTGTAGGAATCTCAAGTCTTGCTGCAGACTGATTGATACGCTCTGCGTTGAGGTCGGGGCGGAATGTAACGATACGTCCGTCCTCTGTGGTGTATGCCTTAAGTCCTTCAAATACGGTCTGTGCATACTGAAGAACTCCCGCGCACTCGTTAAGGACTACCTTATCGTCTGTGGTGATCTCACCGTCATCCCATTTTCCGTCCTTGAAATTGGAGACGTAACGATAATCAGTCTTAATGTAACCAAATCCTAAATTACCCCAGTCAATGTCCTTCTTTTCCATTTGCATCAGCCTTCTTTCGTATAAGATTTAAAAAACTTACCCTTTATTTTATCATACTCTCTCATATGTTACAAAATGATATGTGAGATCAAAATAGGTCTGTTCATCCGAGGTCTCAGTTATCTTCCATCCTTCATCCGCATCCAGGTCCGGAAAATAAGTATCAGCCTCATATGTATGGTCTATCCTGGTCACTATTGCCTTGTCACAGTAGGGAAGAAGCTGGTTATATATTGTTCCTCCTCCGATGACAAACACTTCATCATCTATATCCCTGACCATCTCAAGAAGTTCTTCAACGCTGTGGGCAACTTTGGCGCCCTCCACGCTGTACTCCGGATCACGGCTCATGATTATATTGGTCCTGTTCTTAAGCGGAAGTCCGCCGGGAAAGGTGGAAAGTGTTTTTCTTCCAAGAACCACCGTGTGACCCGTTGTAAGTGCCTTGAAATTCTTGTGATCCTCCTTGATCCTGACAAGGAGTTCATCCTTATTTCCTATGGCCCAGTTGGAATCTGCGGCAACTATTATAGTCATCTTACTTCTCCGTTTATTAAGTCATTTTTCCCGGATCTTCAGTCATGATCAAAGTTCGAAAATCCTTTTTGTCTGCCCGAATCTTCAAATACTTTTCCATCCGGTTTTATCTGCGGCAGGCTCAGATTGCTACCGGAATATCGGTTATCTGCTCATGATGTTTGTAATCATCAAGCCAGACATCAGTTGAGGTGAACTTATAAAAATCCGTGATATCCGTATTGATATGGAATGTCGGAGCAGGAAGAGGTTCTCTTTCTATCATCTCTTTTATAAGAGGGATATGTCTGTCATAGATATGACAGTCAGCGATAACATGAACAAGCTCACCGACATTCATTCCGCATACCTGTGCGAGCATATGTACCAGTACGGCATACTGTACTATATTCCAGTTATTTGCCATGAGCATATCCTGTGAGCGCTGATTGAGGATTGCATTAAGCGTAAGCTTATCCTCTCCTGCTTTTTGCGTGACATTGAATGTCATGGAATAAGCGCACGGGTAAAGGTTCATCTCATGCAGATCCTGGAAAACATACAGATTGGTCATGATACGTCTTGAGAACGGATTGTTCTTAAGATCGTAGATCACACGATCAACCATGTCCATCTTTCCTTCAGGATATTCATGCTTTACCTTCATCTGATATCCGTAAGCCTTGCCGATGGAGCCGTTCTCATCCGCCCATTCATCCCAGATATGTGAGTGAAGATCATTAATGTTATTGCTTTTTCTCTGCCATATCCAGAGCATCTCATCCGTAGCTGATTTAAGTGCGGTACGGCGGAGCGTCATGATAGGAAATTCTTTACTCAGATCATATCTGTTAACAACCCCGAACTGCTTGATGGTATATGCGGGAGTCCCGTCTTCCCAGTGAGGTCTTACCTTCTGGCCCTCGGTACTGGTTCCGTTTTCAAGGATATCCCTGCATGTCTTTATAAATACTTCATCAGCATAACTCATATTTCAATCCCGTCCTCTATAACTGTCATTTCCTGTCATCATACTTTTCGCAGAGCGATGTGATCTGATCTGCAAGTCTTCCGATATCCTTGTTGGGATAACCGTCCATGCCCTTGATGATCGCCATAAGTCTCTGACCTGCAGCAACAAGACGTGCGTAAACACCGGATATTGCCTTGCCAGCAGGAGTCTTCTTGGCCTTTCTGACAGGCATAGCTTCATATGTGAATCTTCCGGCAGCAAGATCAAATTCCGAACCGCTGTAGGGGGCAACTGCTCTCTGACCGTATTCTATCTTGAGTGTCTCGGCAAAGGCTGTCGCAACGCTGTCCTCACCGTGTACTATAAATACCTTCTTAGGCTTTTCCGTAAACTGAGAGATCCACCATATGAGACCATCCTTATCGGCATGTCCGGAAAGTCCGCGAAGCTGCTTTATCTCAGCTCTTACCTGTATCTCCTCACCGAAAAGCTTGACCATCTCGGCTCCCTCGACTATCGCACGGCCGAGAGTTCCGTTAGCCTGATATCCTACAAAAAGGATCGTACATTCCGGTCTCCAGAGGTTGTGCTTGAGGTGATGTCTTATACGTCCTGCCTCGCACATACCAGAGGCTGAGATTATTACCTTGGGCTCTTCTATAAAATTGATGTTCCTGGATTCATCACTGGTGATCGCAAGCTTAAGTCCCGCAAAAGAGATCGGGTTAATCCCCTGCTTGACAAGAGCCATCGCATCATCAGAGAAACAGTCCATACGGTTTGCAGTAAAGATCTCAGTAGCATCAACTGCAAGAGGCGAATCCACATAAACAGCAAAATTCTCGTGTCCCTTTATCCTCTTATTTACCTTGATCTTTCTAAGGAAATACAAAAGTTCCTGCGTACGTCCTACGGCAAAGGAAGGAATAACCACATTTCCGCCTCTGTCAAAGGTAGTCTGGATTATATCAGCCAGCATCGTCTCGAAATCACCTTCAGGTTCCGGATGATTCCTGTCACCGTAGGTGGATTCCATGATGACATAATCAGCTTCAGTCGTAGGCATGGGATCCTTGATCAGAGGCTGTCTGCTGTTTCCGATATCACCTGAAAATACGAGCTTCTTGGAATTATCTTCCTCTGTGATCCACACCTCGATACTTGCAGATCCCAAAAGATGTCCGATGTCGGTAAATCTTATCTGAATACCGTCACACACATCGACAACCGTGTCATAATGGCAGGCAACAAGTCTTCTTATTGCGCCTTCCGCATCCTCCATGCTGTAGAGAGGTTCTACCGGAGGAGCATCCTTGGCACGACGGTTCTTCCTGTTTTTATACTCCGCATCCATCATCTGGATGTGTGCACAGTCACGCAGCATTATCGAGCACAGATCACATGTTGCATCAGTTGCAAATATCTGTCCTCTGAATCCTCTTGCATAGAGCAGAGGAAGAAGTCCCGAGTGATCGATATGAGCATGGGTAAGTAATACATAATCGATATGAGATTCCGGCACAGGCAGAGGAACGTTCTCAAAAGTATCGATTCCCTGTTCCATTCCGTAATCTACCAAAATGTTCTTACCGCAGGCTTCAAGGAAGTGACAGCTTCCCGTAACTTCGTGTGCGGCTCCTACAAAGATAAGCTTCATAGACATCCTCCTTTTGTCAAAAAAGTAAGATCAAGCCTTTCATCAATCCGTTACACCGGCATCCTCAAGTGACCTGGGCTCCTGTCTCGGAACATCCGCAAGATACCACTGTCCGTCCTGCTTGATGAATATCCAGACTGCATCACTGCCCTCATTCTTGGTCTGATATGCGGTCGAATTGAACTTAACAACAAGGTCAAAAACAATGTTTGCCGAAACACAGTTATCACTGTATGTAACGAAATTATCCGCGCTTACATTGTAGTAGTTATATGATGTGATACGTGATGTAGGATAGAAATTGGTCACTGCCGTCGAAAGCGATGCTCTGTATTCGGAACCGGGAAGCAGGTAGTTATACACAGCGCTTGAATTGACTCCGATAAAGTGCTTGCCGTATGCATCTACGATGGTAGGAATAAGCGCGTTTATCTCAGCAGCAACATCCGCATCTGTCTGAAGAGGTGCGGAATAATCAGTTCCGTCACAGTCAAGAACAACTTCCCTGCCATCAGCCGTCCTTGCAGAGACCGTCGGATTTGACCAGAGTCCGGTCACGCGGTAGGTGGTAAATGTAGGAACATAGGACATATACTGAGTTACGTTCCTGATAACATCTATGTCCGTAACAACATCTGCTCCGTTTGCATCCTTCATGATATCGGAAGGTCCGAGATCTCTTCCGGATACATTGACGATGACATCAGTGGGTACTGTGATGGTATAAACATCAGTTGACATGAGATACTGGTCAGGATAGAACTTATCGCATCCCCAGATATCCATGTTGTAGTCATTTTGTCCGATGACTTTGAGTGTCACATCGGTAACCGGCTCACCTGCTGCCTTGATAACATATCTGGGAACCTCTGCAGATGAAGCTGAGGATTCCTCGATGGTGATCTCTTTTCCAACGATAAGCTCCTTGATATGAGCTTCGTAATCAAAGATATTGTAATACGCAGAATCGGTCACAAGATTTCCGCCGGACATAACCTCTTCTATCGCACCTGTTTCAAATGCGGTTCTTATCTCGGCAATACCGGTAGCGGGAAGTGCTGTCTCATAGGCTGTAAGATATCCGTTGAACCAGCGCAGGAAGAAGAAAATGCCTATACAGCCGAGGATAAAATAAATTAAAAGACCGACTCCGAAAAAACTCTTTCTGGAACTATTATCTCTGCTCATCAGTTTCCCTCCCCGTTCATAAGTGCAAGTGCATCGTAGGAGGAATTAGCCTCGGTGCTCATGATAAGAAATGCAGTGGGACAACGTCTGGGCCCCGTGGGTGAATAAGGATTGTTTACGGTCTGTCCGTTATATTCCATCTGTGTTGAAGTTCCGCCGTCAAGGCATGCAGCATTAACAGCACCGTAATCCTGCATGATATCGATCATCTCCTTGAAGGTTGCGCCAAGGCTGGATGCCTGTCGACCATCGATAACGCACATGAGGATTGCACCGTCAGAACGCTGTCCGATAGCTGTACGGGGATTCTTTCCTCCTCCGTATACATCAATACTGGGAACCTCAAGAGGTTCGCCGTCGATTATCAGGAAGGGTCCTGTCTCATGCTTTACATGGACTGCATCCCTTACATTCAGTTCAAGCGCCTGCGCAACGGAATAACCCTTGAGGAGGATGAGCTTGTTGTCATTGGTTATACATACAAGGTTCCACTTTCCGACATTGTTATTCTCATACACGGGCTGTCCCTGTGAGATAACTCCACCGACGGGACATGCTGTATAGCTGTATGAACCCATGTCGACAAACTCTCCGCCGTTTACACCGCCGATGGCATTATAGCGTTCACAGAATTTCTTGACGACATCACCGTCACCCTGTCTGAACTGATCTAC
This sequence comes from uncultured Lachnospiraceae bacterium, assembly GCA_946631295.1. Classification (GTDB taxonomy): domain Bacteria; phylum Bacillota; class Clostridia; order Lachnospirales; family Lachnospiraceae; genus AC2028. Next base: position 13,738 of record CAMOZY010000032.1, read on the forward strand.
TGTTCCGACAAAAACAGTCGAGGGATCCTGGATGATCATCATATATCCGTGGTAGGTTCCTCCGTTTATCTCTTCAATAACGAGCGGACGAACATTTTCATCTGCGATGGCTGTTTCATCAGGTATCTGGATAAGCTCGGTATTGGAAGCGGTTCCTTCCGCAACTTCGGGCATTGTGTTTTCAGCGATGATCTTTTCAAACTGATCACTTCCGAGGAAAAGCTTGGGAAGCCATTTCAGTGCACTTGTCTCATAGGCAAACATTGCAAACTGGCTTCTGAAAGCGGGGCTTGGACCATGCATTGCAAGAAAGCAGGCACCGACTACAAGAAAAAGTACAAGAAGCACCGTGACACCTAGCACTGCAAGTGATCTTCCCACTATTTTGAGTACCACCTTCAGCACACGTACTCCGGATGATGATTTCTTTTCGTTACGACTGGACATTTACTGCATACGACCTTTCTTATTTTTTGAAAACCCAGTTTCTCTGGATCTTAAAGCTTATGAAGAACAGGCATGTATCAACCACTGCCTTAAGGAGTGTCTTGAGCCAGTCACTCTCTACGCCAAACAGGATCGTAAAAAGTGCAACGAGCCCGACAGAAGCACCCAGCTGGCATACGGCAAGAATTGCATACCTCACTGCACTCTTTGCGGCATCACCGCTGTGCCCGAATACTGCCTTTTTGTTAATTACAAAATTGCAGGCCGCGGAAATGATCCTGGCGGCAACTCCGGCTATCGTTCCTCTTGTTGCCTCTGCTAAAACAAGGGGGATAAAAGCAAGTATCACCCTGAAAGCAACAAGGTCTATTATACACGATAAAATGGAACTTGCGGCAAATTTAAAGATAACTCCGTAAATCCTAGCAGAATCCCTTAAGGGATGGAAATGAGAAGTCTGATTATCATCAATATATACGGTCTCGATGGGTATCTCGGCATAAGGTATCCGGTCGGAACCTATCTTGAGAAGCTGGTTGGTCTCATATTCGTACCTGTCACCATCGACCGTTGTCATATATTCAAGATATTGAGCAGGAACAGCCCTGAGACCTGTCTGCGTATCAGAGATCTTTATTCCGCAGACATATCTGAAAACATTCCTTGTGATGATATTTCCCAGTCTGCTCCTGAGCGGAACCTGGGGGAGTGAAAAATCCCTGCATCCTATGATAAATGCTTTCTTTTCGATCATCGCATCGATGCATTTTGCGGCATCTGCGGGTGTATGCTGTCCGTCACCGTCAACCGTTACGACTCCGAGTGAATCAGGGCGCTGCTTAAGAACATACTCAAAGGCCGTTTTCATTGCCCTGCCCTTACCCTTATTCACTTCATGTACCAGAACCGTTATATTATCGGGATATTCCGTGCGTATCTTTTCAAACTCTTTGCGATGTGCTTCATCCGATCCGTCATCGACGAGGATAACATCGCTAAAACCCTTTTCTATCATCCCGCGAGCCGTATTCATCAGTTTCTCGTCGGGATTGAGAGAAGGAATTATAACCTGAACATTATCGTACATAAATGCCTCTTTTTATGATATTATTATGTCTGTTAATCTTACGCCTTACGAAAGGAAAAACAAACATGGAATCTCTTTTACACATGCAGTGGGACGATCAGTTTCTCCTGTTCCTTCAGGAAAATGTCAGAAACGATGTCCTCACCCCCATCATGAAATTCATCACTCACCTGGGAGACAAGGGACTGTTCTGGATCATCACCGCAATAGTTCTTCTCTTTTTCAAGAAGACCCGCCCGCTCGGTATCATGGCAGGCATCGGACTTGTTTTCTCGGTTCTGATCAATAATGTACTGATCAAACCAAATGTCGGACGTATCCGTCCCTACGAAATGATCCAGGGCCTGCAGCTCCTTATTGAAAAACAGCCCGATCCTTCATTTCCTTCAGGTCACTCGGGAGCTTCATTTGCAGTCGGCGTCGTATATCTCATCAAGGGACCGAAAAAGATCGGAATACCCGCGATCATCCTTGCAGCACTGATAGCCTTCTCAAGACTGTATGTCGGTGTTCATTATCCCACCGATGTCATCGCGGGAATGATAACCGGAACCTTCTGTGCGATAATCTCCATGATGATCTGGAAGATCATCGAAAACAAGGCATCAGTCAAAGTAGCTAATGCTCTCGGTATTGAAGGCAGTTCCGAAAGTGCTGATTCAAAGGAAGAAGCCTGAGTCTGAATCATTCAAAAAACAGGAAAAACGGTTATAAAAAAATTTTTTAAAATTCCTGTTGACAACATGTCTGCTTTTTAGTATATTAACTTTTGTCGTGCGAAAGCAGACAATGCGATAGTAGCTTAGTTGGTAAAGCGCCACCTTGCCAAGGTGGAGACCGCGGGTTCGAGCCCCGTCTATCGCTCTTTTTTATACCTCAGAACCGCGGTTCTGAGGTATTTTTTTACGCTCACCCCCGGTTACCCGGGGGATTAATATCAGTACTGAACTCCTGTCAGATCTACGCCCAAGGAAGCAGCTTCGATCTCATACTCTGCCCTGAACTGCTCAAGAGCATCCGCATATCTTATACGGAAGATCCTTATCAGTGCATCATTGATACGCTCCTCGGATATAACACCGCTATCCACAGCCTCCATAATGCCCGCAACGGCAGCTTTGGGATCCGGAGATGTGCAGATCATGTCACAGCCTGCCTTGAGGGCCATGACGGCGCTTTCAGAGGCTGTATAGTATGAAGTGATCGCAGCATCATTCAAAGGACCGCTTATGATGACTCCGCCATATCCGAGTTCATCCCTTAAAACTCCCGTAACGGTTTTTTCGGAAAGTGATGAAGGAAGTGAATCACTGTCGATGGAAGGATAGATGACATTGCTCATCTGGATCATCCTTGCACCTGCGTTTATAGCTGAAAGCCATACCTGGAATTCATTGCTTCTGAAATCATCAAGAGTTCTGTCACACACTGCTCTTCCATAAGCAGGATTCTGTGAAGAAGCTGCAAGTGAAGGGAAATACCTCAGTGCAGAGATCACACCGCTCTGTGAAAGACCATCTGCCATTCCGGTAACATAAGGAGTAACGGAAGCAGCATCACTTCCAAAGGCAGCCTTGTCTCCTATGCCTCCGTTTGTTACGGCAAGATCAGCAAGAGGTGCAAAATCAACGGTAATACCTATGGACTGAAGTCCCATTCCGATGGTCATTCCGGCATCAACTGCATCTTCAACATTTCCTGATGCCACCACCTGGGAAGGTGTCGATACGGATTCTATGACTGAGGTCCCGACAAGTCCTGATTCGTTAAGTCCTGTCTCGGTTGTCGCAAAGAAAACAGGCCTGCTGACCATCTCAGTAGTATTGCTGAGCATGGTTGTAAACTGGTCTGCTGAAGTTACATTCTGGGAAGAATACATGATACCGCCGGGGCAGAAATCCTCAAGTGCGGTACGTGTTCCGTCACCTGCTATCACTACTCTGTTCACGCCTGTGATGGTCTCGGGAGTAATGAACATTAACGCCTGAACCTTCTCTTCAAGATTCATTCCGGCAATCTCATTTTCAATAACGGCATCAAGTCTCTCGGAAGGTGTAGGTCCTAGATCCTCTACAGTAGGAGCAGGAGGCAGTTCCTCAATAACAGGCTCGGGAGTAACATTTTCTTCAGGTTGCTGCTCCTCTACAGGCTGCTGTACGAGGTTTTCCGCCTGTCTTTGTTTAGACAGATCCACAAAATATTTTACGCCAAAATACAGACCTGTACCGATGATGGCTATTATGAGTATAAGAATAAAATACGCGGTAACCTGCTGGCGTATCCTTCTCTTATGTCTGGCCTCGCGTCTTACTCTCTCATTTTCAGACTGTTCCCTGAGAGCTTCTCGGCTTGGTCTGGCCCTTTTGCTGTCCTTTTCCTTATCATCATCGTCGGAATCAGACTCGTCTTCATCATCCGAATCTTCATCTTCCTTTTCATCGGAACTTTCGGATGAATCATCAGCGGATGCATCTTCTTCGGATGAAGCATCTTCGGGAGCGTCATCAGCTTCCTCTGAAGCCTGCTCTTCGTAAGTTTCTTCAGCTCCTTCAGCTTCAGGATTGCTCACTTCCTGAACAGTTTCCTCTGAAGCTTCATCTCCTGCTGACTCAGTATCTGCAGCATCCTCCGAAACAGATTCAGCTGAGGTTTCTTCACTGACAGATGCGGCCGTTTCCTGCTGACCTTCTTCAGCCTTCCCATCATCTGCATTTTCTTCGAAATCCGAAATATCAAATGTCAGTTCCTGGGTAGCATCCTCCGCATTCTCCCTGGTTTCTTCAGTCACTGCGGACCTGGACTTTTCGCTGTAACCATTCCTGCTCTGGTTGTTCCTGTTTTTCTTTTTACGTTTGCTCAAATCAATTTCTCCCCTGTTATCAATCCATAGCAAACCACATATATCCGGATTTTTCCGGATGCAGATGCCGTTTACAGCAAGTATCAGTCACAGAATCAGGTGTCCGTGACTGATACCGGAAAGATCATAATTTGGTCTCAACGAAGATATCGTATATAGCCTTTATAGCTGTTTCAAAGTCTGAATTTGCAACGCCAATGATGATATTGATCTCCGAAGATCCCTGGTCGATCATCTTGACATTAACATGAGCATGTGCGAGTGCTGAGAAGATCCTTCCGGCAGTTCCTCTGGTTGATTTCATTCCGCGTCCCACAACTGCGATAAGTGCTAGATCAGATTCAATGTCTATAACATCGGGATCTGTCATTCTGCGGATGGCTGAAACAACGCTCTGCTCCTTATCCCTGAACTCATCCTGATGGACAAATACAGTCATTGTATCGATACCGGAAGGAAGATGCTCAAATGAAATGTTGTTCTCTTCAAATGCCTGAAGAACTCTTCTTCCGAATCCGATCTCGGAGTTCATCATGTCCTTATCCACATTAACCGCACAGAAGCCCTTCTTTCCGGCAATACCGGTGATGACATATTTAGACTTCTTGGATGTGGTCTCAACGATCCATGTTCCCTCGTCCTTGGGATCATTGGTATTTCTGATGTTGATGGGAATACCTTCCTGTCTTACGGGGAAGATCGCATCCTCGTGGAGAACGCCTGCACCCATATATGCAAGCTCTCTGAGCTCTCTGTATGTGATGGTCTCGATTTTGGCGGGATTATCGATGATCCTGGGATCTGCAATAAGGAATCCGGATACATCAGTCCAGTTCTCATACACATCCGCATGGATAGCTCTTGCCACGATGGATCCTGTTATGTCGGAACCGCCTCTTGAGAATGTCTTGACAGTACCGTCTGCATACGCTCCGTAAAAACCGGGAATAACGGCATTAGGAGTCTTTTCAAGCTTCTTGCTGAGATTCTTATATGTCTTCTCAGGATCGTAGTTTTCGGTCTTTTTGTCGAAGATGATATATTCTGCGGGATCGATGAACTCAAATCCCAGATATGCAGCCATAATATGACCGTTGAGGAATTCTCCTCTTGAAGCAGCATAATCGCTGTCAGCGCCTGCCTTAAGATCTGCTGCGATCTTGTCGAATTCCTTTGACAGATCAAGCTTGAGTCCGAGACCCTTGATGATCTCGTCATATCTTGCGCGGATATCCGCAAGAACCTTGGCAAAGCTTCTGTCATCTGACACGCTGCCATAGAGATTGTAGAGCATATCGGTCACCTTGGTATCCCTGGGAGATCTCTTTCCGGGAGCTGAAGGAACCACATATCTTCTCTCGCTGTCGGCTTTAATGATATCACCGACCTTCTTGAACTGCTCGGCTGACGCAAGAGAGCTTCCGCCGAATTTTACTACCTTAGCCATCTTTTCATGATCCTCTTAATCTTTTATTTCTAATTCTTTCCCTGCCGGAAAAGAAATCATTCATAGATCCTGATACTGTTAGCCACTGCATCACCGAGCTTGGAACATTTCTCTTCAAAATCGGATCCGCTGATCTCTTCGGTTACAAATCCGGACTCACCGCCGAACTTGCCGATACGGCATCCGCCTGGGAATGCAGCCTGAACATCGTCAAACTTGTCATCAAGACATCTTACGTAATACTTATATTTCATATCGCTTACAGAAGCTGCCTTGACCGGAGTTTCATCCCAGCCCTGATACATGGTGGATGATCCCTTTCTTGCGGCATCAATGACATCGGCAACAACCGCGCTTGCAGTTGCAAGCTTACCGGCACCCTTGCCGTAGTACATGGTTTCTCCGAGCATATTACCCGTTACGTAGATTGCATTGAAAACATCACGTACGCCTGCGAGAGGATGGCTCTTTTTTACCAGGAAGGGAGCCACCATTGTGCTTACGGAATCGTCATCATATCTGTTTGCAATACCAAGCAGTCTGATGCTGTAACCGGCTTCCTTAGCCATTGTGATGTCCTTGCTTGTCACGCCTGTGATGCCTGTTGTCCTGACCGCATCGGAATCGGTAAAATGTCCGGACATGATGTCTGAAAGTATTGAAATCTTTCTTGCCGTATCGTGGCCTTCGATATCAGCGGTGGGATCCTTCTCGGCATATCCGAGTTCCTGAGCCTTCTTCAGAGTCTCATCGAAATCAGCTCCATCCTCTTCCATTCTTGTGAGGATGAAATTGGTGGTTCCGTTGAGGATACCTGCTATCTGAGTGATCCTTTCCGCAGTAAGAGCGGTCGTAAGATTCCTGAGTATGGGAATTCCGCCTCCTACGCTTGCTTCAAAAAGATATGCACATCCGTGCTCTTTTGCCACACGCATAAGTTCGGCACCATGCTTGGCAACGAGTTCCTTGTTGGAACTACAAACGCTCTTACCCTTCTCAAGGGCCATTTTGGTGAACTTGTAAGCAGCTCCGACTCCGCCCATGGTCTCACAGCAGATTGAAACCTCATCATCGTTTATGATGGTCTCCACATCATGGACCAGCTTGGATTCATAGGGATCTCCGGGGAATTCGCGAAGATCGAGTATATACTTTACATTCACCTTGTCGCCGGAATTTGCGGAGACATAAGAGTTATTACGCTCAATGACCTCCACAACACCGCTTCCGACGGTTCCATAACCAAATACAGCAACTTGTATCATTTCATTCTCCAGTCATTACTTAGTTCAGGGGATACTTCTCGGTAAGAGACATAACGATGGCCTTAGCCTTCTCTACGCCTGCTTCCTTCTCTTTTACGATCAGGCTGATAGCTTCTGCGAGCTGATCCATATCCTCTGTGTTAAGGCCTCTGGATGTTACAGCGGGAGTACCGAGTCTGATACCGCTGGTAACATTTGCCTTCTGAGGATCGTTAGGAATAGTGTTCTTGTTGGCTGTGATATGTGCCTCATCAAGAAGAGCCTCGATTTCCTTACCGGTCTCATTAAAAGGAGTAAGATCAAGGAGCATGAGGTGGTTGTCAGTACCGCCTGAAACGATCTTAAGTCCTCTTGAGATAAGTCCCTTTGCAAGAGCCTGTGCGTTATCATAAATGTTCTGCTGATATACCTTGAATGAAGGATCGAGAGCCTCCTTGAAGCATACAGCCTTAGCTGCGATGACATGCATGAGAGGTCCGCCCTGGATTCCGGGGAAAACCGCCTTGTTAAGCTTGTGCTCCTTGGCAAACTCAGCGCTTGAAAGGATCATTCCGCCTCTGGGTCCGCGAAGGGTCTTATGAGTTGTAGTGGTAACTACATGTGCATAGGGGATGGGGCTGGGATGAAGTCCTGCAGCAACAAGACCTGCGATATGAGCCATATCCACCATGAGATAAGCACCTACCTCATCAGCGATTTCTCTGAAGCGCTTGAAATCGATAGTTCTTGCATATGCAGAAGCGCCTGCGATGATCATCTTGGGCTTGCACTCTTTTGCGATTTCCTCAAGCTTGTCGTAATCGATGAATCCATCGTCATTAACACCATAAGGAACAACGTTGAAATATGTTCCGGAAATATTGACAGGTGAACCGTGTGTAAGGTGTCCGCCGTGATCAAGGTTCATACCCATGATGGTATCTCCGGGCTGAAGAAGTGCGAACTGAACTGCAAGGTTAGCCTGTGCACCAGAGTGAGGCTGAACATTTGCGTATGTGCATCCGTAAAGCTCCATTGCACGGTTTCTTGCAAGCTCTTCAACTACGTCAACACACTGGCATCCACCGTAGTAACGCTTTCCGGGATATCCTTCTGCGTATTTATTGGTAAGGGGGCTTCCCATAGCTGCCATAACGGCCTTGCTTACCCAGTTTTCTGAAGCAATGAGTTCAAGATGGGTATTCTGTCTTTCCTGCTCATCTACTATGGCCTGAGCAACTTCGGGATCTACTGACTTTACTTCATCAAGCGAATACATTACAAAACCTCCTGAAAATTAATTATTCATTTTATAAAATCATCGGACCTGTAAGATCCTATATTTCACAATTCCTGGTTCACCTTATCAGCGGGAAGCCACTTTCTTATCACTGAAGCAAGCGTCCTGAGTTCCACCGGTTTCGTTATAAAATCGTTCATTCCTTCGGAAAGGAAAACATCCTTCACCCCGCTTACGGCATTAGCGGTAAGTGCGATTATCGGAACATCCGCGTAATCGGGATACATTCTCCTGATTATCCTGGTAGTTTCAACTCCGTCCATCTCGGGCATCATATGATCCATGAGAATAAGATCAAAATGTTCTTCCTCGATCTTCCTTATGGCTTCTTTTCCGCTGGAAGCGGTCTTAATATTCATGCCAAGGGGTTCAAGCAGTCCTTCCGTAACTGTCAGGTTGACAGGATTGTCCTCAACTATCAGAATGCCCGCATCCGGTGCCGTAAAGGACATGACCTCCGCCTTTTCCGTGACATCTTCAAATCCCGTGTTACCGTGATTGATTATCATCGTAAGGCTCATTGCAGACAACGGCTTTCTTGCGATAAGAAGATTATCAGGGCCGTTATCAACGGTACTGAAAAACTCAGATACCATAACTCCGGTGATATCCGGATTCTTTTCAAGGAATGCTCTTTTTTCTGAATCGAACAGTTCCTGATCAACGAACAGATAAAGCTTCCTGTCGGGATTTCTCTTAATTGCGGTATCTGCGGCAAGTACAAGGTCTGCATCGGGAGCAAGAAGCATTGCCGACACGCCGAGCTTGGAAGCATCCCATGTAAATCCGTCCGCAACATATTCATTTCTGAACATGCCTATAACGAGTGCCTTATCCGGATCCTTTACTACCATCGTCGGAGCAGGATCTATAACCTTCTGCGGAAGTTTGAACGAGAAGACGGATCCTCTCTTATATTCCGATTCCACATGGAGCTGTCCGTTCATCAGATTGAGCAGTTCTCTGGAAATCGCAAGTCCGAGTCCCGTTCCTTCCGTGCTCCTGTTTCTCTTGGAATCAACCTGCGAGAATGAATCAAAGATCTTCTCGAGGTTTTCCTGCTTTATTCCTATTCCGGTATCTTCTACCGAAACATTCAGCATGATATATTCATCATCAATCCGGGAAAAGTCCACAACAAATCTGACCTGTCCGGAATCGGTGAATTTAACGGCATTATTGGCAAGGTTAATGAGCACCTGTCTGATCCTTGTGCAGTCCCCGTAAAGGAGTCTTGGCATATCAACGTTAAGGTTCAGTACCAGTTCAATGTTCTTATCCATCAGCCTTGTCATGATGATACCCGCAACGCCGTTAAACAGGCTTACAGGCTCATATTCGACAGGCGATATGTTCATCTTGCCGGATTCGATCCTCGAAAAATCAAGGATGTCATCGATTATGGTAAGCAGTGCTCTTCCGGAAGATTTGATCTGACTTATATATCTTCTGGCACTCTCCGGAAGATCTTCCCTGAGAGCCATCTCTGCCATTCCTATCACGGCATTCATGGGAGTGCGGATCTCATGGCTCATGTTGGCCAGAAAGTCCGACTTCATTCTTGTAGCGCGCTCTATCTCGACATTAGCCTTCTCGGTATTGTACTTACTGTAGGCCATATCCGACAGAACACCAGATATGGTGTAAAGGAAATCCATCGCCTTCTGAATCCTGTCCTCCGAGACGATATTAACTTCCTTCAGCGCTGCCCAGTATTCATCAGGATCTGCGCCTATCCTTGCAGCATGTTCCCTGCATTTAGCTTCGTCAGGAGCTTCGGTGATGACCTGCCCTCCGACAAAGCATCCTATCATCTCTCCGCCGACCACTATCGGCGCAGAAAAATCAATAAGACCCGCGTGGCATTTATACCAGTTAGGGCGCCCGTTCATATGGGTTCCCATGGCTCCTGTCTTATCTGAATACTCACACAGTTGCTTTCCCAGCGGACACTTTCTGTTAAGTTCCGTACAGAAACGGCAAAAACCGGATCCTTCCGTCACAGCACTGCCATCAGCATTGGTAGTAATGGCGGCAAGTCCTGTCATATCGGAAAAAGAATCCTGTATGGTCTGCAGTATGGATTTGTCTATATAATCTGTCAATCTGGTGTCAGATTCCATCGGATCATCCCTGTGACATATTATTTGAAGGCATAATCATAATTATTTTACTATCAAATGATGTCAGGGTCAAAAAATATTTTGTAATATCCTGTCAGGATCCTAAAGCTTTTTTATTCTGCTTTTACCAGCACAGCACCTCGTTACCTTCCTCGGTAATAAGTACCATGATCTCCCATTGTGCGGATGGCTTTCCGTCCTTGGTGGAAACCTCCCATCCGTTCGACTGATCGGTCACGATGTCTTCTTTTCCCATGTTTACCATGGGCTCAATGGTGAAGATCATTCCGGGAACAAGGAGCATCTCCGTACCCTTTCTGGAATGATATCCAACCCACGGATCCTCATGGAACTCAAGTCCTACTCCGTGTCCTCCGATCTCCCTTACGATCGTATAACCATTGTCATAGCAGTAATCGTGAACTGCCTGTCCCACATCTCCAAGAAATCCCCAGGGCTTGCAGTACTTAAGTCCCTCATAGCACGCTTCCCTCGTGATCTTGACGAGACGCTGCTTTTCCTCCGAAACTTCACCTATGCAGAACATTCTCGATGAATCGGAAAAGAATGAATTAAGTATCGTGGAGCAGTCGACATTTACTATATCCCCGCTCTTAAGAATGACATTATCCGAGGGAAAACCATGACAGACCTGTTCGTTTACAGATGTACATACCGAGTATGGATATCCCTCATAGTTAAGAGGTGCAGGGATTGCGCCGGCCTCAACGCTCATATCGTAAACAATCTTGTCTATCTCCGAGGTCGCCATTCCCTCGTGGATCTCCTTCTCGATACGGTCAAGTATCGCGACGTTGATCTTGCAGGATTCTTTGATCTTTTCAATCTGTTCGGGCGTTTTGATAATGCTGTGATCAGGGGTGATCTTGCCCATTAATGAATACTTTTTGATCTTGTCATCAAATGGTGCATGGCATGCCTTATACTTCTTTCCGCTTCCGCACCAGCAGGCATCATTCCTGCTGAGATGCCTGACAAGCTCTTCGGAGTGCTTAGCCATCTCGGGGCAAAGCACTTCCACACTTCCTCCGTTTCTCTTAGACATTTTCCTTCTCCAAACATTTTAGGGGCCGTGTATCAAAGACACCCGGCCGCATCAAACAGTGTCATAAAAACCCTAATATTATAGCATATCCGGGCCGAAATTGTTTCCAAAACCGTGCAGGATTTCGCTCCGAATATGTACACCTCTCACAAAAGAAACCTTGAAAAAAGACAGAGCATTAACTATAGTTATGTCTATACAGATGATCAGGAGAATGACATGTATTATGGCATGATAAAAAAATCAGATGTAGCTGACGGCCCCGGAGTAAGGGTTTCGCTTTTTGTAAGCGGATGCCGCCACAAATGTGAAGGGTGTTTCAATCCGGAGACCTGGAACTTTAATTACGGTGAGGTCTATACAGCAGAGGTTGAACAGGAGCTGATAGAAGCCGTTGCCCCCTCATATATCGCAGGATTCACATTTCTTGGAGGCGAACCGATGGAGCCTGAGAACAGGCCTTTTGTCTTCTCGCTGGCAAAAAAACTCCGTGAAAAATATCCCGAAAAGACCATCTGGCTATACACCGGATATACATTCGAAACCGATATCTTAAAGTGGGCCGAAGAAGATGAGATGGTCAAAAACCTCATATCCCTTATCGATGTGATGGTCGACGGTGAATTCCACATAAAAGAAAAAAGCCTCATGCTCAAGTTCCGCGGAAGCTCGAATCAGAGGCTTATAGATGTTCAGAAATCGCTTGCAGAGGGAAAAACCATTCTCTGCGACGAAGATAATCTGAGATGACATATTAAGATAATAAAAGAATTAAGCAATATAAAAACAAGAGGACGATTCCCCTGTTCACAGATAAGTGAATATCGGAAACGTCCTCTTTCTTTTTAAAAAGAACAATATCAGATAAATCATCAGAAAAATCCAAAACGGTTGAGTTTTTCGAGAGCAGCCTGGACATCGTCCATCGTCTGGTTGATCTTGTCTATATCAAGCCCGCTGAGCTGCTGAGCAAGTTCGTCGATATCAAGCGAACCGAGTGTTTCATTAATCTGATCAAGATCAAGAGAATCTATCGTATCCTTTATCTCTTTAAGATCAAGTTCATTAAGCTGTTCGGACAGAGCAGTCCAGTCAACGGCCTCTATCGCTTCGGATGTTTCATGAATATCTTCCGCAAGTTTCGGAAGATTGACCTTCTTGAGTTCCTTTACAAGAGTTATCGTAGAATCAATATCGCTTCTGTACTCCTGGAAAACCCTGACTCCCTGAAGCATTATCACGATCACCGCAAGGAACATAGCCAGCATCAAAATACAGATGGACTGTGTGACAACAAGTGATCTTCTCAGTTTTCTGATCTCATCTTCCATGTCATTCCTCCTGCCTTAAATTTCCCTTACGTTTACGTGAATACTTTTTCATCAGCATCCGAGACAGCTTGCGCAGAGTATCATGCTCATGCAGGAATCCGCACATCTCGTACAGCTTGTATTAAGAGTTCCGGAACCGTATCCGTATGAGTTCCTTCTGTCATTATACCATCCCGTATAGGATGAGGCACCCTGCTGCGTACTCCTTGTAAAAGGGCCTCCGGAAAGATAATCATACAGCACGGAATATTCGGAATTGGAAGGCTCCATGGATGCTGCAGCCCTCGCATGGAACATAGCCTGTGATTTATTACCCGTTCTTGCATAACATATTGCACTGTAATAATACCATTTTGCATTTCTTCTTGAAGGATCGATATTATCCAGTATATTTCTTGCTTCTCTCAGATAACCGTTTGCAATGAAATTGGCAGCGGCTTCCAGATGAACATCCATGTCTCCGTATCCGGACGAGGTATTTCTCGTATATCCGCTGTAAGTTCCTCCTCCGGCCCTGTATCCCTGATAGCTTCTTCCTGATGACGAATACGATGATGAGGAAGAGGAAGACGATGAATACGAACGGGAGCCTGTCTGTCTGTAGTTCCTTGGATCAACCTTACCGTCAATTATATCCTCATAGGCTGTCTGGACTTCCTTGAACTTCTCTTCGGCCTGCTTCTTCTCATACTCCGATTTATTCATATTGGAGTCAGGATGATACATACGGCTGAGCTTTCTGTATGCTTTTTTTATCTCTTCCTCGGAAGCCGTGGGAGGCACCCCGAGTACTCTGTAAGGATCAGTCATCCTCTGTCTCCTTCGTTGTCACTTCACCCTGAACTTCTTCGGTATTTTCAGCGCCCGAGCGTTTGGAAGCAACTATATTGAATCTGGTCCATATCCCGGAATAAAGGATATTCCTGAGAATGTCCACATTTTCTATAAGCGGCAGTTTTTCAAATGCAATACATGCCTCCTGAAGCTCTACCGTTACCATTTCTCTTGCAATTCCCTCAAAATCAGGTCTTGTATATATGTCCGAATATGGATTGTATCTTCCTTTTTTAGCGTCGGAAAAGGCATCCTCATACGCATCCATATAATAGATGGCGCGTCCTAAATGATCTCCGAATGTACGAAGATATTTCTCCCATTCATCATGTCTGTAGACATAGACTTCTGCCATTGACTTTCCGAACAGTTCAGCCATTATTTCAGGCTTAGGCTCACCTGACCTTTCGATCTCGTCCATATCCTTCATGGTCTGTACAATGACTTTGACCTTGTCTTCATACTGCTTTCTAATCTTACCGGTCTTACTGCTCAGTATATCCGCTATAAGTTTTCTTCCGGGCTTCCTGTCGTCATTCCAGTCATCACGGCATTTATACATCGCCATCAAGACATTCATGTCGGCAGCATAATCCGTAACATTATTAGTCCTTATCGCATGCTTTCCGACAGGGTGCATAGCACATCTTCTTGCAGAGATCACATCCGTTTCATCATAAAGATCGCTTAACAGAGCGCACAGAAATGCTCCGTCGTATGACAGTGTGAATTCACCCGTAAGTCCGTATCTTTTCTTGAGAACCGTACAGAGTCCGCAGTAGTATGAGTGGTACAGATCATACTCCCTGAACTTCATCTCCGGTTTGTTGACTGTTGTATACCCAAACATGTATATCTCCAGGGGCACAAGTCAGAATGCGAATAATGCTTGCATTAATGAGCAGTTCTGACTTAGTGGCCCGCAAAAACATGAGCAAGAAGCAAAATGCATGCCCCCTGCATTTTAGCGGATTGCGAATGTTTTTAGGATTGCGGGAGTTGCATGGCAACGAAGCAATCCGTGATTATTAAATAACTTTGAAAAAAACGGGCCCTCTGGATCAGGGCCCGTCCTTGCGCCAATTATTGTACAGATCAGTTCTGAGCTACATCCTTCATGGAGAAGCTGATACGTCCCATCTTGTCCTTACCAAGGCACTTAACGGTGACTACATCTCCGAGGGTAAGATAATCCTCAACATGCTCAACTCTCTCCTTAGCAATCTTGGAGATGTGGACCATGCCCTCCTTGCCGGGAGCAAACTCGACGAATGCGCCGAACTCCTTGATGGAGACAACCTTGCCCTTAAGAACCTGTCCCTCTTCGAACTCGGTGGTAATGATCTTGACCATATCAATGGCCTTGTCCATTCCGTCCTTATCGGTTCCGCAGATATCAACTCTTCCGCTCTCATCGATGTCGATCTTAACACCGGTTCTGGCGATGATCTCGTTGATGGTCTTTCCGCGCTGTCCGACAACATCACCGATCTTCTCGGGATCGATGTTGATGGATACGATCTTGGGAGCATACTTTCCGACCTCGGGACGGGGAGCGGAAATAGCGGGCTTCATGCAGGTGTCCATGATGAAGAGTCTTGCATCACGGCATCTGGAGATAGCGCCTTCAACGATGGGTCTGGTAAGACCGTGGATCTTGATATCCATCTGGATAGCAGTGATACCGTCGGTAGTACCGGTTACCTTGAAGTCCATGTCTCCGAAGAAGTCCTCGAGACCCTGGATGTCGGTGAGGAGAACGAAATCGTCATCGGTCTCACCGGTAACAAGTCCGCATGAGATACCTGCTACCATCTTCTTGA